>CAZFUG010000289.1:0-6059 GCA_964522035.1 uncultured bacterium
TAACGGCATTGACGTTGCCCTGATGCGTCGCTACTGCTTTATTCCGCATCAGAATCTGTGCAAGGTAATTCAGCTGATCATGCATGACCCCGGCAACGTCGATTCGATCGAAGAACTCGAAGTTCAGCTCGGGTTGCCGATCCGCCCGCTGGTTGCCTCGAAGATGGCAATTCAGAAACTTCTGAATCTGATGATTGAAACCAGCCTCGACTCAAAGGTGGTTTTTGCCGATCTCGAGAATTTTCCGCCGCTCGAAGTGATGATCGAAGAAGAAGACGATGCCCCCGCCGCCGGCGTCACCAAAAGCGCCGGTTTCGGCAGTGAAACCCCGGTTATCAGAATGGTCGATGCCATTATTCTCAAGGGCGTGCGCAAACGTTCGAGCGACATTCACTTTGAAGTCTACGAATCGCAGCTTAAGGTCAAATACCGTATCGACGGCGTTCTTTTCGAGGTGCTTTCAGATGTCGAACCGCGTCTGCGCGGGCCGATCATTTCTCGCCTCAAGGTCATGGCTCAGCTCGATATCGCCGAAAAACGTGTGCCGCAGGATGGCCGCTTCAAGCTGAAAATCGATGACCGGTTCGTCGATTTCCGCGTTTCGGTTCTGCCTTCGATCTTTGGCGAAACCGTGGTTCTGCGTATTCTCGATAAATCGGCGCTCGGCCTCGATATTCAGAGGCTCGGGCTCGAAGGCGACGACCTGCTGCTGTTCAAGCGCAACGTCAAAAAGCCATACGGCATGATTCTGGTTGCCGGCCCGACCGGTTCCGGCAAAACCACCACGCTCTATTCGGCCCTGAAGTTTGTTCACACACCGAAAGACAAGTTCATCACCATCGAAGATCCGGTCGAATACCAGCTGCCCGATATCGTTCAGATTGCGGTAAACGAAAAGAAGGGGCTGACCTTCAGCTCGGGTCTGCGTTCAATCGTACGCCAGGACCCTGACAAGATCATGGTCGGTGAAATTCGTGACCCGGAAACCGCAAAAATTGCCATCAATGCGGCACTTACCGGGCATCTGGTTTTCAGCTCGATTCACGCCAACAACGTCACCGATGCTATTTCGCGCCTCGAAAACATGGAAATCGACCCGTATGAATTCGTCAGTTCTTTCAACCTGATCATGTCGCAGCGCCTGCTGCGCCTGAACTGCAAGAACTGCACCGGCGACGACACCACGATAACCGAAGAAATGAAGCGCCTGACCATCGACTTCGAACATTATTCGCATGTTCAATTCAAAAAGGGCAAAGGTTGCCGTTTCTGCCACGATACAGGTTATCAGAGCCGTTCCGGCATTTTCGAAGTTCTCGAACTGTCGCCGGCGATCAAGCAGATGATTCTCACCCGTCAGTCACCGCTCGAAATCAAGAAAGCGGCGATGGCTCAGGGCATGGTACCGTTGCGGCGCGCCGGCTGGCAGAAAGTCGAACGGGGCCTGACCACATTCGAAGAAATGAACCGTGTCACGTTTGAAGAAGGGGTGCTCTGATGAACCTTTATACCGATCTGGTTGCCCTCGATATCGGCACCAGCAGCATTAAAATCGCGGCTGTCGACCCGGGCCCCGCCCGTCAGGGTTATGTCATCCGCAATCTTGCCATGGTCGAACTCCCTCAGGGAATGTTGGGTGGTGACTTTACCGGCCCATTCATCAGTGACCTGACCGTCTTCAAAAATATTCTCTCGGGGCTGGTCCGTAACGTTAAAAACACCCGCCAGGGCTTTGTCGTCGGCTTGCCTGACCGCTGGGTCAAGTTGCATCTCGCATCCATGGAGCTTTCCGACAATGAACGCCGTTTTCCGGGCTTTCTTTCGTGGCGCCTCGAAAAGAGCCTGCCGATACCCGAAGGCATGAAGGTGTTCGTCGATTATCAGATTCTCGGCCCTGATCCGGCAGGCGCTCCCGGGCATTTCCTGGTGCTGGCGGCAGCCGTTAAAGCCGAAATCATCGAAATTCTTTCGAGCCTGACCACAGACCTGCATATCGAGGTCATGGCATTCGACACATCTTCGCTTGGCGTATTCAACCTGTTCGAAGAATCATTTCCTGACCGCACCGTCGATCAGACCGTCATCAACCTGCATATCGGCCACGAAACCACGGTTTTCAAGGCCTACAACCGTGGTGCACTGATGTATGAGCGGGTTATCGAAGTGGCCGGCGAAGAATTCGCCAAAATCATCAGCGAACTCGATTCAATCAATCTCGAAGCGGCAATGAAGACAAAACATTCGGAAAAGTTTTTCCCGACCGGCCGGGCCGACGTGAGTGAACTGCTTGGGCGAAGGCAGCGCATCGAACGCATCTTCGGCAACTGGCTGCGTGAGCTCAATGTGACTTTCAGATTTTTCCAGGACAAGTTCAATGTTTCGCGACTGCCGGCAGTGTTTTTGACAGGTGGCAGCAGCATGTTCGCCGGGCTCGAAACATTTTTGACCGAATATCTCGAAACACCGTGCCGGCTGTTCAACCCGCTGGCCGAAATACCGCTGGCCAAAAAAGTCGATGAAGACAAGCTCAGAACCGGGCCGGCTTTTGCCGCCTGCCTCGGTCTGCTGGCGAAGTAGGTGAAAAGATGAAGCACTTTTTAAATTTCAAACCAACGGTCGTTTATCGCAAGGGCAGCAGTTTCATGCTGAAGACCTCTCTGGTCATTCTGTTTTCAGTGCCGCTCGCTCTGGCCATGTTTCTTGCCTATAAATACAGCGCTGCCGGCAGCACAGCCGCTTTCTATCAGGATGCCGAAGAGCAGTTGAGCAAGCGCCTTGGCAGCTTCAAGGAAGAGCTGGCAAAACTTCGACCGGCAAAAGAAGACCTGGAAGAGGCTGAAAGCGAATATTTTGCCTGGCGGCGGGCATCGACCCTGTGCCGCACTTCCTGGAGCACGCTGCTCAACCGGCTTGAAAAGCTGACCCCGCCGCAGATACGCTACAGACGCATCGGCATTCGCCCGGAAAAGCTTGTCAGGATCAGCCTTGAAGGCGAAGCGGCCGACCTTGGCAAAGTCACCGAACTTTTGCGGGCACTTTTTGCCGAAAGCGTCTTCGTTAACCCGAACCTGAAAAAGCATGCCAGCAGCAAAATCGAAGGCAATACCGGCGTGACCTTCAGCCTCGAGGTCGATTATGCCGGAGAAAGCGGGGATTTGCCCTGATGAACCCGAATGAACTGAAAAAACTCAAAGAACGCGCACCGTTACCGCTTTTCATTCTGCTGGTTCTGTTCTTTCTGCCCACGATGCTGATTGAGCCGCAGAATGAAACCCTCAATTCTGCCGCCGCAAGCTATGCCGAAATGATAAAAGGCGCCCGACTGGCAGTGCACAATCGCGAAAATTTTCTCGACCAGAGCCATCGCCTGAAGCACCTTAAAAACCTGCGCGAAGAAACCAGAAGTATTCTGCCCGCAGAAGCAGATCTGCCGGCGCTGATCGACCGGCTGCAGCAGCTTGCAGGCTCGGCAAATGTTTCCCTTGAAGAGGTGCGCTATGAATTCAACGAGGAATTCGACAAGCTTGCAGTGCCATCTTATCGACTGCAGATGAACCTGCAGGCAGATTATGCCAATATGCGCAGCTTTCTCGCGGCGGTAGAAAGCCTCGATTCACCGGTCATCATCAATGAAATCGTGTTGATCGAAGGCGCCCGCTACGCTCTCACAATGAGGTTACTGGTAAAATGATAGACAAAAGAAGCGATTTTGCCGTTAAACACCGTGAAGACGTCATCGACACACTGCGCCTGCGCGCCCGTGAGAAGCGCGTTCTTTACGGTCTGCTGATAATTCTTCTGCTGACAATCGTTTATGAAAATGGCAGCAGTGTAATCGACAGCCTGATTGTCGAACCTGTTGAAATACCACAGCTGCGAATTGCCATCCGTGACATAATGCCGAAGGTTAAGCCGGAAAGTATCAAAAGCCTTATCAGAAGCCTGAAGCCTGTTGTCAAAGAATACCCTCAGTATGCCAGCCGCCTGAATACCGATCTTGCAGCTGCCGAAGCCGCAGTTCAGATGGCAGAGAACCCTGAATTGTCGACACTGACAGCTGCCGGAACCCGGGAACTGGTTCTCAGACTCTTCGAATTCGTTTCACACCCTGTGATCACCCGCAATAAATCGCTCGATGCCCTTGAAGCCGAGCTGAAAGTTCTTGCCAGGCTCCTGAAAATCAAACCCGACAAGGCATTTGTCTATACCAGCCTGAAGTTCAAAAAGGCGGCGCCGGCGGCTGAAGGGCAGGGGAGCCGCAATCTTTTCGAGTTCAACTGAGGAACCTCATGCTTAAAGCACTGCAAAATGCAGAGACCCGCAGCCGGCCCAACAGGCGCCGGGGCTTTACCCTTATCGAAATGCTGGTCGTGGTTTCGGTGATCGGCATTCTCGTGACTGCGGCGGGTTACCACAACGCCCGCGTCGTGAAAAAAGCCAAAGACACAGCCCTGCTGCACGACCTGAATCTGCTGCGAACTGCGGTATATCAGTATGCCCTGCACAACAACGGGCGGTTTCCCGCATCGCTGAACGAACTGGTGCCGGCATTCATCAGCCGCATCCCCGAAAAATGGCAGGGAAGCAATGCTGCCGGAACCTGGCATTACGACCAGCTCGAAGGTCATATCAGGCTTTTTGCGCCCGACGACACGGCAAAATCCCCAACCGATCATGGTGGCCGCAGCTATGCTGATTACTGAAAGAAAAGGCCTGTCGCTGCTCGAACTGATAGTCTGTACTCTGATTATCGGTATTCTTTCGACGACTGCGGTTCCGATTGCTAAAAATGTCGTCAGACAGCAGAAAGAAGAGTTGCTGCGCGAACACCTGAAAGAAATGCGCCAGGCCATCGACCGCTATTACGAAAAGAAGTCGGCAAAAGAACCCGGCCTCGATGATGCGGCGTATTTTCCGGCCAGCCTTGAAGAACTCGTCGAAAACCGGCTGCTGCGCAAAATCCCTCTCGACCCGTTCACCGAAAAGGCAGACTGGAAAACCCGATCGACTACCGACGCCCAGAACGCCGAAATCTCAGACATGCGCAATGTTTTCGATGTTTTCTCGGCCAGTGACAAGCTAGATCTCAAGGGTCGCCCTTACAGCAGCTGGTAAAAAACTGCCCTGCTCAAAAACCGTGCAGGTTGAACAAAAAAAGTTCAATTATTGGTTATAAAGTTTTGGCAGATTTGTTATTTCGACGACCCAGCGCCATTTTCAACCAATTTCCTGTCTGATATGAGATTCAGCTTAATTTTTGTAACATAAATACGAAAAAGTGACTGCTATGCGATACGCAAGCTCCAGCCGCGCGTTTTAAAAGTTGGCACGATAATTGCTATAAAGCCATCGGAATTTTATTCCGGAGGTCGAAATTATGAAAAAGGCAATTACATTTATTCTTTTGCTGGCAGCTTTATTGTTTGTTACCGTCGAAGCAGGTGCGCAAATGAATGATCTCGATATAATCAACTCGGAAACCAGAGAAATCACCGATGCCGACGGCACCGTCAGCGTCAGAGTCGACTGGCTGCAGCGCCCGGGCGAAATGGCGATGACCATCACCTACAACGGCTTTCTCACCCAGGAAGGCCTGGCGAATTTTTACATCGAAGTCAACGGCGAACAGCGCGAATTCATGACCATGAAACAGGAATTGAAGAACCGCGCGCAGCGCATCAAAATCATCTCTTTTCATCCGACCCAACGCATCGATAACATCAACCGCCTGATGGAACTGCCAGAAAACACCGTCGTTGACCGTCTGCTGTTTCGCAACGCGCCTTATTACAAACAGTTCGGCGAACTCAACGTCGCGCTGAAGTTCTTCATTCACGGCCGTTGGGATGGCGACAGCAACAATAACAACGAAAATTTCCGCTTTACCTTCGTCAGCCCGATCACCGACATGCCCAAGTTCCATTTCTAATTTTGAATTTGGGGTCGGACCAGCCGATTTCCTTTTTAATTAGGATTTAAGGCAAAAAAACGACTTTTTCAGACCTTATACAAAAGCTCATTGAAAATTTCCGTGACCAGGCGCAGAGAGAAGACGGGAT
>CAZFUG010000290.1:0-6014 GCA_964522035.1 uncultured bacterium
GTTGCCGTGCGGCGCACTCTTCTGATATCGGTCTGCCCGTCGGCATAGGCGATTCCCGCTGCGGCACCAACTCCTTGTTTTGGCAGTTCGTATTCGCGTGCGAGTATGTGGGTGGCGTCGATGCGGTTCGTCAGGTCGGCAAAAGCCGGTCGGGCAACCGTAAGGCATGCAAAGGTAAGACCTGCGAGCAAAGACAGACCGAAAAGTTTTCTGGTGTACATTTTATTTTTCTCCGCTACCCGATAATTATACTCCAAAAACAGACATCCCGAAACCATATCAGGGCAGCAACAATAAGCAGATTTAACGGAAAAACGGCAGGCTTTCGAGGCCGGACAGTTTTTCGCCGGTGCCTGATATACATCGGTTAATAAAGGTTGCAGATGAGTCGATAAAGGGGGCAGGTAACCTCATTTATCAATGTTGCAGGCAGAAAATGTTTAAAACGATGCGAACTTTGTTGTTTTGCGCAATTTTGTGCGGTCTGGCAGCTTTTTGGATTTTTCAGTCAGAAGTATCAGCCCAGGAAGTAAGGGAAGATACCCAGACCGGTTTTGTCGACCCGGCGCTGCTCGAAATCATCACGATCGAGTTTGCCGCCGACCCCTATTCAAAGGCAAATTACGACCCGTTTATCAAGGTGCGGGTTTTCAATAATTCGCCAGAAGTGATCACCCGCGCCTTCATCGATGTAGAATTCACCGCCGACGAAGGCAAACACAAGCTTTTCAGCGAGCGTTTCATTCAGATCGTCAACGGCGGTATGCGACCTTATACGACTGCGGTCTGGCTGTTTTACCCACGCGGTTCAAGTGCCATGGCGCTCAAGGGACTGCCACGCGACACCATGATTTCTGCCAGCGTTCACAAGGTTTTCTGCCCGAAAAAGAATTCGCCATGGCAGTATGAACATAAATTCAATTACCCCAAACGCCACGATTTCGCCTGGTAACAGGAAAAACACTTCTCTTAAAGTTTCTTAAGACAAAAAGCGCACTGTCGGATGACAGTGCGCTTTTGGCTTTAGTAAAGATTACTTGAGTTCGTGGTAGTCTTCGTGAATCGCGGCGTCGGCCTTGAGACCAAGGAAATTGAGCAGTGAAGAAACGAGTTTCGTTTTCTGCTCGGCGTCGATACGACTCCAGGTCTTGCTCTTGATTTCGACGAATTTGCCGATTTCGGGCTGGTTCATCGTGTCGACGTTGATGAAGAATTTGATGCCCTTGAACAGAACATGGAATCTCAGGCGATCTTTCTGCACTTCGAAGACTGAATCGGGTCTGAAATATTCGCGGTAGAAGCGCAGTGAGTTGCCGGCGGCGGCAAGATAGCGGCTGCGTGAAAGCAGAATCTTGCTTTCTGGGCTGACGCCATGCTTGGTTTCTTCGATAAGAGTCAGTCTCGGGCGAACATTCTTGACTGCGCCTTTTTCGTCGAGCAATTCGTCTTCGCGATAGCGAATCATCTGGTCGGTATTGTTGAAGCGGAAATAGGTGTCGAACTGTTTGTAATGCTTCTTTTGCTCGATAACGATTTCGGGCATGTTGATCTTTTCGAGAACCGGGGCGATATCGTCGACCCTGACCTTGGTCTGAATTTCGAAGCTTTCTTCCTGGGTGGCGCCACCGATGGTGACGAGCTTCGAAAGCAGTGACTGCTCTCTTTCCATGAGGAACTTGTCAACCTTGGCGGCAAAAGCTTTGGCTTCAGTCAGCAGTGAAGATTCGTCGATGGTGAGCAGCTGACGTTCTTTCATCAGCCAGTTGCCGTTGACCATGACGTGCGTTACGTCAGTTGATTTGGCGGCATAAACGATCTGGGCGTAGAGACCATCCGGGTCACGCATGAAGCGGGGAGCATTGTGAACCGGGTTGATATCGACGAGAATCATGTCGGCGCGCTTGCCGGGCTCGATAGAGCCGGTGAGTTTGTCGAGATGCAGAGCTTTGGCGCCGCCGCGGGTAGCCATATAGATAACGGTTTTTGCAGGCAGGGAAGTGGGGTCGCCGGTCTGCAGTTTGCCCAGGAACGAAGTGAGGCGCATTTCTTCGAACATGTCGAGGTCGTTGTTCGAAGCGGGGCCGTCAGTGCCGATGCCAACGTTCATGTTCAGTTCGACCATCTTGGTGACCGGAGCGGTGCCGGAGGCGAGTTTCATGTTTGACGAGGGGTTGTGGACGCCGCCGCAGCCGTATTTCGCCAGGTCTCTGATTTCGCCTTCGTCGATGTGAACGAGGTGAGCGCCGATCATTTTGGTGTCGAGCAGGTGATGGCGCTTGATATACGGAATAACCGGAACCCCGTGTTCAGCGCGCAGGCCATCGACTTCCCAGGCGGTTTCGGCGAGATGGATCATCAGCGGCACGTCGAATTCGCGGGCAATCGAGGCGCATGCCTGCAGAATTTCCGGGGTGCAGGTGTAGGGGGCGTGCGGCGCAATGGCCGGAACGATCAGCGGGTGCTTCTGATACTGTTCAATGAAGGTGCGGGTGCGGGTCAATGATTCTTCGTAAAACTGCGCATCGGGTGAGGGAAACTTGAGGACGCTCTCGGCACAGATGGCGCGCATGCCGGCTTCGGCCGTGGCTTTGGCGATATGTTCTTCGAAATAATACATGTCGGCAAAAGTGGTGGTGCCGCAGCGGATCATTTCGGCGCAGGCGATCTTGGTGCCGAGAACTACCATTTCTGGCGAAACGAATTCGCGTTCGACCGGCATGATATAACCCATCAGCCAGACATCGAGGCGCAAATCGTCAGACAGACCGCGCAGCAGCGTCATCGGAACATGGGTGTGCCCGTTGACCAGCCCGGGCATGAGAATCTTGCCGTGGCAGTCCAGAACTTCGGCGGCTTCATATTGCTTGCAGATTTCTTCCTGGGGGCCAACTGCCACGATAGAGTCGCCTGATACGGCAACGGCGCCATTCGGAAACTGGTTGAATTTTTCATCGACGGTCAGAACTGTTGCGTTCTTAAAAAGTTTATCAACTTTTTTCATCTTTTAACCTTTCCTGTTATTTGAGTTACCTGAAAGGATATCAGCATATTTCAAAATCCACAACTTCACCCGAAAATTCCAGCCAGTTAATACTATGGGTGAAATTTTTAGCATGTGCTTGTATTTATGCGGTATGCCAGAGTAGAATATGCCTTCGAAACAGAAATCAGGGTTGTGATGATGGACAATTCAGCAGGCATAATTCACCGTATTCTTACCGAAAAGCTTGACGATGCACAGGTTAAGCAGCTTGTCGGCAGTGTAAAAACTTCCGAGCGTGGTGATTATGCCAGAGTATTGTCAGAGATTCTCGAGCAGGTCGCAGATCTTCTCAATGTCAGCGAAAGACTTCTGGATAATCTGCTGCAGCTCCTTGTCGAGATTACCTGCGATATCGCCTGCGCCGAGAGAGGAACTCTGTTTCTTCATGATGCCGATTCGGGTGAGCTTTTTTCCCGGGTTTTCGTCGGTGAGAACATTGAAGAAATAAGGTTTCCGGCTGACAAGGGCATTGCCGGTGCAGTTTTCGAAACTGGCGAGCCGATCATTTCTTCTAATGCCTACGCCAACCCTTTGTTCAACCCCGAGATAGATAAAAAAACCGGATTTCAGACGAACAATCTGATCTGCGTGCCGGTCAGGATTGCCAGAACCGGTCAGATTATCGGGGTTCTTGAGCTGATGAACATCAGAGATATGCCTCTGGCTCCAGAGACTATGAGCATTCTCGAAAAGGTCACCGATAATTCGGCCCGGGTACTTCATAATGCTCACCAGTTCGAACAGACCAAACAGGCGCGTGACAATGAATCGCATCTTCTCGAAATCACCTCGGTAATTTCTTCTGAATTGCAGTTGAAACCGCTGCTTGAAAAGCTCATGGAAGCGGTTACCATGATTCTAAATTGCGAAAGGGCCACCATCTTTCTGCACGACGCCAAGGGCAATGAGCTCTGGTCGCAGGTTGCACTCGGCATGCACGACCAGGAAATCCGCATTCCGGCAAACCGCGGCATTGCCGGCGAAGTTTTCACTACCGGTCAGACAGTGAATATTCCAGATGCCTATAAAGATCCGAGATTCAACCCCGAAGTCGACCGCAGAACCGGGTATCGCACCCGCAATATTCTTTGCATGCCGCTGATAAACAAAGCCGGCACTATCATCGGGGTAACTCAGGTTCTTAACAAGAAGGGCGGGGCATTCAACCGCCTCGACGAGAAAAAGCTGCGCAGCTTCTCGGCTCAGGCTTCGATTGCCATCGAAAACGCCAAGCTCTTCAACGAAGTTCTCAACGCCAATAACTACAGCGAAAGCATTCTCAGAAGCCTCAGTAACGGCGTCATCAGCGTTAACAACATGCGTCGCATCGAGAAGGCCAACACTGTGGCTCTGCGCATTCTCGGAGCCGAAGATCATCAGGTTATCGGAAAATATGCCGACATCTTCTTTACCGGTGACAATCACTGGGTCGTCGACAGTCTGCGACGCGTTATTGCCCGCAACGACAGTGATACCTTTTTCGATACCGAACTGACAACGCTGCAGGGACGCAAAGCTTCGATCAACATGGCGGTGGTGCCACTTAGAGATGTTTATGACCAGCCGATGGGTGGTCTGATGATCATCGAAGATCTGTCGGTAGAAAAGCGTCTTAAAGGCACTCTGGCTCGTTACATGACCAAGGAAATCGCCGATCAGCTCATGGATGGCGATGCCCAGCTCGGCGGTCAGATCAAGGAACTCAGTATTCTGTTCTCAGATATCCGCAATTTCACGACCATTTCTGAGCGTCTCGGCCCTCAGGAAACGGTTGTAATGCTTAACGAATATTTCTCGACCATGGTTGACACACTTTTCCACCATGGCGGCATACTCGACAAATTCATCGGTGACGCAATGCTGGCTATTTTCGGGGCGCCATTCAGCACCGGCGAAGATGCTGACCGTGCCGTAACTACAGCCATCGAGATGATGCGGGCGCTGAAGAAGTTCAATACTGCCCGGATGCTGAAGAATCAGGAAACCATTGCAATCGGCATCGGTATTGCGACCGACAATGTTCTGGTTGGCAATATAGGTTCGATGAAGCGCATGGACTACACGGTCATCGGCGACGGGGTCAACCTGGCTTCAAGACTTGAAGGTGCGACCAAGTTCTATCATTCTGATATTCTCATCAGCGAAAAAACCTATGAACAGCTGAAATACCGCTATCAGGTGCGCGAAGTCGACCTGATAAGAGTTAAAGGCAAACTGCAGCCGGTGAAAGTGCTGCAGATTCTCGACCATCATGATCGCCAGTCTTTTCCGAACATGGAAGAGGTAATAGGTTATACGCACCGGGGCATCGATTTTTACCGCCAGCAGAGATGGGAAGAAGCCATTGCAGATTTTGAGTCGGCGATCAGGCTGCATCGCCGCGATGAACTGGCGAGAATGTATGTCACCCGTTGTAACCATTTCATGAAGAATCCTCCCGGTGAAACATGGGACGGCGTCTGGACCATGACCAGCAAGTCCTGATTTAATTGTAAACTGCTTCAGATTCTAATATCATATTATCCGTGTCTAATAATAACGAACAAAAGAATCTGATAGATGATCTGAAGGCCCCAATCAAGTCGTTCAGAATTTTTGCGCTTGAAGAAGTTATCAGAAGTGGTTCTTCGCCAGAACTGCTGCAGGTTCTTGAAGAAATCAGCCGTTTTGAAGATGACGCCGAATGCGCCATGCTGATCAACCACGCAATCAGTGCCGTAAAGGGCCGCCTGGCCGGGGCTGGCTCAGCGCCGGCTGCCACATTGAGCGGTCAGTCAGAATTCATGGGCGCCTGGCAGAAAGCCGATGACAACGAAAAAATGCGCATTCTCTCAGACTTGCCGACCCGGCTGCCGAAGGAATTGCGCGAGCTTGGCCCTGATCTGGTCGTTAACGAAACCAGCCCGGTCATCATTGCCAGAATCATAAGAGTTTTCTGCCGTAACTGGCCTGAAGAACGCTTTGACCGCAT
>CAZFUG010000291.1:0-6004 GCA_964522035.1 uncultured bacterium
AGTTTCTGACACTTTTGAACTGGTGGTCAGCATTGGCACAAAAGTGATCTATGAAACCAACCTGACAAATCCGGCAGTTGATTTTGGCGCGAGAAACGTCATGGGAACCTATAACCTGCCGGTAACCGTTTACAGCGGCTCGAATGTGCCGCTTGAGCGTGTAAGATGGAAAGTGCTGACGCCGCTTACCAGCCCTGATGATGCAATGCCGGTTGCCAGCCTTGCCTTTACGCCGGCAGTTTCTCAGACAATCGCCGGAATGAGTAACCGCTCTTATCAGGCGAATGTGGAAGTTGGTTTCCCGCGTGCCGGTAATTACGTGGCTACGGCTGCGTTTTTCGATGACGATGATGACAACCTCAGCCCAAATGGTGTCGAAGCTTCGGCAACTTTCCAGGTAAGGGTTTCTGTCAACGCCTCTTACAGCTTTGATATTCTTGCGTCGGAAATCGACTTTGGTAACGTTGATGTTGGTGCCACCAAGGAAGTAGAAGTCGGTTTTCTGAATACCGGCAACATTCCAATCGATGTCGCCGATCTCGGCTGGTCTTTCAGTGACATTGCCTCGTTGACTGAGCCTGCAAATGTTATCTCAGGGGCCAACCTGACTGTTCTCAGCTATTCATATTCACCGGTGCCGCCTGGATCGATTGCGACAGCAACGATCAGGCTGAGTGTTCCTGCCGGTCAGACAAAAGATACCTACGGTCCTTCTGGTCCGCAGCGAATGACCAGAGGAGCGGTCGACGATTCATGTGACTTCAAAGTAGTCATTGGTGGGGCCGACCAGGCTGCGGTTGCTACCAGCAGTCTGTATCAGGAAATTGCCACCACTACTTTCGCTGCGCCGGTGGCTCCTGCCACTGACCTGTATTTCCTGTCGGCATGGGTCTGCCCGGGCAGCGGCAGCGCTGACGTGGTATTTGCTCAGTATGATGTTGACGGGAAACCGGTAGCCACGGTTTCTCTCAGAATCAATGCCGCCGGGCAGCTGACGCTGCCTGATAATGCCGTCGGTTTCCCGGTTGCCTATTCAGGAATCTCAGACAGCGAACCAATTGAGGTCGATGGTCTTGAATATACATATTATCGTGTTTATCTTGCCTTCAATCTGACTTTCGATCCAGCAGTTGCCAGTTCGACCAGGCTGATTCTCCATAATTCAAGCCCGGTTGCAGACCGCAGGGTCTGGTTCGACGGAATCAAGCTTGAAAGGGCTTTTGAGGGCCAGACCAGGCCGACGACCTATCACCCGGATGCCACCCTGCATTCGCCGGCTCGCGAGCACTCTTTACAGGGAGGACACCAGTATTATGAGTGGTAAACGAATTTTAAGCTCAAGGCAGGGGGCCCTGCTGATGATGCTTTTTGTAATGTTGATCGTCGGCGGAATAGTGGCCCTGCGTATGATGCCAAACGAAGAACTGATAACGCGCCGTGATAAGGAATCTTCTCTTAATACAGACCTCAGTCAGGTGAGAGAAGCTCTCGATCTGGTTCGCGTGGCAAGTTACCCTGGCTGGATAGAGCTGCAGGCCTCAGACACCCCGGCGGTATTGCAGGCCAAAATAGCCTCGCTTGCTGCCTGGGGTTTTCTCAGAGACAACGATATAAAAGATCCGGCTGTGCCGGCGCATCTATGGGGCCCCGGCAAGCCGTATTTCTGGCAGGTAACCTTGAATCTGGCAACCAACACCAGTTTTGAGTTTTCTCAGGATGGCTGGCAGCCATCGGCAGACACGACAGTTACCACTGATGAACAGAACTATCTGAATTCAACCAAGCTTGACGAATACCCATACCAGAATAAGCTCGGCAACATGCTTGGAAATAAGAGGGGCAAGGCAGTCTCAATCTGGAGATAGACCTGACCGGCTAAAACAAAAACCGGGTTCTTTTCAGAACCCGGTTTTCGGTGGAGCTGAACGGGATCGAACCGTCGACCTCTTGAATGCCATTCAAGCGCGCTCCCAGCTGCGCCACAGCCCCATATCGTAAAATTATTCTAGCATGAATGCCCCTGCGAGTCAACTAAAAAATGCAGTTTTCTTTTTTTTGAGCGGAGCTGCACCAGTAACAAATGTTGCCGCTGTTGTGGCGATCAGCTCAATTACAGTTTTTCATCAACATTGGTCTGAAAAAAACTTTACCTTTCGGATGGGTAAGGCATAGATATGTTAATGCATTGATTCTGCTGGTTAAGAGCGGGAATAATGTAAAAACCTGCAATTCAAATGTAACAGCGAGCCCATGGCGATCGGGTCTTAAACTTTTGCTTCGCGCAGCATTTTTGCGGCATCTTCTGGAGTTGTGGGATTTATGTAGAACCCTGAGCCCCACTCGAAACCGGCAATTTTTGTCAGCTTAGGGATCAGCTCAACGTGCCAGTGATAGAATTCCCGATAGGAATCTGAGCAGGGTGAGGTGTGCAGAACGAAGTTGTAGGGCAGTCCCGGCAGCAGTTTTTCCATTTTCTGCAGCGCTGTCTGCAGTGCTGTGGCGAAACTGTGTACCTGGTTGTTTTCGAGCATTTCGAAAAAAGGCTGATGAAACTTCGGTGTTATTTCCATTTCGAACGGAAACCGCGATGCAAAAGGGCAGAAGACGATGAAATTATCGTTTTCGTAAACGAGGCGAACCTGTTCTTTTGCTTCCTGCTTGATGATGTCGCAAAAAAGGCAGCGGTCATGATAATGATAATATTCGCGGGCTCCCTCGAGTTCCTCTTCGATGCGCTTCGGGATAATCGGGGTGGCAACAATGTGCGAATGCGAGTGGGTAAAATTTGAGACCCCTTCGCCACTGTTTTTGACAATCATGAAATGCTTGTAGCGGGGATTCTTTTTGATTTCAAGCAAGCGCTGTTTGTAGGCCCAGATAACTTCGCGAACCTGTTCGATGGTTGAATTCTGGATCGTGGTTGTGTGGTGCGGTGATTCAATAACCATTTCGTGAACTCCGATCGAGTTCATCGCGTCGAACATGCCAATGCCTTCGCGGTCAGAATCGCCATCGGGTTTGAGAATCGGTGCACTGTCAGGGATTACGCGTACCCACCAGCCTTTGTGGTTGGCATGGGTTCCGGCGGTGCGGAATGACAACGTCTCGGGCGGTGTCATCGCTTCATTGCCTTCGCAAAATGGGCAGGTTTTGGGGTCGTCTGGCTGCTGCTCGGTTTTTTTGAAGTCAGAGGGGCGCTTGCCGCGCTCGGGCGAAATGATTACCCACTGTTTAAGAACAGGATCTTTGCGAAGTTGTGGCACGGCTGGTCTCCTGACTATTCCTGATTGATTAAAAATCTGGCGGCACGTTCGGGAGCGACCGGGTTGATGTAGAACCCTGAGCCCCATTCAAAACCGGCTACTTTAGTCAGTCTTGGCATGATTTCAAGATGCCAGTGAAAATAGTCGGTACAGTGTTCGTCGCAGGGTGCGGTGTGAATGATGAAATTGAATGGTGGGTTGTTCAGTGTTTTGATCAACTTGCGCAGTGTGGCGTGCATGATGCCGGCCAGTCCTTCAATTTCGCTGCTGTCGATGTCGCCAAATGAGTCTTTATGGTCTTTTGGGGCAATCCATGTTTCAAAGGGAAACCTCGATGCAAAAGGCGCAAAAGCGACAAACTGTTCGTTTTCATGGATTATCCGGTCGCCTGAGCTCAGTTCCTGGCGTATGATATCGCAGAATACGCAGCGTTCCTTGTAGTAGTAATAACGCTTGGCTCCCTCAACTTCTTCCATGGCGCGTTTCGGGATGATCGGCGTGGCGATCAACTGCGAATGAGGGTGGTCGAGGCTGGCACCGGCTGCAGAACCCTGGTTTTTAAAAATCAGAATGTATCTGAACCTTCTATCGCGCCTGAGATCGCGATAGCGGTCTGTATATGTACGGAGAATTCTTGATATCTGCTCGACGGTGTAATTGTGAAAGCCGTCGTCGTGATTCGGTGATTCGATTATGACTTCATGCGCGCCAACGCCATTCATCATGTCGTAGACACCGATCCCGGTTCGATCGAGGTCGCCTTCTATCTGCAGGGCGGGGAACTTGTTCGGAATGACTCTGACTTCCCATCCTGGCTGATTTGGAAGGGTTTCCGGGGTGCGGTATGACATGACTTCCGGTGGAGCCATGTCTTCGTGGCCAGGGCAGAAGGGACATTTGTTCTGCTGGCGCGGGGGTTGTGGAATCTGGAAGTCTGCAGGGGTTTTGGCCTGCTCATGCAGGATGATGACCCAACGCTTGGTTACCGGGTCTTTGCGTAACTGAGGCATGTGATGTTCCCTTCCGCTTCATTTTTCTGGAGGGATTATACAATAAGAACGATGGTATGCGCAATTCGTTCATGATTCTGCACGTCGTTCAAAGTTATGTACTGCGTTCGGTCAGTTCTGTACAGTCGCGACGAAAAAGGTTGACAAGTTGTTGATGCTTGGTTAATCTATTGCAGTCATCAGGACATTGTCCCGGTGTATATCAGGTGATTTCAAGTCAGAGGTGCATATCGTGGGACGAAAGAGAACATGTGAACTTCCCTTCTGTAAAGGCGTTGTTGAGGGCACGCGCAATAAGCGCCGCTGTGACAACGATAGAAATATTCATCTGCATCAGGTTATCTCAAAGAATGTAAAGAAGATCATGAAGTATGTTGAAGGCTGTGAAGATTTCACTGCCAACGACGTTAACCGCGATCTTTTCAAGAGCAAGCTCGATAAAAATGAAAAGGGTTCGATGTACCGCCTGTTCCAGGCAATGGTTCGCGAGGGCTATCTGCTCGAGCGCGGTAAGCGTGGCGGTCTGAAGGTGTATGCCTGCTCCCCGAACAACTCAGAAGCATCTGAAGAACATGTGCATGTTGAACATGCCGTTGCTCCGGTTGTGATTGAACGCCGCCTCAGCCCACAGGAAATCCTGCTTGGCAAACTGCGCGAATTTGTTCATCAGAAAAGCGGCCAATGGAACCATGACGACTGGGTCTGGCTGCTTAATCGCCCCGATATCAAAGAGTTCGGTCTTTCTGAAGCAGATATTGGCCGAATTCTTGAAGAAGAAAAGGCTCGTTACTGGCTGCAGAGAAATAATTACTGACTGGCATCTGACTAAGCAAAAAAACCCGCTTTCCGGCGGGGTTTTTCTTTTGCAGGCTTTGCTGTTCTGCTATTAAAGAGTATAAAAAGAAGCACCCCTGAAAAGGGGTGCTTCTTTTTTGCGAATTTAAAAACGAAGGTTATTCGTCGTCATCTTCGTCTTCGTCTTCATCTTCAAGCTCTTCGTCTTCATCTTCGAAGTCGTCGTAATCTTCAAAGTCTTCTTCTTCATCTTCTTCGACTTCTTCTTCGTCTTCGAATTCGGCATCTTCGTCGTCTTCGAAGTCTTCATCTTCATCGTCGAATTCTTCGTCTTCTTCTTCGTCTTCGAATTCTTCTTCGTCTTCGTCGTCAAATTCTTCTTCTGCTTCTTCGTCGAAATCTTCGTCTATATCTTCTTCTTCATCGTCGAAGTCTTCAAGTTCGTCTTCGTCGAGATCTTCTTCTTCTTCATCATCGTCAAGGTTGTCCCAGTCTTTCTGGGCGGCAAGGATTTTTACTTCTTCATTTTCATAAAATTTCGGCATGACGATAACCCCTTTCTAATGTAACGATTGCTGATTAATCCGAATAAGATTTGTTTGCAATATAGGCATACTTCAAAAAACCTGTCAACAAAAAAAACATTTTATTTGCAATTCAAGAGTCGTTTCTGGCGGCAAAGATTGCAGAATCCGCTTCTGGTTGGGTTTATAGAAACCAGGGTAATTTATTTCCCCGGATTTCGTGTCGGTCATGCGGAAAATGCTGTTCGGATTTTCGTAGTTGTTCCGGGCTATCTGCCGGGCGCCTTGTCGCAGAGTCTTCGTCTGCCTGATTGTTCAGACCTGCTTCTGCATGATGTCAAACAGCCGAAGTGTACATAGGTCTTGACTAAACTTTGCTGTTAAGTTATACTGGCTACTCTATTCTGCCTTT
>CAZFUG010000292.1:0-6000 GCA_964522035.1 uncultured bacterium
GCGGCCCTTTTTTTCAGTCGGAGGTTTTAGAATGAGGTATCGAACGCGTTATCGAACGAATCGTCAACAGTGCCGGCGGGCTGAGCGGCAGCCGGAGCAGCAGCGACAGGGTTCATGCCAGTTTCCGGAATCAGGGCGGTCGGAGCGGCTGATTCGATGCTCTGGGCGATGATGTGCGGGGTGATCAGGATGATGAGTTCCTGAGACTGACCCTTTTTACCCTTGAAGCTGAACAGAGATTTTACGATCGGGATACTGCCCAGCAACGGAATCTTGCTGTTATCCTTGCCTTCTTCATCTCTGATCAGGCCGCCGATGAGGATCTCTTCGCCGTCTCTGACGCGCACGGTGGTCTTGGCAGAACGGGTGCCGATGACCGGATACATGTTGTTGTTGGACCATGATTCAACGAATGATACTTCAGGTTCAGCGTCAACAGTGATATAACCGTCGTCATTGATGCGCGGAGTGATCTTCAGTTTGATACCGGTATCTTTTTCTTTCGGGGGCTGGTCAGCGCCACCGGGATAGATAACTTTAGTACCGACTACGATGTTGGCTTCCTGGCCGTTAACAGCAGAGATCTTCGGGTTGCTGAGAACCTTGGTTTCGCTGCGTTTTTCCAGGGCTGCGAAAGTTGCCTTGAACAGCAGGTTGTCGCGATAGAAATCGCCAAGACCAAAGAGATCGCCCTGCTGACCGGTGAACTGTTCCTGATACAGGCCAGAATCCGGGTTGGCGGCAAAGTATTCTTTGGTTGACAGTACGGGCAGGTTGTCGAATTCGTTGTATGCGGCTTCCTGACCAGTTTTGCCTGTCCATTTGAAGCCGATGCTCTTGGTGGCATCGGTTTTGACTTCAACGATCTTGGCTTCCATCATGACCTGATGCACAGGCGTATCGATGGTTTCGATGAGCTTCTTGACTTCATCGAGCAGGTCTTTGCCACCAGAGACGATAACCGCGTTGATGCGTTCGTCGGTAGCGACCTTAACATCTTTTCTGATGGTTGAAGAGATTACTTTGCTGACGTCGGCAGCCTTGGCATACTGAAGTCGCTTGGTAATCGTCAGACCTTTTTCAAAGGCTTCAACCAGCTTTTTCTCGTCAGCGAGAATCCAGGTGTTACCGATTTTGCGCACGGCAAAACCATTGGTTTTGGCGATCAGGTTCATGGCTTCTTCATAGTATACGTCAGAAAGCTTGACCGTGACCTGGCCACGCACGCTTTTCTCGGCAATGATGTTCGTGCCTGACTGCTGGGCGATGACCTTGATGATCTGACGGATGTCAGTATCGCGGAAATCGAGGGTGATGTTGTCGTCAGCTTTTGCTGTGCATGGCAACAACATTGCGACTGTGAGAGCCGCAAACAGTAGTAAGATGTTACTTCGTTTCCTGGTGTAACCCGTGGAACTCATTCTTCTTTACCTCCGAACGGTAATGTCCGACAACTGAATCTCCGACAATAGCCTTTTAGGGTATGTCAGTTGATACATCGACAAATTTGCTGAATTCTTTAAGCAATTTTTCATTTATTTGTGATTGAATTTTTCTTTTTATCAGTGGCATTCAGCCCTCACAGTTTTCCTCTTGAACAATTTGTATGGATAAAAACATGAAGAGTCTACTTCTCAGTAGGGAGATATCTCAGAGCCGAGCTTTCGATTCTCTCTTTAATGTCATTGGCAAAACTTTTTACTCCGGCGGCAACCACCAGTGTCAGGCCAATTACTGCCCAGGCTGTCCAGAACATGCTTTTTCTTTTCATCTGCAAAAACCTTTCGTGAATTTCGGGTATAAAAAAACTGTATCAACAGCATCTGCCTTGAGGTTCTGGAGTCTGCTCTGATACAGCCTTTTCGTCTGCTGATTATTGATCAGTCTTTTTCGTCGCCACCGATTTTGAAGGTGTGGCGGCGCTGTTCTTTGTTCGAATAAATGACAACTCTGTCATTCAATATGTCAACAACCTTGAATTTGCCTTCGACAATCTGATCTTTAACAAGTGTCAGTTCGTCGTTTTCAAACTTGACGACTGCAAGTCTCTGGCCTTCATTACCAACGATACCGGTAACGAAAAGTCTGATCGGTTTGACCGGCGGCGGGGCAGGTTTGGTGTCCTGGGGTCTGGCAACCGGCTGAACCGGTCTTACCGGGGGCAGAACGACTTTCTTTTCGACGATCGGTCTGAAAGGGTCTTTTTTCGGATTTTCAGTAGCAAAAGTGTATTTGGCAATCAGAGCTTCGACCTGTTCCTGTTCGCTCATTTTGCCTGGCTCAGCACCGCCGGCAGCCGGTGTCGGGCTTTCAGCGGTCATACCATCGCCACCACCGGCTTCGGGAGTTTCGGTAATGGTACTTTCACTTACAGAGGCATCGCCACCGGCAGCTGGAGCATCTCCACCAGCAGCGGGGGCATCACCACCGGCAGCCGGAGCATCGCCGCCAGCAGCAGGGGTTGAAAGTTCATCAAGGGCGCCAAAGTCGTCGAGGTTTTCCTGTGCAGAAAGGTGGCCGGGAGCTGCAAGAAGGAACGCCGCCAGACAGATGATTCCCAGAGTTTTGAGTGGGTTATAACCAGTCATAGTCATCTTCCTTTCTTAGTATCCGCCGCCCATGATGTAGACCTTGGCGCTGAGAGTCACGCTGAGCAGAGGACTTTTTGAGTCGCGATCCACTTCAGCCGAAACAGAAACGTTCATTGAACCTGCGGCAAGATTGATGATCTTGCGTTTTTCCATGATGGTCAGGAAGCTGCCGATGTCTTTGAAAGTTCCGAGAATCGTCATTTCTACAGGCAGTTCAGACCAGTCTTCGGCTCTGACCAGCGGAGAGATGCGGATATCCTGGAATTTCACCTTGAACTTGTTGGCAATGGTTTCGGTCGAGTCGAGGAGCTTCGGAACAACGGTATTCAGCTGGTTTGATTCCATCTGTAGCTTGTTCTTCTGCTCCGTCAGCTTCGATATTTGCGCTTTCAGCTGCGCCATCTCTTCTTCGATATTTGCCAGCTGGGCTTTCTGCCTTTCGAGATCGTCGATTTCAGTCTTGATCTTTTCGGCTTCGTCAACGAGTGGCTGGTAGTAGTTCATGTAGAAGAATACGCCTGCCCCGGCCGCGAGAACCAGGAGGAAAATTGTTACAACTGCGAAGTTATTCATTAATCAGCCCTCCAGATTCTTTTCGCCAAGGTAACGTTTGAAGAGGCAACCGATTTCAAAACTCCATACCGGCATTTTTTCGTAAATGTTCTTTGTGGCGCTGGTCAGAAACACTTCTTCGAAATGTTCATGACCCTGCAGAGCCTGAATGAACTGCTGAATACCTTTGGTCAGCTGACCGCCGGTCTTGGGTTCTTCGGCGCCGTCTTCGTTGCATGAATAGGCAGTGATCTGAACACGTCTGTCAGAGTCAATGCGCAGGTTGGTGATCCAGACGGTCTTTTCAGGAACAACGCTGGTAAGGTTGCTGAACGCCTGTGACCACTGCAGCAGAGTTGCGCCCGACAGCTGTTTCAGACGGGTGATATCAGACTCGATCTTACCCTTTTCCTGACGCAGCTGGTCTTTGATGTCGAGTTTCGACTGTTCGCGGGCGATTTCATCTTTGAGTTCCTGGCGCTGGGTAACCAGGTCATCGTTCATGCCTTCAATGGCAAGGGTGCCTGCGTAAAAGCCGGCGCCGATACCGATGAGACCCAGGAAAAAGAAGATCGCAGCAAACGGGATTTGAATTGGCTTTCGCCGCTTGACGGTTAATAGGTTAATTCTAATCATTTAGTCTTCTTTCACCCCTCTCAGTGCAAGCCCTATTGCAACAGTATACTGCTGCAGGTTGTTGTAGAGCTCATCCGGGTCGGGTGTGGTGACGGCAATACCTTCGAGAGGATTGCCCATGTTTACGTCCACACCCAGTTCGTTCATCAGGAAGGTGTTGAAGCTGCGCAGGTTGGCGCTGCCGCCCGACAGAATGATGCGGTGTATCAGTGGCTCACGCGACTGGGCTTTGAAATAGTCGAATGAACGACGAATTTCTGAGGCCAGCTCTTCGACAGTGGTCTTGACCACTTCAGAAATCTCGTTGCCGCCGCCTTCACCGATATTGACTTCGGCTTCTTCGATCTTGATCGATTCTGCCTGATCAAATTCCTGTTTCATTACATCTCTGATCATCTCGGTAATGTTGTTGCCGGCAATCGGGATGTTACGGGTGAACATCAGAACGCCGGATTTCAGAACCGAAATGTTCGTGGTTCTCGCCCCTGCGTCGATTACAGCGACTACTTCGCCGCCTTCCTGCGAGCTGGCGGTCTGCATATAAGAGTCTTCAAGAGCATTGATGGCGGCAATGGTGTCGACATCGACGATTTCGGGTGAAATGCCGGCGCTCTTGAGAACATCGGTATATGAGTTAACCAGGTCTTTCTGGGCAACTACCAGCAGAATAAGAAACTTGCCGCCGCCTTCTTCTTCTTCGTCAACGTTCTTAAGAACGGCGTGTGTAATGCTCACTTCGTCAATAGCGTAGGGAACATACTGCTCGGCTTCAATTCTGACGGTCTGCTCAAGTTCTTCAGGAGACATAATCGGCAGCTTGGTGAAGCGCATGATTACGTTCTGACCTGAGATTGAGGCGAAGCTCCGCTCGACTTTGATTTTTCGTGCTTTCAAAATGTCCTTTATGACCGCTGCTACTGCCTGTGGGTTACTTACGGCGCCTTCTGTCATCGCGTCCGAGGGCAGGGGAGCCATACCGTAGTTAATCAGTTCAGGGCCAGAAGGAGTCTTTTTGAGCTGGACGATCTTGACGGCCGAGGTGCCAATATCGACACCAACTGCCGTGTTGCTTGTCCCAAAGGTGAACAAACCCATACGCTCTTTCCTCCAAGGTTCGTCAGAAATTACTTTCCGACAGCTTAAAATTATTACTTGTCAGTTTTCTATCGGTCATTGCTCAGCGAAATCTGAGCTTTTTTCACAATCTTCTTGAAATTTTAATAATCAAGGCTTCTTAAGGCAACATTCGAATAATAATGCGCAAGAATCTGCCTGTATGACCACTCGCGCTTGCCAAGCTCGATGGCCCCTGACTGACACAACCCGACCTGGTGCCCGTAACCGCGACCGAACAGCTCGATACTGGCCAGTGGCCCACGCCTCTGCGTCACTGGCTGTTGCACCTCCGAATTTCCTTCTTCAGGGAAAAGCGCCTCGGGGCCTGCTGCCAGCGTCATTACCCGCCAGCCTCCATCTGGCTTCTGCGCGCGCTTGAGCCCGGCAGCGGTCATTACCAGCATCTGCTGCGGCAGGTGCTCGTTGCGGGTTTGCAGTTCTGAAACGAAACGGGCAGGTCTCGACACCGGAAGCACCGGAGCGACTGGTCGGGCTGCCACAACTGTCTTTGCAGGCAGTCTGCGGTCGGCGAGAACGAATGTGGTGCTCGGCAGGTCGAAAAGCCGTCTGATCGTGGTGCCCTTAACCTTGACGACACCTCTGTCGGTATTGAGAACCAGATTTGTCACCCGGTCAAGATGACCCGGTGACTCGATACTGGCTTCCCAGAGGCGATTGAAGCTTATTTTTTCCTGGCGCAGCGCGTTTTTCAGCTTTTCGGTGCTGATCGACCTCGACCAGCGGTAATTGATCCCGGAACTGCAGAACGGGCACTGAACCCGGCGCAGATAGCTGCGGGGCGCTCCGCCATAGACCTTGTCGTTGTCAGAGGTCATGCCGCCACAGGTCGCGTGATACAGCGTGGCGATCGGCTCACCGTCAGAAATCATGACGATACCTCTGGTGCCAACAACCGCCGGGTCGATCGTGTCGCGCTCGGCGCTGACCCCTGAATAAACCTGGCAATGGGTCGAATCGCAGACATCGGCGCCTTCGGCGTTGTGCTTGCCGCGGCTGGCATAGGCATAGGTGCGGGCAATTACCGTCTGAGCCTTGATCGACTCGGCCGGTGAACGCGAACCAATCTCGCTGCCGACCACGCCAC
>CAZFUG010000293.1:0-5972 GCA_964522035.1 uncultured bacterium
AGCTGGTCGTCATTGAGGCTGCGCAGCTGTTCTTCATTCATCGCTCCACCAGGGCCGAAACTGGCATCCTGAGAATTGTCGACCTCAACGACCGCATCTTTTTCAAGTTTCGCCAGATCGAAATTCGAAACGAAATTCTTGTTGGTCTTTTTGTAGAATTCATCGCGCATGACCACAGAAGTGCGCTCAACGTGGTACATTTCCTCGCGCGAACCGGCAATATTCTTGCGGCCGACAATATTGATCTCGAGCTTGGCCTCGCGCCCGGCCCTGAAATCTTCATCGGTCGATTCAAGATCGGTGGCGCCGAGGCTGGCCGAATCAACCGACTTGGTAATCTGCATGCTTTCGACGCTGACAGAAAGAATCTTGAGTTCGGTAGTGCTCTTTCTGGTGAGAAGGCCATCACTGAGACGATACTCAACCTTTTCGGTCGAATCCTGGGCAATTTTGCCATCTTCACTTTCTTTGAAACGTTCAAAAGTGATGTGCAGCGAAGAGCCGTCGGCAGACTGGCCGCCCGGCGCATCAAATGTTCCTTCTTTAACCGACTTCAGATCTTTCTGCAGGTAGTTTGAGGCGGTTCTCAGCTCACTCTGAAGGGTCTGACGCGCATGCGATTTGGCAATTTCACGCTGTACGCGGATCCAGACGCCGTAAATAGCTGTAAGAACAATGGTCGACAGAAAAACGGCGACCATCACTTCTACCAGGGTAAAGCCAGTTTTTCTGCGATTTTTCATGTTTTCACCTCTCTGCTAGATAGCCTCAGAATTGTAATAGGCATTGCCGGCCCTTACAACCCGCCGGCCGAAACGTTCGTCTTCTTTCGTGCCTTTATCGCGCCAGAAAATTTCAACCTCAAACCAGACTTCAACGATCTGATCGAGATCATTCTTCTTGGCTTTCAAAGTTGCGGTACAGCCATAGTCTTTCATGGCATCGATATTTTCTTTAAAAAAGCTCTCGATGCTTTTGGCGGTTTCTTTGTAGAACTGCGGGTGAACATCGAAAGAATTGCCGCTGGCGAGGTCACTGTAGTGCTTCTGATAAACCTTGAAAGGCACATGTTTGCATTCTTCTATCAGTTCCTGGGCAAGTCGGGTTGCCTTGGCATAATGCCCGACTTTGGCCGTAGAGGTCGACCCGAAATCAACCAGTCTGAGAATCGGTATAAAAGCCACCGCCAGTATGAATGCAGCGATGACGATCTCAAGAAGGGTGGCACCCTTTTTGTTTCTGCCTGACATCAATTTGCCCTCCATGAAGCCCACAGCGGACTGAAAGAAACATGATAGCGCTTCGGGTCGAATTTGCCGCGCACCGGGTGCAGGCTGCCCAGCGAGTTACGCACCCGCGAAGAAACGTAATCAACGGCAACGGTACCGCCCATTGCCGCCTTGTTGAACTGATTGGTGACCCAGTTGCCGGCGATTCTCAGGCTCGAATCGGCGTGGCAGTAAATACCCTTGTCGGTATAAAGCGAACCCTCAATCTCGTATTGTTTGCCACCAGACAAAGCCAGCAGACCACCATTGCGAACAATCAGAGAAAATACCGTCAGATCGTCTTCGGTTCGGTCGAGAACCTTGATGTTCGAACCCATGAAAAGATTGCCGCTTACGACAATCATGCCCTTGCCGAGCACATAGAAAGCTTCTTCGCCGGCATTGAACGGGCTGGCTGCCGAGCCAAGCGAACCGGAAATGTAAGATACGCCGTTCAATACAAACACCTTCTTGCCATTTACCGTGGTGGTGCGGTTAGGCAGGTCTTCAATAAAAGCCTCGGCGTTCTCGTAGTAGTAGGTCGCCTTTTTGGCATACTGCTCGCTGGTATAGAGGTTGGGCGGCATATTCTGCAGCAGCGACGGGTCGTATTCATAAGTCTTGTAATCAGCCTTGCCTGATTCGGAATTGGCCTTCAGGGGTTCGAGATTGTAATCATACTTGGTCAACACTTCCTGGGCTTTCCAGATTGGGATGACCAATGGCGGCGGCGGCAGAAACACCGGCGGGAAAGGCAGCAGAGGCAGGCGGTCCATCGGGCTCATGCCGACAATGCACATCTGCCAGATGCGCGAACGTTTGAGCACATTGCCTTCGACTTCCCTCGTCAGGGTCGGGTGCATGCCACCGTAGCCGAAAAATCGCGTCTTGTTGGCGCCGGTGCCGGTTGTGGGGATGGTGTAGAACGAGTTGCCGGTGCCCATATAAGGCATTTCCCATTTCTGAAAACAGTCGGGAACGCTGACCACGCCCTTGCTGAGCGGAACTGCGTCAACCATCGGCTTGAGCGCCATGGTAACCGCCAGTGCCAGAACGTTGGTGCTCATTTTGCCGACGTCGGGAACAAGATTAAGAGTGCCGGGCGCCGCCAGTTTTTTAAGATATTCATTCGGTTTCAGCATCGGAAAAGGATCTGGTTTGGTGGCAAAGTCGAGACCGTATCTTCCGGGCTGCCCGAGCACGGGTTGAGCCGGTGCGCTGTTGTTTGCCGGCCCTGAAAGGCTTACCGGAACCGCAATGTTCGTTTCGGGGTCTCTGCGGGTAATTTCGGCATTGATATTGTATTTGCCGCCGGCAACCGCCATTTTGGTCTTGGTATTGAGAATCAGCAGGGGCTCGATGCCCTGAAAAATGTTTTTGACTGCGCCGCTGTTGTCGCCGGCTACCGGCGGGGCGTTCCAGTCGCCCATGAGCGCGACGTTGCAGATAAGCGGCCGTGTAGCATCAGAACTCTTGTCTGAGTAGTTGACGCGCACCAGACCCGGGAATTCGCGTTTTTTCAGTTCTTCTTCTGAAACTTCTTTTGGGCCGGTGAAAACTTCTTTAATTTTTGAAAAGGTGCCCGAGTAGTCAAAGTTGTTAACGATGAAAGTGCCGCCGTAATTGTTGAACGAAAGATAATCATTCTTCAGATTGGAAATAAAGAAACTGTACATCGGTGCGGGTGGCTCGCAATCGGCTGTCTTGAAATCTTTGATGGCAGACACCCTGCGGGTAGCCTTGTAATTATCCTGATAGGTAATCGAAGCCTCACATTCGAGCTTCAGCTGACCATATTTTTCGAGATACTGCCCCTGATCGAGGGTTGGCGTCAGGCTTACACCAGCCGGCCACAGGCTGTTAACATCCGTGGGCATCCTGATTGCGTCAAATGAAACCTGAATCGGGTAACGCTTCTTGCCACCGCCGATCAACTGATTAACCAGCATGTCGGCAAAGAAATCGAGACTGGTCAGTTCTTTGAAGCTGCGTTCCTTGCCGGCAACCGTGATTTTCGGCATCAGTTTGTCGACAACGCCGGTCAGGTTGATATTAACGAGAGTGATCGGCCCGATTTTAACCGGAATCGAGAAGTCGAGCCATGACAGATCTTTCGGAAAACCGATTTCGATCGGTGAATAGCCGCCACCTTCTAGAAAAGACTTAACATCGGTGAGTAGATTCCAGGCGATATCGACGCCCGGCACTTTGAAATCGGCGTAATCCTTGCCTGGAGAAACGCGAAAAGCCTTTTCGATTTTGACCGTTACCTTGATATCGTATTCTTTGGCGCCTTCAGAGGTCATGTAGGCCACCAGAGCATCGAGTTCCTTGTTATCGACGCCTTCCTGCAGGTCATCTTTGGTCAGCACGATCTCTTCAGATGCAGCTGAATCGAGGTCAAGCTGCTCATCGGAGCCGAGATTGCCCACAAGCCCCAGGGTTACGCCGCTTTTGGCGCGGGCCGGCAGACGCAGCTTGATCGACAGATCTTTTGCGGTAACTCTGGCCGGATCGACATCGTTGATGTTGTCGGCGATCATGCGCATGGCACGTTCGAGGGCAGCTTCAGCAAGGCAGGTGGCGTGCAGCCCCTTTACCGAAAGCGTTGTCTGACGGCCCTCTTCGATAGTTGAGCTCATGAACATGGTGGAGGCGAAAAGAATCACGCCGAGAACGCCAACCACAATGATGAATGCGCTGCCTTTTCTTGCTGCTGGTTTCATGCTTATCCCCCCACCCTATTCAAATTTGGCCGGAAACGCGAAAAGACTCTTGCCAAGACCCTGCGAGACTTTTCCGGGCTGAATTGCACCCTGTTTGATCGCTTCGACATCGGCCAGTCCCTGTGCGACTTTTGCCGGGTCAGCACTGTCCTGAAGCTGTTTGAGAGCCATATAAGCGTTGCGGACTGATGCAGCGAGATCACCGCCGCCATAATCTGGCGGCAGCTTGCCTACCAGTTCCATAAACTGCTTGAAAGCGACTTCAAGCTTCTTTCGATCCTGGGTCAGCTCGTAGAGTTCACAGAGAGCGCCCATGGCATAAACCTGCTGAAAAGCGTTGCCGTTCGCCTCTTCAAAGGCCTTTAAAAACATGGCTTCGGCTTCGGCGAAGTTGCCGCGCTCGAGCTCACCTCTGCCATCGAGCAGCATCGGGTTATGTTCGGCCTTGTAGGCATCGCGCTGCTCTTCTGTAGCACCCGGCGGGAAACGGTCAGAACGCTGACTGCGCTTTATGAGCTTGAAGGCGTCTTCGAGTTCCTGCTCGACGCGCTTTTCGGGGGAAGTCGATGAAAACCAGGTCGAACCCGATGTCTTGCCCGAAGATGGGGCAGAAGATGCACCATGGCCTGAAGAAGAGCCAAAATTGAAAACATTTTTGCGGGCAACCATGGTTTTCATTTTTTCCTGGCTGATCTTTTTGGAACTGCCTCCGGAAAAGAAAAGGATGAAAACGACCGGCACAATCAGCAGAGTCACACCGATGACAAGCAGCCGAATGTCACTCATGTCGACTTTTTTCAGCAGTTTTCTGAAATCCTTTTCTTCCGCCATCGTCAACTCCCCTTCACTCTGTATACGGGTAATTTACACTAACGATCAGAGCAATAGCAACAAAAGAATGTGTTTTACTGACGCAACCGACGCAGTCATATGTTATCCATGCCTGCAATACAGGCATTAACCCGAACCCGTATCTCCTGGGTCTGCAGAATGATTTATACAGTCCTGTTCTGCCGGTAAGGCCAGACAGAACTGAATCTGCCGCTGGTGTTCGATATCAGAGCGACGTTTATTTCCCTGCAAATAATACGCCCCCTGCCGGCTAAAAGTTGCGACAATTTTCACGAAGTCTTCAGGCAAAACAGTTTTTTAAAGTATTTTTTTACGATTTTTCACAGCTGCGATATGTTGCCAAAAACCTTCTGCACGCCTTGAACAGCGCAATATCATCAGCCCGGAAAAACAGGACTCTTTAACCCGGCAAACTGTAATCCTTCCCCACAAAATAAATACGCGTGCTTTTACCTTAACTATAGCTATTTTCAGGCTATCGATGTTATGCGCATTTTTTTATTGGCATTACTTTCACATCTCTGGCTAAGATTTCGGCTAAACGGTCTTTTTCAAGATCCAATTCATAGTCCATCTGCAGCCCCAGCCAGAACTGTGGCGACATTTGAAAGTATCTGGCCAGTCTTAAGGCGGTATCAGCGGTTACAGCCCGCTTGCCGTGAACTATTTCATTTATTCGGCGTGGTGACACACCGATGTCCTGTGCCAGCTTATTTTGACTAAGATTCAATGGCTCAAGAAATTCATGCAGTAAAATTTCTCCTGGATGCAGAGGGGCAATTAAAGTATTGGGCATGAGCATCTCCTTTCAGTTATCAATGGTAGTCGACGATTTCGACATTTGCAGCATCGCCGTCGAGCCACTCGAAACAAATTCTGTATTGTGCATTGATTCTTATGCTGTATTGTCCTTCTCGATCGCCTGAAAGCTGTTCCAGGCGATTGCCAGGCGGCACGCGCAGGTCATTGACAGTATTTGAACGATTCAGCATTCGCAATTTACGGAATGCAACAGCCTGTATATTCAGAGGCAGTTTTTTTGACCGCTGTCGATTGAATAATTTTTCGGTTTCTTTACAACGAAAAGACTTAATCATATCTATATGATATTACATATGACGTTAAG
>CAZFUG010000294.1:0-5923 GCA_964522035.1 uncultured bacterium
TCTTCATGGGCATGAACGTTGAACTGCCCATGGTTACACAGATGCTGCTGGCCACATCAGACTTCATGATCTCCTGGTGGTTCATCATCATACCGGCCATCATTGCCGTTCCGATCCTTATCTGGAACTTTTTCCAGACCAAAACCGGAGCTCGACTTTACGACACCAACATTCTGCGCATGCCGGCCATTGGCATGATGATGAGAAAGGTTGCGGTCGCCAAATTTACCCGAACTCTCGGCACTCTCATTGCCTCGGGTGTTCCGATTCTGCAGGCCCTCGAAGTCACTTCACAGACTGCCGGTAACGTCGTTATCGCCGAAGCGGTTGATAAAACCCGCATATCGATCAGAGAAGGTGAATCAATCGCTGAACCGCTGAAGAATTCAGGGGTTTTCCCGCCAATGGTCGTGCAGATGATCGCCGTAGGTGAAGAAACAGGCGAACTCGACAAAATGTTGTCAAAAATCGCCGACTTTTACGATTCAGAAGTCGACACTGCGGTTAAGGGTCTGACATCAATCATCGAACCGATCGTTATCGTGTTCATGGGTATCGTAATCGGTGGTATCGTTCTCGCCGTTTTCATGCCGATGCTCAAACTGGTTAACGCCACATGATCTGAATATGATAAAAACAGGGCCGCCCGTTGTCGGGCGGCCCTGTTTTTTTTGATCAGGCCACGGATGAACACGGATAGACACGGATATTTCAGCCCAGAAAAAAAAAAAAAAAGCCGGGCCATTCCAATAGGAACAGCCCGGCGTCAGTTTTACAGAGAAATCAGATTTTATCGAGCGCCTGCCAGAGATCTTTTTTGATATCTTCGTAGTCTTCGCAGCCGACCGAAAATCTCACCAGTCCATCGGTGATACCGGCATCAGCGCGAGCAGCGGGGCCCATGCTGGCGTGAGTCATACTTGCAGGGTGCTGAATCAAGCTTTCAATGCCGCCCAGAGAAACGGCAAGAGTGCTGAGGCCGACTGAGTCCATAACCGTTTTGCCGGCTTTTACACCACCTTTAACTTCGAACGAAATCATGGCGCCGGGGCCTGACATCTGCTTTTTGGCAAGCTCATACTGTGGGTGTGAGCGCAGGCCGGGATATTTAACCCATTCGATTTTGGGGTGTTTTTCGAGTTCTTCGGCGAGTTTCATGGCGTTTTCCTGGGCGACCTTGACGCGCAGAGCCAGGGTTTTAACACCTCTAAGAACCAGCCAGGCCTGATGTGGATCGATAGTTCCGCCCATCTGACAGATAACCCGGTGCATGTTCTTCATCAGATCCTGGTTACTGGTAACCAGCATGCCTGCAACAACGTCGCTGTGGCCATTGAGAAATTTGGTCATACTGTGCAGTACGATATCAGCGCCGAGCTGCAGGGGTTTCTGCAGCATCGGGCTGCAGAAGGTATTATCGACCACCAGAATGGCGCCGGCATCATGGGCGATCTTAGCACAGGCAGCGATGTCGGTAATGCTGAGGGTCGGGTTGGCCGGGGTTTCGACGTAAACCATGACGGTATTCTTTTTAATCGCATTTTTTACGTTTTCAGGATTAGAACTGTCGACGAATGTCGATTCAACGCCGAACCTGGTCAGTTCTTTTTCAAGAATGGTGCGGGTCGGGCCGTATACAGAACCGGTCGACACAACGTGTTTGCCGGCGCCAAGAAAAGTCATGAAAACGGTGGAAATGGCCGACATGCCAGTTGCGGTCGCCAGACCGAATTTGCCGCCTTCGAGTTCGGCGACACATCTTTCAAGAGCAGCATTAGTCGGGTTGCCGATACGGGTATACTTGTAGCCGTCATCTTTGCCGGAAAATCTGGCGGCACCCTGGTCAGCATCTTCGAAGGCAAAAGTCGAAGACTGATAAATCGGAACACTGACGCCACCAAACAGCTTGTCAGGTGCCTGACCGGCATGGATACAGGCGGTATCGAATTTTATTTCTGCATGTTTCATCTATGATTCTTCCTTTTCCCTGATTGTGAAAATTTTCTGCTATACTAAGCCGCTTTTTTGACTTTGTCCAGCAAGTTTTAGAACGTTGTAAGATTTTATATTACATACTTCAAATGGTGAATCGGCCGGAAATGAAAAACCGCCATCTGAAACAGATGACGGTTTTCGGGTCGGGGCGACTGGACTCGAACCAGCGACCACTTGAACCCCATTCAAGTACGCTACCAACTGCGCTACGCCCCGATTGGTCGAGCTGAAGATTCAGCTGCAGAACCAGTTTGTCTATTTTATCAGAAACGCGGGCAATAATCAACACAATTTTGCCGGGCTGGCAAAATTATCAGGATTTTCGCCTCAGATAACCGCCTCAGCCCGGAAACCTTCGATCTGTTGAACCGAGTAGCCGAGAGAAGCAAGAATCTCATCATTGTGCTGGCCGAGGACTGGAGCCGGGAATTTGACTTCAGCCGGAGTGTCTGAGAGTTTGACCGGGCTGCCGGGCATTTTAACCAGGCCAGCTACCGGGTGAGCAAGTTCGAGAAGCATGTTGCGCGCCAGAACCTGTGGGTCTGAAAGCACCTGGCTTATGGTGTTGATCGGCCCTGCCGGCACATGCCCCTCTTCGAGTTTTTTCAGCCAGTATGAAGAAGGCTGTCCCTGCATGGCTTCGTTCAATTGCGGCAGAAGGTCAGGCATATGATCGCAGCGACTGCGGTTACTTTCGTAGCGTTTATCTGTGGCCAGATCTGGCCGTTCGATGATCTCGCAGAGCTTCAACCAGAGAGCGTCATTACCGCAGGCAATATTGATATAGCCATCGGCGGTTCTAACCGAAGTGAATGGTGCAATAGAAGGATGGCGGTTACCAATCGGAACCGGGTCAATTCCGGAACCGGTAAAGCGGGCAATGGCGTTCTCAAGAATTGCAACCATGCAGTCTAGCATTGCAACATCTACCATCTGACCTTTCCCGGTGTGGGTTCGATTATAGAGAGCGCTCAAAATACCAATGGCCGAGAAGACCCCGGCGAAGATATCGGCGATCGAGCTGCCGACCTTGGTTGGCTGTGAAGCATCTGGACCTGTGATGCTCATCAGGCCGCCCATTCCCTGAATGATGAGGTCATAGGCGGGGCGGCTGCTGTAGGGGCCAGTCTGACCAAAACCCGACGAGGCGCAATAAATGAGCTTCGGATTGATTTTTTTCAGGGCAGCATAATCAAGGCCAAGCTTTTTCATAACGCCCGGTTTAAAGTTTTCGACAACGACATCTGCGTCTTTCACCAGCTTCAGGAATATTTCGCGCCCTTTTTCTGCTTTCAGATCAAGGGTAAGGCTTTTTTTGCCGCGGTTGATACTCATGAAGTAGGCACTCTCACCGTGCAGGTGCGGGCCAAAGGCTCTTGAATCATCGCCGGTACCCGGCTTTTCGATCTTGATTATTTCGGCTCCAAGGTCGGCAAGGGTCATGGTGCAGAAGGGCCCGGCCAGAACTCTGGTCAGGTCGATAACTTTAATTCCGTGCAGCGGTCCGGGCATTTTTTATCTCCAGCGGGTATTGTATGGAATTCTGCGGGCCGGCTCAAATGAAGAACGGCCTTCAGTAAGAATTCCGACGTATGATGTGATATTGCGGTCTTCAAGATGGTCGAAAATCTGCGGAGTAGAAGAATTGGGAACAACGGTGCGGATCGGGTCAGGATCAAGATCGGCCCAGACGTATTCATCACATGCGCGTGCCTGCGAAAGCTTAACGCCATTAGGATGAACGATCATCGATGATCCGAAGAAGTAGGCGCCACTTGCATCTGGCCCGACGCTGTTGGCGGCGATCCAGTAAACATGGTTGTCGTAGGCGCGGGCGCGGTTGGTGAGTTCCCAGTGGTCGAAGGTGCGCATAAAAGCTGAGGGGCGGCAGATAACTTCTGCGCCTTTAAGTGCGGTTACGCGGGCAAGTTCGGGGAACTCGCCGTCATAGCAGATAACGATACCGATTTTGCCGATCGGGGTATTGATGCAGCATGAGTCGGTACCTGGGGTAGTCCAGCCACCGCCTTCGAGTCTTTCAGTCGGGAAAGGATGGGTTTTGCGATAAACACCGAGCACGCCATCAGGGCCGATCAGGGCGGCACTGTTATAAACGATATGTCTTTCGGGGCCTCTTTCGTAGGTAGGGAAGCAGATATAGCAGTTGAACTCTTTTGCCCAGGCAATTGCCTGTTCGGTGAGACGTCCCGGAATTGTGTCGACGGCATCCCAGAGGTCTTCTGCCTTGCCGCGCGGTGTGAAACCGGTGGTAAAGCTTTCTGGCAGAACGATGAGATTGGCTTTTGATGCGCGAGAACATTCAGCGATCAGTTCGTAGGCTCTTCCCATGTTGCGTTCTACGGCCATTGGCTCGACAGAAAACTGTACGGCAGCGGCAACGATTTTTTGCATACTTCATATACTCCTTTGAACCATGCGTTAAAACTTAGTTAATAATTTTAGCATAAACTGCGGTTATTTTCCATGGTCGGTTTAGGTGGTTGAATTAGGGCTATAGTTTGGAGTATAAGGTTTCTGTATGATCAAACCGACCTGCTGGAGGTTCAGATGAATTTTTCTTCAAAGATTGACCAGGAAATAAAAAACGGTGGCAGCCTGACGGCGAGCCCGGAGTGGAAGGCACTTGGCGCCCATTATGAAAAAATAAAAGACAGGCACATGCGCGATATGTTTGCGGCGGATCCTGACCGCTTCAAAAAGTTCAGCATCGAGCTTGGCGAAATGCTGATCGATTATTCCAAACATCGCATTGACGCTGAAACCATGCGCCTTCTGTTCAACCTTGCCGGAGCTTCTGGTGTAAAAGAAGCTGCTGCTGCAATGTTTTCGGGCAAAACAATCAACTGGACCGAGGGCCGGGCGGTATTGCACAGTGCTCTGCGCAATCGTTCGAATACTCCGGTCATTGTTGACGGGGCTGATGTCATGCCCGAAGTCAACGCAGTCCTAGAGAAGATGAAATCTTTCTGCCAGAGAGTTCGCAGCGGTGACTGGTGCGGCTTTACCGGCAAAAAAATTCGTTACGTCGTAAATATCGGCATCGGCGGCTCGGATCTTGGCCCGGTCATGATCTGCGAAGCTCTCAAACATTATGCAGACGGCCCGGTGGTGAGGTTTGTCTCGAATGTCGACGGTACGGATTTCGTTGAGAAGACAAAAGGTCTGAATCCTGAAGAAACGCTTTTCATCGTAGCTTCCAAGACTTTCACGACCCAGGAAACAATGACCAATGCGGTTACGGCGCGCGACTGGCTGTTGAAGACCCTTGGTGATAAAAAGGCTGTTGCCAGCCACTTCGTGGCACTTTCAACCAATAAAGATGCGGTTGAAGCTTTTGGCATCGATTCGGCAAATATGTTTGAATTCTGGGACTGGGTCGGCGGCCGCTACTCTTCGTGGTCGGCAATAGGCCTGTCGATAGCTCTTTCGGTTGGATTCGCAAGATTTGAAGAACTTCTGGCCGGTGCCCACGCGCTTGACAAACATTTTGCCGAGGCCCCCCTGGAAAAGAATGTACCGGTAATTCTGGCGCTGCTCGGGGTCTGGTATAACAACTTTTTTGGTGCCGAAAGCATGGCGATTCTGCCGTATGACCAGTATCTGCACAGATTTGCCGCTTATTTTCAGCAGGGCGACATGGAAAGCAACGGCAAATATGTTGATCGTGAGGGTCGCAGTGTCGACTATCAGACCGGGCCAATCATCTGGGGCGAACCGGGCACCAATGGGCAGCATGCCTTTTACCAACTGATTCATCAGGGCACCAAGCTGATCCCGGCCGACTTCATCGGCTGCATTCGCTCGCACAACCCGGTTGGCGATCATCATGTCAAGCTGATGGCCAACTTTATCGCGCAGACAGAAGCTCTGATGACAGGCACGACCGAAGCCGAGTGCAAAGAAGATC
>CAZFUG010000295.1:0-5917 GCA_964522035.1 uncultured bacterium
CATTCCTTCTTTGAGCAGCGTCCCCTGTTCTGGGGTACCTTAGTTCTGAAGTGGTGTTTTTTAGTGGAGCGTGAGGCATATAGCTTTAACAACTTACGTTTTAACCACTGACAGTCCGCCAGTCTCGATGACTTCCTGCATACTTTGTGAAACTTTTCCCAAAGTATTGCCGGGAAGCAAATTACGAATTCCGGCCATCAAGGCCATCTTCGTAATCTGCAGCAGACCTTCAATTTCAGTTGGGGGGGTGGCCCCCAGAAATATTGTCTCTGCCATATCAGCGTAGAAGCCGTTTCGCCTGATTCCGATATCGATTTTGAGAAGATCTCCTGGCTGGAGAATTCTCGCTGACGACGGAATCCCGTGAACAACCTCATCGTTGAGACTGATGCAGATTACCCCCGGGAAATCTTTATAGCCAAGAAACGCTGATTCAGCGCCGGACTTCAAGATTTCGCCATGAGCATATTCTGCCAGTTCTAAAGTTGAAACACCGGGTTTGGCCTGATGCTTAACCTTATCAAGAATGACCGAAAGAATTCGGCCATTCTCCTGCATCGTCTCGATTTCCTGAGGTGTTTTCAGGCTAATCAAAGCGAATTCAGTTTGTCGATTATATCACAGATTTCAGAAAAAATCATCTCTATTTTTTTATTTCCGTCGACTGTGTACAACTTTTTTCGCTTCTGATAAAAATCTATCAGAGGCGAAGTCTGATCGTGGTACACCTTGAGGCGGTTGAGAATGACTTCTTCCGAGTCGTCTTTGCGCTGGTAGAGCTCGCCCTGGCAACGATCGCACACACCTTCGACCTTTGGTTTAAGGTATTCGAGATGATACGAAGCGCTGCACTGACGGCAGATTCTTCGGGCAGTCAGGCGGTCAGTCAGTACCCCATCGGGTACCATCATAGCCACGACGCCGGAAAGGGGCATCCGCTTCTCGTTCAGCTGCTGGTCAAGTGCTTCTGCCTGGCCGACAGTGCGCGGAAATCCGTCGAGGATAAAACCGTCGCGACAATCATCGGCAGAAAGTCGTTCAAGAAGAATTTCGATGACGAGATCATCAGGAACGAGGGCTCCGCTGGCCATGAAAGACTTAACCTTGTCTCCAATAGAAGAACCTGATGAGACAGCGGCTCTCATCAGGTCACCTGTGGAAATCTGGGGAATATTGTATTTGTCTACGATCATCTTGGCCTGGGTGCCTTTGCCGGCACCCGGCGGGCCAAGAAAAATAAGGTTCAGATTTCTCTTACTGCTCATCTCAATCCTTTTTTCTTCATGAAACCTTCATAGTGACGGGTTACCAGGTGTGATTCCAGCTGACGCATGGTATCCATGGCGACGCCGACAACGATCAGCAGAGCTGTGCCGCCGAAGTAGAAGTTAACATTCATGAACATGATCAGGATGTTCGGGATGATCGAGACAACAGCCAGGAAAACACCACCTGCCAGAGTTACTCTGGAAACGGTCTTTTCAAGGAATTCGACGGTTTTCTGACCGGCACGGATACCGGGAATGAAGCCGCCGTATTTTTTCATGTTGTCGGCGAGATCCTGGACGTTGAATGAAATGGCTGTGTAGAAGTAAGTGAAGAATATGATCAGAGCTACGTAGATCAGAATGTAGGTCATGCTGTTGTAGTTGAAAATATTCAGAAACCAGTAGACGATCGGATTCTTAACTGCTTCCTGCATTGATTCAAGGCTCTGGACCCAGCTGAAAATCATGGCAGGAAACATCAGAATAGAACTGGCGAAGATTACCGGGATAACGCCGGCCTGATTGACTCTTAGAGGAATATAGGTGTTCTGGCCACCATAAACTCTTCGACCAACCACGCGCTTGGCATACTGAACCGGAATCTTGCGGACGCCATCCTGAACATAGACGATAGCCATGATGGTAACGATAGCGAAGAACAACAGGAAGATGGTCTTCACGACATCATGAGCGTCGCCGCTGAACAGTGCGACCTGATGCACAATCGCTTCCGGGAGGCCAGCGAGAATACCAGCGGTGATGAGAATGGAGATACCATTGCCAATACCTCTGGCGGTCATCTGTTCGCCGAGCCACATAATGAAGGCTGTGCCTGCAGTGAGGGTGATTACAGCCATCAGCTTGAAACCGATACCAGGGTGCGGAACAACCTGGTATCTTTCAAGCATGAAGCTGATGCCTAACGCTTGCAGCGCGCCTATCAAAACTGTTCCGTATCTTGTATACTGACTGATCAGCTTGCGGCCCTCTTCGCCTTCTTCTTTCGCCAGGTGTTCGAAATAAGGGATAACATATACAAGCAGCTGCATGATGATCGATGCATTGATGTAGGGAGCGATCCCGAGTGCGAAGACAGAGAAACGTCTCAGCGCGCCACCTGAGAACATGTTCAGAAAGCTGAACAGTTCAGAAGAAGGAAGGTTCTGGGTAAGCAGCTTGGCATCCACGCCCGGAGTCGGAATGTGGGTACCGATTCTGAATACCAGAATCATGCCAAGGGTAAAAAGGATACGATTCCGGAGTTCCGGAATTCTCATTGAGTTTGACAGGCTTTGCAGCAAGTTAGATCACCTCCGCCTTTCCACCGGCTTTTTCAATTTTGTCCTTGGCAGAACTTGAAAACTGATGAGCCTTAACGGTAAGAGGCTTTTTGATTTCGCCGCGGGCAAGAATCTTGACCGGGTTCTTGTCGTTTTTGACCAGACCGGCTTCGATAAGCTTTGCTACGGTTACTTCAGCGTTGGCGGCAAAGGCCTGCTCGAGAGCAGCGAGATTTACCACTGAGAATTCAACACGATTCGGGCTGGTGAAACCGCGCTTCGGCATAATGCGGACGAAACGCATCTGACCGCCTTCGAACCCGGCATAGGGGCGAACCTTGCTGCCGCGGCCGAGCTGACCGTCATGACCTCTGGTGGCCTGGTTACCCATGCCGGAACCCTTACCGCGCCCTACTCTTCTTTTATCTTTGGTAGACCCTTTGGCCTTTTTGAGATTACCAAGGTTAATCATAACGAGGTCTCCTTAATTTACTTCGATCCAGCGCTGCATCTTGCTGACCATGCCAAGAATCTGGGGAGTTGCCACATGTTCAACTTCCTGCTGCATCTTGCGGAGCCCGAGAGCGTGAAGGGTTTTGATCTGGCGTTCTGTGGCGCCGATCATGCTTTTAATCAGTTTGATCTTGATTTTCTTTTCTGTCATGGTTTTTCTCCTTAGCCGTTAATGACCTGGCCGGGAGTAATGCCACGATTTTTGGCGATAACATCAACGCCGCGCATGTCGCGCAGAGCGTTCATGGTAGCCTTGGCCATGTTAACGGGGTTCTTCGAACCGAGGCGTTTTGACAGAACGTCTTTAACGCCAAGAGCTTCAAAGATGGCGCGCACGGCACCACCGGCGATAACACCGGTACCGGGGGCGGCGGGTTTGATCAGGACCTGAGAAGAACCGAATTTGCCAATGTACGGATGGGCTTGGTAAGGTATGCATCGAACAAATGTACGGATGGGCAATGGTATCTTTGTTCAGGGGAATCTGAACCATCTGCTTGCGGGCTTTTTCAAGACCTTTGCGGACTGCATCCGGAACGGCCTTGGCTTTGCCGATAGCAATGCCGACTTTACCCTTCTGATCGCCTACGCAGACCAGAACGGAGAAGCCAAAGTGTCTACCACCCTTAACGGTTTTAGAGACACGGTTAACAGAAATAATTTTTTCGGTGAATTCGTTTTCCACGACCTGGTCACGTCGGCGACCATCACGACGGAAACGAGGATTTCCTTGTTCAGCCATCTGGTTTCCTCCTAGAATTTCAAGCCAGCGGATCTGGCGCCTTCGGCCAGTTCCTTGACGCGACCATGATATTTGTAACCACCCTTATCAAATACCACAGCAGTAATGCCCTGTTTGATTGCCTTTTCTGCCAGTCTCTGACCGATAGCTTTGGCACCGGTTTTGTTACCACCTTTTACAGTGGAACGGATATCTTTGTCAAGTGAACTTGCCATAACCATGGTTTCGCCAGTGGAATCGTCAATCACCTGAGCATAGATATGCTTAAGGCTGCGAAACACTGCAAGACGAGGCTTCTGGGCAGTACCGGACAAATAAAATCTGCTGCGTGCATGACGCCGCTTACGCATTTCCTTTTTTCCGACTTTCATTTTGTACCTTCCTTTATTGCCTTAAGCTGCGAGCTTCTTGCCGACCTTGATGCGGACGTTTTCGCCGAGATAGCGGATACCGGCGCCGTCTTTGTAATGTCTCGGAGGTCGGATTTCTCTGATTTCAGAGGCAGTCTGGCCGACTACTTCTTTATCAATACCAGTTACAAAAACTTTGTTGCCGTCTACCTTGAGGGTAATGCCGGCCGGTGCTTCATACACGACTGGGTGTGAATAACCGATGTTGACCAGGATCTTGTTGGGAGCCTGATTCTGTGCTTTGTAACCAACCCCGATGATTTCGAGGCCCTTGGTGAAACCGGCGTGGGCGCCAGTTACCATGTTATTGATAAGGCTTCTTACCAGACCGAATTTAGCTCTGACAACTTTGTTGCTGTTTTCGGGAATGGTGCAGATGATATGGTCGTTTTCACGGGTGACCTTAACATCGGCGGGCATGTCTTTGCTGATCTGACCCTGAGGGCCTTTAACAGAGACCATGGTACCGTTGACGTTAACTTCAACACCCTTGGGAATAATTACGGGTTTTTTACCAATTCTTGACATGTCGCTTCCTCCTGGTTACCAGACGTGGCAGAGAACTTCGCCACCGACTCCAGCTTTGCGGGCTTCTTTGTCAGTCATGACGCCCTTGGAAGTGGTGAGAATAGAAATGCCCAGGCCGCCGAGAACCTTCGCGATGGTTTCCTTGCCAGAATAAAGTCTTCTGCCAGGTTTAGAAACGCGTGTGATTCCCTTGAGGATGTGAGAATTCTTTTCGCCGTACTTCAGGAACACTTTCAGATTGAATTTATTCTGAAATTTGTAATAGCGGAAATCCCGGATATAACCTTCTTTTTTCAGGATCTTTGCGATCTCGATTTTCATTTTAGAAGAAGGCATTTCGACGCTTTCATGCTTAACCATGTTGGCATTCCGGATACGAGTCAGCATATCGCCAATAGGATCAGTCATACTCATAACTCATTAACTCCTTTACCAACTTGATTTCGTAACGCCGGGAATTCTGCCGACGGAAGCGAGGTCTCTGAAACAGATACGACACATCTGGAAGTCCCTCATGTAGCCACGCGGACGACCGCAGATAAGGCAGCGGTTGTAGGCGCGTGTAGAGAATTTTGGGGCTTTACTCCACTTTTCGATAAGTGCTTTCTTAGCCATAACAACTCCTTGTATTACTGCGCTTTTTTAGCGATCTTGCGGAACGGCATACCCATCAGCTCGAGGAGCTCGTAAGCTTCACCGTCATTGTGAGCGGTGGTTACGATGGTGATGTTCATGCCCTGTACTTTTTCCACTGAATCGTAAGAGATTTCAGGGAAAACCAGCTGTTCCTGGAGACCGAGGCTGTAGTTGCCGCGACCGTCGAAAGCCTTTGGAGAAAGACCACGGAAGTCTCTGATGCGGGGAACAACGATGGTAAAAAGTTTGTCCAGGAAATAGAAGGCTCTATCGCCGCGGAGAGTAACGCGACATCCTATGGGGACGCCAGCTCTCAGCTTGAAGTTAGAGATTGACTTCTTAGCCTTGGTGATTACCGGTTTTTGACCGGCGATGATGGTTAAATCTCTCGTAGCGGCTTCGAGAAGTTTAGCATTCTGAGTAGCGGCACCGACGCCCATGTTGATAACCACTTTGGCTACCTTCGGGACGCGCATCGGGTTACCATATTTGGTGACCAGCTTCGGTGCGATTTCCTTCAGAAACTTTTCCTTCAGCCTT
>CAZFUG010000296.1:0-5881 GCA_964522035.1 uncultured bacterium
CAGTGCGGCTGCGGCGCCAGCATGAATGCCAACGCCAAATTCTGCCCCGAATGTGGCAAACCGAATTCTACCGGCACTGTCGCCTGCATCGGCTGTAACGCCCAGATCAAGCAGGGCGCCAAATTCTGCCCCGAATGCGGTAAACCCCAGTCAGCCACCTGCGGCAAATGCAATGCTGCCGTTCCGGGCGGCGTCAAGTTCTGCCCTGAATGTGGCGAGAAGATTCAGTAAGCTTTTTCGCGCCGAAATAATTCAAGTTAAGTTGGTTAAGCCTGCCGGCAACGGCAGGCTTTTTTATTGCCAGAAAAATCGAACCGCCGCCCGATCAGTGGGCGGCGGTTCGATTCGCAATAGTCTTGAAATCAGTGTTTACTGGAAGAAAGTGGTCAGACCAAGCACCAGACGATAGTTGTAACCATAGCGCTGGTCATTGGTCACAGCAATCGGCACGCCAACTTCAAACGCAAAGTTTTCGGTCGGAGTATAGCGCAGACCCGGAACCACATCGACCTTCATGCCTTCAGCACCCCAGTCTTCACCGGCCACTTCGGCCATGACGGTAACATTGTGGGTATGGGGATATTCGATGCCGAAGTTGTAATAAAACTTGTCGGCAAGCCCATCGGGGTAAAACTGGGTATTCGGGTCACCGGTCATCACGTAACCGAGGTTAAGGTGGCCGACGACACGCTCGAAACTCTTGCTGAACGCGGTAAAAATTTCGAAGTCGGTTTTGCCGGTTCCGAGACCCTTGTCGTCGTTGCCGGTGGGAAACTTGAACCCGACACCGAAAGCGCCGCGCATCTGATAGGATGGATTATCGAAAACCCGGTATTTGAAGCCTAGCTTTGAATCACCGGTACCGGACTCTGAAATGTCACGGGTCCAGAGAATGCGCGATTTGATGGTGTAATCTATGACCGGAATATGATAGACGATTTCGAGGTCATCGGTCACTGCATAGTTGAAGAAAATCGGCATTTCGAGCATGTCGCCGCTTTCGTTGCTAGACAGAACCCGATCATATACTCGATCCAGATCGAACCAGCTTGAGTGAAAGCCCATCTTGAACGAACCGGCCTTGCTGACATCGGCTGAAGTGGTATGTGTCAAACCGGTAAAGCCCGACATATTGCAGGCCAGAACCCGGGTAACAGCCTCTTCTAATGGCACAGTCATCATCGTATCAGAATAAAGCGGCGGCAGAACCGTGCGCGAAGGCACCGGCAGAGTGGTTACCGGCGGCAGATCGAGCGGTTCCTGAGAAAATATCTCGTTATTGCTGCGCGGCGCAACCGGCTGGCCGCTTTTTACTACGGGTGCCCGACTCGATTTTTTTGCACTTTTAGCCATCGGTACCGGCTTGGCAATGTTGGCCGAAAGGTCAACGCCACCCATATCGCCTGAGCGGGTTATAGGCGGCAGGCTCAACTGCTGCGGGGCTGCCCCTGCGCCGGGTGCGGCGGTAATGGGCGGCAGCATCTCAGTCTGCCCATAATATTCAGGGGCATTCTGGGTTTTCTGATAAGTGTCGGAAGACCGGCCAATCACATTCTGCATCGAGCTCGAAAAGCCATTCTGCTTGAGCTGCACCTGCGAATGCGAATAGCTCTGGCCCCAGGCCGACGACGTTACCAGCCAGGCTGCCAATGCGACTATTGCGGTATTTTTCTTCATACCCAGCTCCTTTTCGCTCACCCTGCTGCGCGGCTTTTTCAAGCCACCAGCTGAGCGAACTTTTTGACGGCGTACTATACGCCGGGGGTCACATCGGCAGATGTCTGAAGTTTGCTTAGTATTTTAAAAAGGAAATTTACGCCGGATCGTTAAATTTAAACTGAAGGGCATTGGCACCTTCAGGCAGGGTTATCAGCACGTGCCCACCACGACTCAACCTGCCAAAAAGAATTTCTTCGGCAAGCGCATCTTTGATTTCGCGCTGAATGACACGGGCAAGTGGCCTGGCCCCGTGAACCGGGTCATAGCCTTTTTCTGACAACCACAGCCTTGACGACTCATCGAGTTCGAGTTCAACCCCGCGCTCCTTGAGCTGCACATTGAGTTCTCTGATGAACTTGTCGACAACCAGCTGCATCGTTTCCTGACTCAGAGCGGCAAATGAAATGATGCCGTCGAGGCGGTTACGGAATTCTGGCGAAAAAAGCTTTTCAATCGCTGCTTTGCCTTTGTATTCGGCATCTTTGCTGTCGCGCGAGAAGCCGATCGAGCCCTTTGCCATTTCGCGGGCACCGGCATTCGAGGTCATGATAAGAATGACATTGCGAAAATCGGCCTTTTTGCCGGTATTGTCGGTCAGCGTCGCGTAATCCATCACCTGCAGCAGAATATTGAACACGTCTTCGTGCGCCTTTTCGATTTCGTCGAGCAGCAGCACCGAATAAGGGTGTTTGCGTATCGAATCGGTAAGCGCCCCACCCCGTTCATAACCGATATAGCCCGGAGGCGCCCCGATAAACCTTGCAACCGCGTGCTTTTCCATGTATTCGCTCATGTCAAAGCGCATAAAATTGACACCGAGCGAGCCGGCCAGTTGCTTGGCAACCTCAGTCTTGCCGACCCCGGTCGGGCCGGTAAAAAGAAACGAGCCAACCGGGCGGGTCGAACCGGTCATACCGGCGCGCGAAATCTTGATAGCCCGCACCAGCGCTTCGATGGCCTGATCCTGGCCGAAGATCACCTTCTGCAGGTCAAGCTGCAGATTTTTAAGTTTGTCGAGGTCGGAAGTCGAAATGCGCCGTGATGGAATGCGGGCGATACGCGCCACTGCCTTTTCGATGTGGGCCTGCCTGACTACCAGCTCGCCTTTTTTCGCTTTTTTAGCCAGTTTAAGGATCGTGGCCGCCTCATCGATCACGTCGATAGCCTTATCTGGCAGAAACTGTTCCTGAATGTATTTGGCCGAAAGTTCAGCTGCCGCTCTGATTGCCTTGCGGGTAAACTTGACCCCGTGAAACTTCTCATACACAGGGCGCAGGCCAAGCAGAATACGCCGGGTTTCTTCAACGCCGGGTTCATACAGATCAATTTTCTGAAACCGCCGCGAAAAGGCGCGGTCTTTATCGAAGTTTTTATACTCTTCAAAGGTAGTGGTGCCGATACATCTGAACTTTCCGGCACCCAGAGCTGGTTTCAGAATATTGGCAGCGTCGAGAGTGCCGCCGCTGACGGCGCCGGCGCCAATGATGGTATGAATTTCATCGATAAAGAGAATCACGCCCGGTATCTTTTCGAGACTCTTCATTGTCGCCTTCAGACGGGCTTCAAAATCACCGCGATACTTGGTTCCGGCGAGAAGGGCGCCCATGTCGAGCGAATAAATTTTTGTATCCTTGAGAGTTTCAGGCACTTCGCCCTGATGAATACGCAGGGCAATACCCTCGACGATAGCGGTTTTGCCGACTCCGGGCTCGCCGACAAAAATAAGATTGTTTTTGCGGCGGCGGTTGAGCACGATAATTGCCCGCGAAACTTCGCGATGCCGGCCAATAAGTGGGTCGATACCACCACGTGCGGCCTTGTCGTTAAGGCATTCAGCAAAACTGGCAAGCGGGTTGCCGGTAACCGCAGCATCGGCTTCTTCGCCTTCACCGGGCTCTGCATCGGTATAGCCTTCTTCATTTTCGCCGGCCTTGCGTATGCCGTGCGAAACGTAATTGAGCACATCGAGCTGGCTGACGTTCTGTTTCTGCAGAAAGAAAACCGCGTGCGAGTCAGGTTCACTGAAAATCGCGACCAGAAGGTCACCGGCACGGGCTTCTTTTTTTTCTGATGCCTGCACATGAATCATCATGCGCTGAATGACACGCTGAAAACCGAGGGTCGGAACCGGCTCTGGCGTTTTACCACTGTTTTTCTGCGGCACATTGGCGGCGAGGTGTTCATCGAGATCTTTTTCGAGCTCGAACAGGTTGGCGCCGCAGGCCCTGAGAATTTCAGCGCCTTCTTTGTCGTGCAGCAGCGCATAGAGCAGATGCTCAACGGTTATATATTCGTGGCGCTCGTCGGCGGCCTGGTTGATAACTGCCTGCAGTATAATGTCGAGATCTTTACTGATCATTCTTTCTCCATATCGCATTTGAGCGGAAAACCGTTTTCACGGGCCAGAGCATGCACCTGGGCAATCTTGGTCTCGGCGATCTCACGGGTATAAACGCCTGCCAGCCCTTTGCCATTGCGGTGAACGTGCAGCATGATGCTGGTAGCATCGATCTTCGAGCGGCCAAAAACCCTTTCAAGCACTTCAACCACGAATTCCATGGTGGTATAGTCATCATTGAGCAGAAAAACCTTATACATTGAAGGTTTCGTCGTTTTCTGTCTGGTCTTTTCAACCACCCCGCGTTGCGGGCTGTCTTCATTCTGCCCCATTGGCGGCTCCTTCTTTAAGGCGGGCCAGTTCGGCCGCGGTCTGCTCATTTTCGAGATGCAGGGCTTCCCAGGCGCTCATGGCTGATTCAAGCCTGGCGTTGAGCTCAGCGTGGTTCTGTGCCACTTCAGCAACCCGGGTCGGGCTCCATTCAAGCGGTGGACTGGCCAGCTGGGCTTCAACCTCGGCCAACTGTCTTTCGAAGCCGGCAATCTGTTTTTCATTCTCTTCAATTTCTCGCTTAAGCTTCTGCAGGCGGTTATTTAGCTGTTTCTGCTGTTTAATATCTTCTCGAGCCTGCTGTTTACGGTCAGAAACCTGCACGACGCTGCCGCCATCATTGTCTGATTCGCTGCCGCTAAGATCTCGCCGCGACCTGGCCCACATATACTGGCTGTAGTTTCCTTCATAAACGACGGCACGACCATTCTCGATTGCGAGAATCTTTGTTGCCAGGCTGTCAAGAAAGAAACGGTCGTGCGAAACGATGATGATCGTGCCGGTAAAATCTTCGAGCGCATTCAGCAAAGCTTCGCGGCTGTTGATATCGAGATGGTTGGTAGGTTCGTCGAGCAACAGCAGATTGCAGGGCCGAAGCATCATGCGCGCCAGTCCCAATCGGCTCTTTTCGCCGCCAGATAGAACACGCACCTTCTTTTCGACGTCATCTCCAGAGAAAAGAAAAGCTCCGAGCAGATTGCGAATCTCAGGAACCATGTCCATCGGGGCTTCGCGCATTACCCGGTCTTTTACCGTCTCGTCGCCTTCGAAACTGATTTCTTCATCCTGGGCGAAATAGCCAAAATGCACGCGGTAGCCGGTTTCGAGCCGCCCCTGCCATAGATTGTCTTCACCGGCAATGACACGCATCAGCGTCGTTTTACCGGCTCCGTTCTCACCGATAATCGCGAGACGGTCGCCACGGTTGAGCACGAACGAAACATCTTTCAGAACCTGGTTGCTGCCATAGGCCCGGGCAATTTTTTCGCCACGCAGAACCACTTCGCCGCTGCTCTCACAGTCTGGAAAATGAAAGCTGAGTTTTGGCAACGCCCGCACCTGGGCAACGGTTTCGATCTTTTCGAGCTGCTTGATGCGACTCTGCACCTGCGATGCCTTGCTCGCCTTGTAGCGGAACCGTTCGATAAACTTCTCGACCCGCTTGCGTTCGCGGTCCTGGCGATCCTGGGCGGCGGCAGCTTCCTGGGCCCAGGTTTCGCGGGCTTCGAGAAAGCCGGAATAATTGCCGCGAAAAACCCGGGAACCCTCTGGAACAATTGCTACCACGGAGCTTGCCAGTTCATCGAGAAAATAGCGGTCATGCGAAACGACCAGAATACCGCCCGGGTATGATGCGAGATAATCTTCAAGAAAAGAAATCGACGCGATATCGAGGTAATTGGTCGGTTCGTCGAGCAGGAGGTAATCGGGCTCGGTCAGCAGCAGGCGCACAAAATAGCCGCGCATCTGCCAGCCTCCTGAAAAGGTTTTGAG
>CAZFUG010000297.1:0-5807 GCA_964522035.1 uncultured bacterium
TGCGTGATTTTTCACACTGTCTTTAATAAATATCGGCATTTGTCTGGAAAAATTTATGGGTTGGTAAACTTTTTTTTGCCCGATGCTGGTGTTATAATCGTCAAATATGCACTGAACGGAGTTTTATGACTAACCAGGAAGAATCTTCCGGCAAAATTCCCTGGCATCGACGCATCGGCAACCGAGTAGTTCTTACTGCAATACTGGCTGCGGGTATTCCACTGGCTCTTCTTGGCGGAACCATAGCCATAAAAGTCAGGCATGATCTGGTGCGTCAGACCGTAGCTTCACAGAAAACTCTGACGGCAACGCTTTTGCATGGCATCGATTCTCTGTTTCTTAATTATCGCAAGCAGATTGAGTCTATTGCCAGATTGCCTGCCATGCAATCGATGCAGCCTTTGCAGCAGCAACCGGTAATTCATGAATTTCTTGGGCAGCAGCGGATATTTTTCGGCTGTGGCGTTTATGACTGCGAAGGGGTCGCACGTCTGATTTTTGTGCGTAATCAGAAAGATGAAACCCCAAACGGGCCAGGAACCAGGATTGATTTTGCTTCTAAAAGCAGTTTTTCAACCGGTTTTAAACAGGTGGTTGCCACCAGACAGCCGGTATTTGTTACTGATGAAAGCTCCGATTATCAGCAGAAAATGTTGTTTGTGATGGTTCCGATACCTGATTTTGTTGATTCAGAAAAGATTGTCGGCGTAATCAGCTGCTCTATAAGCGTTTCTGGGCCCGGTCTGCACGAAATTGTCAGCGGTTTTCCGATCGAGAAAACCGATATTCTTATGCTCCTGGATCGCGACGGTTCACTGATTTCTTCTCAGGGCAACCTGCCTGAAGGTCTGCGTGGTCTGGATCTGACAAACCGGAAGCTTAATCTTCCTGAAAGCGTTCTTATCGACATCGCAGATACCACATTTTTCGGAACCCTGGCCCCGGTTCCTGAATTCTCTGGTTTTCTGCTTGTGGCAAGGCCGCAGAAGCTTGTGCTTGCCTTTTTGAATCAGTTGCTGCTCGATCTTTTGCTGATGCTGGCGGTCGCCTTCGTAATCGCCGTTGCAGCCGGCTATTTCATGTCAAGAACCCTGGCGGAAGGAGTTGCAGCCCTGGTTGAGGCAATTCGCGGCGTTGCCAGTGGTGTTGTCAGCCAGAGAGTAATCGTTAATGGAGACGATGAGCTGGCAGAGGCAACTCAGGCTTTCAATGAAATGCTGAATACACTCGAAAAACACCGGATGATGGACGACATCTGGAACCGGGAATGGGAATCGGCAAAAGAGAAAGCAGGCAACAGGCCGCAGGCAGGGAAATGAGCACTTCAGCGGCTTTTTCTTCTGATTCTGATGCGCACGGCAGAGAGGCATGGGTATTCAAGGCTGTTCCCAGGCTGCTGTGTGGCTTTTTTATGTGTCAGAAAGCCGCCAACAACCTGCTTTATCTGGCAGTTTTAACTTCTCTTCTCGATAAGGCAGGTGCCAACGCTTTACCGTGGGTCTATCTGCTTGTTAATGTTATTTTTATCGGTATTCAATTCAGGGTAATGACGAGAATTGCCGGGCGTGAAGGTCACTGGCTGCTGAGAATACTGAGTCTTCCATCGGCCGTAATGGCCTTCGTTGCGGCCTGGTTTTTCCCGACAGATGTGGTTCCAGTTCTGACCGGTTTTTTTATTCTGACCATGCTGATCGACCTGACCACGAATCAAGGCTTTACTGCGATGCTGAATCATTTTATCAGCATCAATGAGTCGAAGCGCGTTCTGCCGATGATCTACGCTGCCGGGAGTTTTGGCTTTATTCTCAGTGGTCTGCTGCTCAAATTTGCCATAGATTTTTTCGGCATTCGTGGGCTGCTGGTGCTTAACGGTCTTACCGTGCTTGCCGGACTGGTTTTTCTGAGATTTCTGCAACCGGTTGAAGACAGAAGACTGCAGGACCAGGAAAGCAGCGAAACCTCAGGCAGAGAGAAAAATCAGAGCGTGGACGCTTCTGTTTCTTCCATGCAGCATCCATTGGCAAGCCTTCTGATCATTTCTTCGTTTATAATTATCTTTAATAAGTATCTTGTCGACTTCCTTTTTGCGGCATCACTGAGCTCTTTTTTCCCGGTCAGTAATGATCTGGCATCATTCATGGGGGTGTTTGGTGCGACTGCAGATTTCGCCGTAATCGGGTTGCAGACCTTTGCCATGCACAGAGTTTTTGCGCGGTTTCCCATCGGTATGGTGCTTACTTTCATGCCGCTGGTTCTTACACTTCTCTGTGGTTACGCAGCTTTCAGTCTTAAGTTTGCTGTGGTTGCAGCGGTGCAGTTTCTGGTATTGCTGAACAGCAAGAATTTTACCGTTCCGGCAACCACGATATTCATGGGGGTAATTCCTCAACATGACCGGGTTTTTTACCGGCGCGACATGTCGATCGCCTGTTCGCTTTCCAGTGCAGTCGTCGGTGGCTTTCTTCTGCTGGCCCGCAACCGGGTTGGTTACGATGCTCTGTTCTTTCTGGCGGCAGTCCTCTATCTGTTAATGGCATGGGTACATTCATTGCTCGATTCCGCTTATCTTAAAACGCTTCGGCGATCTATTGTCAGCCGCTCCCAGGAAGAGTCCGATGATCAGCTGGCTTCTCTTCAATATGTTCAGATCGCTGAACGCTGTGAACAGTTGCGTTCGCTGCTCCAGGATGCCGATGCTGGAATGCGCCTGCAGGCGATCAACGCGGCTGCTTCACTGCCGGAAAGGTATGCGCTTGAAATGCTGCTGCCGCTTCTGACATCCGAACGTGACAGTCGTTGTCTTACGACCGTTGCCCGCAATATTCTGACGATTGCTCCTGAAGAAGCCGGCCGGCATATTGCTGCTCTTCTGGAAGCTACTGAAGACAACCGCCTGCGCGCTGATATCATCGAAGCCCTCGGAAAAGTCAGACATGGTGAAGTTTCTGCCGAAAAGATGACTTACTGGCTTGAGCATCAGCATCATCGTGTTGTGGCGAGTGCCGTAATCAGTCTGGTCAGACTGGGCAGGCAGCGTGAAACAATAGAGGCGGCCATGCGCCAGCTTGCCACCATGGCGGTCAGTGGTGCTGAAATGATGCGCGCCTCTGCGGCGGCCGTAATGGGCGAACTGGGCCTGCCGCTCTTTGTGCCGGCTCTTGAAAACCTGGCTGCAGAAAACAACGTTATGGTCGCCGGCAATGCTGCCAACGCCCTTTCAAGAATTCAAACTCCCGCAGCAATGGCAGTGCTCGAAAAAATGTTGCTGCATGACAATAAAGATATTGCCGCAAAGGCCGGGGAATTATTGGAAACGGTTTCGCGTGAGAATGTCAGCCGTGTCAGCCGGCTGATGTCAGGCATTACTGCAGAAGAACGCCGGCTGTTATCGGCACGGCTGAGGGCAGGAGTCCGTCAGGACAACCTGGAACTGCTGGCGGCGATTCTCTGCATCGAGCAGATTGAAAAACGACGCACGCTGATAAATATGCTTGAAAAGGCAGATTCAGAAACGCACCTGCTCATGAGCAGGTGTATTATCGAGGTTGCCGAGGGGCAGGTCGAACTTACTGCCGCTCCTTTGATCGCCAGATTGCGCCAGGAGCCAGTTCAGGAGACTATCCCGCCATGGTTTGCTCTGCTGGGTGCAATTGCCGGCGGCAGCATCGAAAAGCCTGAGATGTCACCAAATCTGCTGCGACCTCTTTCTGCACTTTTAACAGCCCTATGGATCGAGACGGCTGCAATGCTGACTACCTCTGCTGCAAGGGTTGACCATGGGCACTGGCAGAAATACCTGAGGTGGCAGATTCAGGCTTTTGCGTTTTTCTCGCTCGAGCCTGCTGCAATATTGAAAAGCTTTAACGCAATTGCCGGCAGCAATTCGCATGAACGCGGCATGGCGCTCGAATATCTCGAAACCCGCGCCGGAAAAAGACTGGCTCAGAAGATTGTTCCTCTCATAGATCCAGCGGCTGGATTGCCTGCAGATGCCGAAGCCTTTATCGCTTTTGCAGAGGCCAGAGAAATAGAAATTAATTCAGAAATGATTGCCGACGCCGGTCTGCGTCTTAAGCAGCTGGGAATTCTTTTAATGGATGAATAATACATGCGACTATCATTAATTGTGACTCTGACAATGTTGTCTCTGCTGGTTGCCGGGTGGTTCGCAATCAGAGGCCCGGAGCCGGTTCGCCTGCAGCCGATAATCGATCAGGCCGCTCCGGTTTTTCTCGGAGTAATTCCGTTTATTCAGCCTGACAAACTCCGTGAGCAGATTGAACCGGTATGCAGATATCTTCAGAAAAAGCTCGGCAGAAAAGTGGTAATGGTTACCGCTTCAGATTATGAAAGTCTTGCCCGCCTTCTTGAATTGAACAAAATTCATATCGCCTGGTTCTCGCACGCTTCTTTTGAACGACTGCGTCGAAACAGCCGCTGGGAGGCGATCTGTCGTCCGATGCAGTATGGCAGCGTTCTTTATGACGGCCAGATAATTGTCAGAAGCGATAGCCCTGCAAACCGTATTCAGGATCTCAAGGGCAAGGTTTTTGCCTACGTCGACCGTTATTCCGGCTCAGGCTTCTATTTTCCAAATCTTTACATGGCTGCTCAGGGTATCGATCCGCTTGCTTTTTTTGCCCGGGTTGAGTTCACCCAGAGCCATCGCAGCAGCATTATCGGGGTTATCGATGGCACCTATGACGCCGCTGCCGTTTTTTCTGCCAGTCTTGTCGACAAGAATGCCGATGGCCTCAAGGTTATTGCCAGAACTGGCCCGATTCCCAACGATCCGATAGTTGTCAGAGAAGATCTTGATGCCGGCCTGAAAAAGCGTATTACCGATGCCCTGCTGCAGATGCACTCTGACCCGGATGGCGTTGAAGACCTTAAGGTCGTCAAGGCTCTGCGCGGTACCGATAAATTTGTTTCCGAGACTGAGGTTCAGGCAGAATTGAATATCAGAAGCAAATAACCGGCTGACTGGTAGTCACGGGCCGGCAATTTGTGGTAAGATACTCTAACTATGAATACGACAGACACAACTTTTCTACTTGGTTACATCGAACAGGGAATTGGCGGTACTCAAGACCCCCTGACTCCGCCGATTTCAATCAGCCGTAACGGTTCTCTCGCCAAATGGCGCGGCAAAATGCATGTGCTCGACCTTCGGGTTAACGACCCCGGTTTGCAGCACAATCGCGAAGCATTTGTCGAGACACTCCAGAAAGCTCAGACTCTTGGTATCAAGGTTGTTGTAACCCTGCCTGAATACGTTGCCCGCTCTTACAGTCTGCCACCTGATCTGCCACAAAGAAAAGACGCTCCGCCACCCCCTCCGCCACCGAAAAATTTTAAAAAGCCAGAGAACCTTGTGCATTTTCGCCCATGTTATCTGGCTTTGCCTTCATCTATTGAAGGTAACAGGTTTTATGCCACTATTGGCACCGATGACTGCCTTCCGATTATCGAAATGGCAGCCCAGTATGGTGTTGAACACATAATTGTTCCGGTCTCTGAACCCGGTATTTTTATTGATCCCCAGGCTGAGGCAAAATTAAAAGCCGCTCTCAAAATTCTTACAGCTGAAGCCGCTAAACATAAGATCAAACTGCATCTGCGCAACGGCGGTATTTCTCACGCTGTATTTGGCAAACTTCACAAAGAGAGCGGTTGCGGTATGGCATTTAATGTCGGCATCGCTCATCTCGAAAGCGAAGACCTGATCGAAACCTATCGAAAGTTCCGTGATGAAATTACGATTGTGATGCTGCAGCAGGTTCAATCTGGGCTCGACAAGATCGGTT
>CAZFUG010000298.1:0-5804 GCA_964522035.1 uncultured bacterium
TTTCACATTAGAGGTTCTTATCATAATATCTTTGAAAGTGGCTGTCAATTTTAAGGTGAGCAGGAACAGATTTTAAATGTAAGAAAATTGTCGAGTTCTTGCGCCTGTGATATAATCGCGACGCATTCAGCTCAGTTGGGAGAAACAAAATGTCGGACGAATCCAAAAAAACGGTCTTCAGAAAAGTCGTTGTAACCGAGGAAATGAAGAAGAAGTTCATGGTCGGCAATACGCCGCCATTTCTCGGGAAGCCTTTTGAACTGAATTCCTCTGATGTTTTTACCATTGGTCGCGAAGAGGGCAGAACTCTCGTTCTTCCAAGCGAAATGGTATCAAGAATGCATGCCACTATTGAAGTTAAAGAGGGCAAGTGCGTTCTGACCGACAAAGACAGTTCGAACGGCACTTTTCTTAACAACGAGCAGATTCCGGCGAACGCTGGTCATGTCCTTAACCACCGCGATGTCGTAAAATTCGACACTTTCGAATTCATTTTCATCGATACGGCAGTGGGTGATCTCTGGCAGACGCTCAAACCCCTTTCGCGTGAAGGCTCACAGATCGTCTCTTTTTACAGCCCCAAGGGTGGTACAGGCATCAGCACCATAGTTGTCAATCTTGCAAAAATTCTTGCGGAAAAATCTGACAAAAAGGTTGCGGTGGTAGATCTTGACCTGCGTTTCGGCGACATTCTGACTTTTGTGGTTGGCAAGCCCGGTCTTACCATTTCCGATCTGATCAAGGAAGCCGAAATTACCCCAGAATGCATTACCAAATACATGCAGAAGGGCCCTGGCTTTGACTACCTGGCTGCGCCGAAAAAGACTGAACTGGCAGAGCTTATATCTGCTCAGCACATTAAAACGATTCTCTGGAGCCTCGAAGCCAAATATGATTTCGTTCTCGTCGATCTCAAGACTGATATCGATGACGTAACCATAACCGCCTGGGAACTTTCGAACCTCATCTATCTCGTGGGATTGCCGGAAATTGGCCATCTGCTCGCTGCCAGAAGAGTTATCGAAATTATGAACACCTTCAAGTTTCCCGAAAGCAAATTCAAGGTGATCATGAACAAGTTCGGTCGTGAAGGTACAATTAATACCGCAGAAGAAGTCAGAACCTTCCTTAAAAAAGATGTTTCGGTTCTTCCATATGCCCCGGACGACGCTGTTTTAACTTCTAATGGCGGAAAACTGCTGCTCTCAGAAAAGCCAGAGTCAACGCTTACCAAGGCAATGATCAATCTCAATCGCCAAATAATTGGTGAAGAACAGGTTGCCGAGTCGGGCGGGATTTTTTCGAAACTCAAATCCATTCTCGGCTTTTAAGGTTGCAACTTGGCTGACTATTCTAATAAACGAGCCGGAAATTATACCATCATCAGAAAACTGGGTGATGGCGGTTTTGCAACCGTCTATCTCGCGCAGCATTCGGTGCTTGAGAAAAAGGCCGCGGTTAAATTTCTGCTTGAAGACTGGATCGATGACCTCGATGTGGTCGCCCGCTTTTTCGATGAAGCGAGAACCATGGAACGTCTGCACGATCACCCCAGCATCGTAAAGATCATCGACATTGCAACCGTTGAAAAATGCCGTGAAGAAGGGCTGCCGCCTTATTTCATCATGGAATTCATTGACGGCAAGTCGCTCGAAGACCTTATCAAGGGCAGCGAAGGGTTTACACTCGATGATATCGTCAAGATCATGGTCTGTGCTCTGTCTGCATTGCAGCACTGTCACGATCAGGGCGTCGTTCACCGTGACATCAAGCCAAGCAATTTCATGATAACTTCGACCGGTGATGTCAAGCTCACTGATTTCGGTATTGCCAAGGCATGCAAGAATACCAGCAAAACCGGCGAAGGCCTTACCCTCGGTTCCACAGACTACATGTCACCAGAACAGGCTCTGGGTAAGCGCGATCTTGATTACCGGTCAGATATTTATTCGCTCGGAGTAACTCTTTATCAGCTGGTTTGCGACCGTCTGCCCTTCATTGGTGACAGTCCCAATGCCATTGCTCTGAAACATATCCAGGAAAAGCCCGTTGCTCCCATAGAAATTAACGATGCGGTTCCGAAGCGTCTAAATGACGTAATTATGAAGGCAATGGCCAAGGAACGTGAGCACAGATTTCAGTCCTGCGATGAGATGCTTCAGGCGTTGATAAAACTCAACGAGCCTGAGACAGAACAGCCCGCTCAAAAGACCTCGTCAATCGATTTGTCCGAGCTGAAGCCTGGCCAGGATGACGATGCATATGCCGCAGAATACGAAACCTCTTCAGGTACTCACCCGACCACCCGCAAATTCGCACCTAAACCGCCGCAGGCACTGATCCATACGATCAGAATTGTGCTGATCGTGGCTGGCTTTACTATTCTGTTTCTTGGCGTTTTCAAGGGGTACTACCATTTTACTCAGGCTCACTTCAAGCTTGAGAGCTGGCCATCTGGTGCAGTTGTCACCATCAATAAAGAAGTGGTCGGCAGCAGTCCGGTAGATATTTCATTGCCGCCAATGGTTTTGCCACTTCAACCGTCTATTTCGATGTGGTCGCACGTCAGAATCTAAATCTGAACCAGAAACTTTTCGAGCTTGAACAGCCTGCTTTAAAAGGTTTCCAGGAAAAGACCACGACATTGACAAGTTTGTTGCGCCGGCTTCCGGATTCGCCTCCGAAAACGAAAAAGGAGCAGGGGGCTTATGAAGATTTGCTGGCGAGTATTGAAAGTGAATGGAAAAAACTGACTGAGCAGCTCGTAGAATTTTCCGATTATGAAACCTTCAATCAGGCTTTTCTTGATTTCTGCATTAAAACAGGTAATCAGAAGAGGGCCGGCGAAATATATGCCGCTTTGATTCAGAGCAAGCCGTCGGCAACGGTTTTTACCTTTGCCGGATTACTGAAAAAACATGAAAAAGACAGTAAAGAAGCGTTGAGGCTCTACATGGAAGCCTGGAACAAGGACCCGAATAATCGGCTTCTTCTCAACACTCTTGGAGAGTTCTTTGTCGAGGATCAGAAGCTTGACAAGGCAAAACAGTATTACGAGATGTCTTTATTTCTCTACCCAGAACAGGACGAGATCAGAAAAAAACTTGCTGAGCTGAAATGACCGGGAGGAATTGTGCGTTACTCAGCTTTCGGTAAAACGCATGTTGGTAAGGTTCGAGACCATAACGAAGACTCGTATTATGTCTCGGAAAGCGGTGGCTTTTTCATCGTTTCTGATGGCATGGGCGGTCTTGCATCCGGAGAAGTGGCCTCGCAGCTGACCCGCGATGTCATCAGCGAGTTTCTTGGCGAACCCCACGATCCTGCAATTCCTTACGAAAAGATTCTTCGCGATGCTTTTAACCGGGCTAACCACAGGGTTCGCCGCATGCTTGAAGAAAAGCCAACCTCGAAGGGTATGGGCTGCACCTGCGTCGTTCTGGCTTTTCATGATAATGATTTCTACATTGCCTATGTCGGCGACAGCCGTATCTACCTGTATCGAAACAATGTTCTCAAGCAGATCAGTCGCGATCACTCCTACGTCGAAGAGCTTTTTCTGCGTGGCCTGATAACTGCTGAAGAAAAAATCGATCACCCTTATAAAAGCTCTATCACCAGATATATCGGCCTGGCCGACAACGTTGAAGTCGATATCACTTCAGGCCCGGTGGCGAATAACGATGTTTTCATTCTCTGCTCTGATGGTCTGACCGGCGAGGTCAATGATGCAGTCATTGCTGAAATCCTCAAGGCAAACCCCGAGCCGGGTGATTGTGTCGAACAGCTTGTACAAAAGGCCCTGGACAATGGTGGTGGCGACAATATTTCGATCATCGCCGTCAAAGTCGAAAAGAAAAAACCAGGCTTTTTCAGAAAACTTTTCAACTGGTAAGCGATTCTGCTTGAGCTTTGAGCTCAGAGCCAGGCTTCTGGTGTCCTGTTTGTCAGATGCCGAAGACTTCTTTTAGCAGTGAGAACATGTTCCAGGTGCCTTTTTCGATTTCTTCGCCGGTTAGACTGGCGCACAGTTTACGCATGGCGAGAAGAATCGCGGTGCCATCGCTGCTTTTTGATAGCACGAAAGGAGTTCCCTGGTTCACTGATGGCACAACGATATTGCCTTCGCTCGGGATAAAATGGCTGATCGCATAGCGCAGTGACTTTTCAACCTTGGCTGGTTCAAGACCCATCGATTTGAAGGCGCGGTTCAGAATGACCTTTATCTTGTCGCGCGGAATCTTTGATCTGATCAACAGATCGAGCAGCAGCTTGGTATTTTTGATAAAAGTGAGCTCCATGGTCATGACCAGCATGATCAGGCTGCTGCAGTCAAAAATCCGCAGTTCCATTTCGGTCAGCTGATTGTGAGTGTCGATGATGATAAAGTCATAATGCGGCTTCAGTGCTTCGATAATTCTGTCGACCAGATCCGGCAAAATCGTTTCGGCCAGTTCGGGCAATGGCGGCGGCAGCAATACTTTCAGACCTGAAGAATGCTGAGTGAGCTGTTTTTCGATGCTCGAAAGCTTGAGCGGGCCGGTTTCTTCAAGAAGCTTGTGAATGTGTTTATCGGTGGGCAAGCCGAGAAGTATCGCCTGGTCGCCAAAGGCCAGGTTCAGATCGAGAAGCACCACTTTCTTTTTCCAGAAACGGGCCAGCATGGTGGCAACATTTGATGAAATTACCGATTTGCCGGCACCGCCTTTAACGTTGAAGAAGGTAACGACACGTGCTTCCTGGGTGCGGGGTTCGCCCTCTTCCAGCAGCTGTGAGGCGCGGCGCGAATAGAGATCGCGGGCTTCCTTGGCAAAACCGGGGTAGAGGCCGATCAGACGCAGAACTGCCTCTTTCGGGATGAACATCAGGTGGAATTCCTGATAGCCGATCAGAGTCGCAAGCGCCGGAGTACCGTTGAGAATTTCGACTTCGCCGTAGGCGTCGCCCGGGTCAAGGTTGAACAGGGTGGTTTTGCGCTCGCCGTAGGTTTTTACAACCGCGAGCTGACCTTCGACAACGACTATCAGATCTTCGATCGCTTCTTTTTCGATGATGACACGCGTGCCTGAAGTGTATTTCTGAAAGCGGCAGACGCGCTTGAGTTTTTCGAGTTCGCGCGCCGGAAGGGTATTGAGAAAAGAAAATGATTTCAGGTCGATCATCGCGGTATCCCCATTGCTGATTGCATTGTTGTTTTCAAGCAGAATATATATGCAAAACCACCAATTTGCAAGAAATGTAAACTTTTTACGGATTTTGCGGTAAAATAGAAATACCGATCAAGGGGGATGTGCAATGAAACCGCTTCATAAAATGATTTGGTTATTTCTTGTTCTGGCGCTGACGACGAGTGTGCCGGTTGCTGCCAGCACGCCTTTTGGTGAAGGTCCGTTCAATATCGGTTCTTCTGCCAATGCCGCTGCCGATAAAACGGCGAAGGCCACAGTCGATAAGAATGAAAAGACTGTTACCGGCACGGTTACCAATGCCGCCACTCTTAACCTTCGTACATCTCCCTGGGGCGATGTTATCGGAACCGTTAAAAATGGTGACAAGGTTACCATAACTGGTTCGGTAGGCGACTGGTATAAGGTTTCGGTAAACGGCAAAACAGCTTACGTACATTCTGCCTATGTTACGAAGCCAGGCGAAAAGGCAAAGCCTTTTCCAGCCGCCGGTTATGTAAACTGCACAGAATTGAACGTCAGGCGCGTGCCGCATGGCGACATCCTTTCCCAGATCAAAAACGGCCAGCGCGTCGAAATTCTCGGCGTTGCCGGCGACTGGTACAAGATCAGATGGGG
>CAZFUG010000299.1:0-5748 GCA_964522035.1 uncultured bacterium
AAGGCTCAAGCTGTTGAAATTGCGGCTATCTTTAAGCAGATGTCGCTTCCCAAATGGAAGGCCGCAACTATTCATTCTTTTCAAGGAACAGAAGCTGACATTGTCATTCTTGATACTGTATTTGCTGGCAGCCGGGCCTGGGATTCTTCTGAATGGAAAAGACTTATAAACGTGGGGATCAGCCGGGGTAAACATTTTGCGCTGGTTATTGCAAGCAGGGCAGAGATGTCGCAACCGTTTTTAAAGCCATTGGCCAACTTATTAACGCCCATGTTCCTCAAAAAAAATGGCTCCTCAGCAGAATTTGTAACGATCAAACCACAGTTAAAATGGGATGAAGAGAATGATAGCTTTTTAAATCCGGATTGCCTGGGTGCAAAAATTGCCAGATTACGATCTATCAGACCTGTTTTAAGTTATGAACAGCAGAGACTTTGCAATTCTGATCCGGATGGCAAACCAAGACTCGTAAGAGGGATTGCCGGTAGTGGAAAGACATATGTTCTGGCAAACTGGCTGGTAAAAGCCTTAAAAAGGCTGGAATCGCAACCAGATGCCTGTGTGTTTGTAGTTTACGGAAATCATAGCCTGCAGCCTCTTCTGGAAGAAAATGTTGCACGGGCCTGGTTTGATAGGTATCCAGACAGCCCTTTCCCTAGAAAAATGGTTGAATATAGACATATTAAGCACTTACTTGAGGCTCTCTTCTCATACGAAAGACAGAAGTATAATTTTGATTTTGAATATGATAGTGCTGCATTTGCCTACTTGAAACGCATGGGCGATAAGATCATAAACCCGATTTGCGATGCAATTTTCCTGGATGAAGCTCAGGATATGGGTCCGAATACCTTGAAATTGCTTTTCGACCTTGTCAAGCGCTCAGATCCTCTTGATAAAAATAGTCGGGCAATTCATATTTTCTATGATAATGCTCAGAACCTTTATGACAGAGAAACCCCAAAATGGTTAGATCTGGGTTTATCTTTAACCGGCAGATCAACAATAATGAAAGAAAGCTTCAGGTCAACGCGACCAATCTCTGAATATGCCTTGAACTGTTTGTACAAATTTCAACCTCCTGATTCAGACCATGATTATAAGGAGCTTCTGAAGCTAAAGCTGGTAGAGCCGATTGTAAAAAATAAACAACAATGGTGGAAGGTTAATTTCAACCAGAATGATGGTTTTCTGCCGGAGGTAAGGCAATTTGAATCTGAAGATGAGCAGATCGACAAAATAGGGGACCGACTTGAAAATCTGATAAGAGATGAAAAAGTTGCTCCGGGCGATATATGCATAATTTGTCTTGAAAAGTTTGATTGCAGTAAAATTGAGAAGGAACTGAAAACAAAAATTAGGGCACTTGGAGCTGACATATCCTTCCAGTCTGGCGAGCGACTTTGCAGAGAAAGAGGGACTGTTTTGATTACGACTGCCCATTCCTTCAAGGGTTATGATGCCGAAATAGTCATTGTTGCGTTCGCCAATAAATTCTGCAAAAGACCAAAAAACAGCAGTGGAGAAAGAACCGTTGTGGTTAAAAGCGCTGCATTTTATGTGGCAATGACCAGAGCTCGTTCAATTCTTGAAGTTTATTGCTGTAAGCCAAAAATAGAAATTGAATCAAGGTTGATAGATGTTCTGAATTCCTCGCGACGCCTGCTTGAGCATAAGGACGATGTTGAACAGCTTGACCCGGCGAGTTCTTTTTCAACCCCCACTACGGACAGCGATAATGTTATGCGCTCAAACAAGGCAGTCACGACTTCAACTAGGAAAGAAAGGTATATTGTAAAGCCTCTTATTAGCCACAGTGAAGTAATTGACACTTTAACAGGTGAGATCAAAAAAAAATTCCTGCACGTGGGCGCAAAAGAAAAAGCCCAAAAATACGCAGACGAACTGAACTCAAAAAAAACGTAAAAAAAAAACCACGTAAGGCAGAAGAAATTGTATTTTTTTGAGGGTAACACCTTGAATGGTGCTATAGTGCTAAGATGTTGATTTAATCAATGTTTCGTGGATGTTTTTATGTTTGCGGAAAGCCGAGTAAAACCCGCATTAATAAAGGCTGTAGCGGCATAGCAGCAAAATAACAGAGAATTCAAAAAAAATGTATTCGGAATGGGAAAAAAGAGCAGTAAGCAATATGCAACTATCTTAAAAAAAGAAACCTCCGCGCACAGAACTGGCTAAGTCGAGCACGAATCAATGAATAAAGACGTAGGCTGTAATTGCTTACTTTTTCAGGTGTGAAAGGATGATATCGTAATCCTGCTTTGAGACCTGGCGATTACTCAACCTGAAGAATACAGACCAGTATGCCTTATTGGTGACAAAGTTCAATTCGTCGATTATCGATCTGATCTCAAGCTCGTTTTTAGAAGCAAGTTTTTCGGCCTTGAAGTTAAATCTATCCGGGAAATCACCCTCTGATCTGAAAACCATTTCGTCTGACATATAGTAGTCGCTGGTTAGATCACCTGTTGCAATTATCTTACATTCCTTGGTGACGTAACAGATTACTTTGTCTCCCTTTTTTGCCTTAATCAAGGCACCACGACGCGATGCCCCGAAGATGCCCTTTTTCATGCAATGTTCCATGTCTTCACGAGGGAGCGAAATCAGCCAATAGTCATACCGTCTCCTTATGTTTGATAATTTTAACAGTTATGCTCTGGAGCGCCAACGATTTCCATCAGCTTACCATAATTGGTTACAACGTCATACTTAACGCTTTTTGTATCCAATTTCTGATTGAGCTTGTCGAAGAATTTGCGGGCACACTCGATTTTCTTTTCTTCTACGGCCCTGAGCTGCAAAGTTGACATGGAGCCCTTGGTTTCAGCCACGAAATAAATGTGTCTAACAGAACCTTTCTTGAAGGCTATGGCCCAATCAGGGTTGTAATCACCAATCGGCGTGGGGATAGAGAATCCACGCGGCAATTTAGCGTAAACAACTACTTCGTTGCTGGTATCAAGCTCGGTTGCGAACTGCTTTTCGCCTTTCGAGTCAGTGATCAGATAATCATAAATATGCTTCTTGAGTTTTTCGCTGGCCTTGCTGAAATCCTGCCTAGTCTGCCCGGCAGTAAAAATATCATTGTCGTGTGTGCCATCGACACAATCATAGCTGAGGCGCTCTATGACTATAGTTGCCTTTTGTTCATTGATCAAACGCGAACACTCCGAGATGAAATGTTCAGGGTTCTGCTTGAACTGATTGAATACCAACGCCTGGATACCCGACAAAATTTGCGCAACTGTCTTGCGCGTTAAGCGGGTATTCTCAGAAATTTTGCCGAGAAGATCATACGGCACCATTGAGTGAACGGTTTTCCCATATTCTGTCGAAGTCTCGCGAACAACAAAACTTTGGCCGGTTTTTACCTGGTCATAGCTCGCAGCTTCAATCTGTTCACCAGCTTGAACCACGTATGTAAGCGGAGTTACCCTCAATTCAACATCAAGCGTCTTTATGCAATTTCGAATGAGCTCGTCTGAATCGAACTCAACCCGATAAACAGCTTTGCGATTCAGGCGGTTCCACAGTTCTTTGAATTCCTGTTTTTCAAAATTATCATTGAGAGGATTCGCCTTTGGCTTTCGATCATTTTCTGCAATCTGCAACTGAGTTTCACTGAATACGCCGTCAATAAGACTGAAAACCTGGTCGGCATAAGGCGCAAGTTCAGCTGGTAACGGCGCCAGCGTGCCGGTTGCCTTGGCATCATGATAGGTTTGGACAATCTGATCGGTTACTTCGTCAGTGTAATCGTTTTTAAGGAGATACTTATAAATCTGGCTGGCCATGGCCGGGGTAACTTCAAGCTCACCGTTTTCTGTTTTTATGACTTTACCGGTGAAATATTCTTTATCAGCCTTTCGAGGTCGCGCAGAAAGAGAATCGCTAATTTCCCGCTGCAAATTACCTACAAACTCCTGGTAACTCTCACTGGCCACTACAGTCAGAACGTTTATGTCATGCACTGTGGCCGGGTTATCCATGCGTTCACCCTTCCTGACGACGGGAAATAGTGTTGTCGCTGTGCTTCAGCATACACATTATAAAGACATTCGGGTTATCCCAGCCTTCACGCAAAGCAGAATGAGAAAAAATGAAACGCACTTCTCGTTTCTTTCGGCTTTCGGCATCGTCAGAAGCGTTTGGCAGAGACAGCAAAGAAACCTTATCTTTGAGAATAAGATCATAGGCGTCAACATCATCAGATAACCCGGCTTCTTCTCCACGCGCCTTTACTTTAGGGTCAGTTAACTTGTTGGTTTTCTTATCAATCGAAAAATAGCCATTGTGAGTATTACCTGCAGGAATCGATTCAAGAAAGTTTCGATACTTGCCACCGTCAAATGGCAAATAGCCAAGATATTCAGCTTTGACATGCTCGTATTCTTCTTCAAAAATGCGGGCGTACTCGCCTTTTTCATCAGGCTGGCTGTAATCGCGATATTTGGCTACTTCGTCTATGAAAAAAAGTGACAATACTTTTATTCCCTGGTTATAGAGAATATGCTCTTTTTCAAAATGAGCCTTGATGGTTTCTCTGATTTGAATACGCCGCAGAGCAGTCTCGGTGACATCACCGGTTGCATCACCGGCAGAAAGCGCGTGACCATTAGTAAACTCTACAGTATCGCTGTGCGCGTCTATCTGCGATATTACAAAACCTCGGTATTGGTCGAGTTCTTTTGACTCAACAAACAGGTCTCGACCTTTACCCAGTTTTTTTACTTCTCTCTTGATTCCATTCGCATGGCGCACTTCAATTTCAATACGGGCAACTGGTGGTGCTTTCTGAGAAATTTCGATGGACTCAAGGTATAAATAGGCGTTGGTTCCGGCCAGGCCTTTAACCGTAATACCCCGCACAGCAATTTTCTTGACAAGCTTTTGATTGTAGGCATCGAGAGCATCGAGGCGATGAATTTTGTTATGAATGGTTTTATGTGTTGCCGAATAGCGCAAAATCATCAGGGGGTTGAACTTTGCCAGAGACTCAAGAGTTGCATTGCCTTCCATTTTCTGCGGTTCATCAAGAATAAGAATGGGACGGTTTTTGCTGATCACGTCTATTGGTCGGCGGGTCTGAAAATCATCAAGTTCATCGTAAATTCTTCGGTTATCGGCACCACTGGAATTAAACGCCTGAATATTGATGATCATCACATTGATTCCGGCATCCGAAGAAAAGCTTTCAAGCTTATGTAGCTCTTTAGAATTATAGATAAAATATCGAACTTTTTTGCCGTAGGTTTCAGAAAAGTGTTCTGCAGTAATCTCGAATGACTTGCTCACACCCTCTCTAATTGCAACGCTTGGCACTATAATGATGAACTTTGACCAGCCATAACGCTTATTCATCTCAAAAATAGTTTTTATGTAACAATAGGTTTTGCCGGTGCCGGTTTCCATTTCGATATCGAGATGAAGCTTACAGGCATTTAAAGCCAGTTTTTTATACTGTGCAGGAGCAGCAGAAATCTGATTGCTGCGATTAAAAGACTGATACTCCCAAAGCGAATTTGACAGAGGCAGATTCTGTCTATGCTGGACCGCCTGGATATTTTTTAACAACTGCTCATCAGAGAGCTGAATATCTGCATTTTTAAAACCGGTCTGTTCTTCGTCAATTTCAACTGCAAATTCTGGCAGATTAGGGCTTGTAATGCGTGGACTGGTAAAATAAAAGTGGACACCTGATTAAGATAGATTAAATTCAGTCGC
>CAZFUG010000300.1:0-5700 GCA_964522035.1 uncultured bacterium
CACTGTCGAGATTTATGTGCCGGTCGAAAAATTCAAGAAGCGCACCCCAAAAGAAGGCGAATACATCTCGGTCGAAATCGAAGACAACAGCTGAAATTGATTCAACAGACAATTAAAACCGCCATCGAGATGCAGAAGCTGAATTGAGATTAATTAATTTATGCAACCTGCACGGTCGAAACGGCAAAATTATTACTTAATCCTGCATAAATGCACCTGCGCTGTTTATGTTGTTTGCTGCTGGCTGACACCGGTTGTTTTTAAATCTGTTTTAGCTTTGCAGATACAATAATTCACCCCAATTGTACCGCAACAATGCTTTTAGGCGCACCTGACATCTTGACACTTTGCGGTTGGATCATTAAAACTGCTTATATGAAAGTTATAAGGCATAGATTTTTAGTCACATGGATACTTATAATTGCGGTATTCATGCAGAGTTTTGTACCGGCACTGGCAAATCAGCCCCTGTCTAATCAGTCTTTTCAGGCATACCAGGCCGCATACCAGGACTATGTAAACGCAGTTCAATCGAACGCTTCAGTCGACGAGATAACCCAGAAGCACGAGGTATACCTGCGCGCCCAGGAAGCCTATAAGGGGTCGGCGGGCGAAAGCGACCAGGCAACGGATCTTAACGATGCCACGGCATCTGTATCTGTAGACAGCCAAAGCGCAGATGCCATTGCATCACAACCTGCCGCAGTCACGGCCGAAGAACTTAAAGAAGCCGAAGCGGCAACTCAGAAATGGCAGCACTGGCGTGAATTTCAGCAGAAAATCGTCACCGGCACTCTCAAAATGCTTGGTGGCACCAATAAGCCCGGCGACATGCCAATCTGGGAAAGAATCGCCTGGACAATCGGCAAATCGCTCATTCCAACGATGGGCGTCATTGTTGCAACTGCCCTTCTGGCTCCGCTTTCACCGGTTGCGATGATTATCGGCGGTATCATTACCGGTGCCGCTCTCGCGGGCACCATGACCTATGCTTTTGAAAAACGCATGAACGCCAAGTATCGAACCGTGCCGAAAGAAGAGGCCAAGATCTGGCGCGATGTTACGGTTCAGGCATCGATAGAGGCGGTCATGGCGCCGTTCAACCTGGCAACCGGCGGCCTGTTCGGCATGGTCGGCCCCACAGTCGGGCATGCGATCGGCAAAGTGGCGCTGACTCAGGCAACCATAACCTTTATTGGTCGTGCCGTATCGAGCTCGGTTGGTGGCGGCGTGAAAAACCTCTGGGCGAATTACTATTTCAAATATCCCGAAAAAATCGAGGCCAACGAAGCCCGTATCGACGAGATACTCGATCGGCATCTGGCCAGTGGCGAACCTTTTTCTGAGGCGACAATTAAAGAACTCGATACCCTTCGTTCCGAAATCGACATGATGAAGGGCGAGCAGTATTCAAAAGAAGACGCGGTCAAAGATTTGAAACGTGCCGGTATATCTGCGGCAATTTCGGGCTTTGCCGGGTCGATAATTTCTGACAGAACTTATAACAGCGGTTTCGGCCGCTGGGCCGACCGTGCTTCCCTGAAGCTTTTTGGCAGTGTCGCCAAAGGAAAAAGCATTGCCAGCCTTTTTTCAACCATGCCCGTGAACTTTGGCAGCGGTATGGCGGGCGCATCGCTTGAAAAATCATTTATCAGCTCAGACATCAAAGACCTGAGAAAAGTTCAGGGCAATTATGCCGCTGATTCGGCTGTTTATGGTTATTATGAGAGAGTGATTGCTGAGAAGGAAGCGAAAAAATCTTCCATCAATGTTACTCAGGCCGGCTTTGACAGCATGATGAACAGTTTTGCCGTGCATGCCGCCAGGCTGTCGGTAGATGCGATCAAATACAATGTTTACGATGGCCCCCAGGCCAGAAAAGCCGCAATAGAAAAACTATACCGGGAAAAGGACCCCGAATGGCAGAAAGCTGACAAACTGCAGCAGAAATACGAAAATATCAAAGATGCGGCTCCCAACCCTCTTAAATATAAAAGTCCCGCGGTTTTTGCCAGAGCGGTGGTTGCTCACAAAAGGCAGCTTGACCAGGCCAGAAGCGAATGGCTCGAACAGGCTGATACCGCACAGCGGGCTGAAGCGAATCCTGCTAACGTGGCTCTGAAGAGCGAAATAAAAACCACTTATGAGCGTGATGCCAAACTTACACAGATACTTGAACTCGGTCGCCTGACAGGCGGAGATGCACATCTTGCCGCGATGAAAAAGGTTCTGCAGGCACAGAACCCCACCCTTGCAGACGCTTCTGACGAGAAACTGACCGAACTTGCAGCTCAGGCAATCAAACAGACCTACGTTGATAAATACACCAGCAGCACCCAGAGAGCCAAAGCCATCGAAGAAACCCTCGAGCTTAAAAGAAAGCACAAGGCAGGCGAAGTCGACCTGTCTGCTGACGAAGCAAAACTTCTGACAGGTAAGGCGTCGGTTATCAGCCCGTCGCAATATAAAGCGGCTCTGGTCGAAAAATATGTTTATGAGCTTAAAGCCGGTAACACCAGATGGGATGACGTCGAAAGAAGGATGCCGGCAATTCTCGCCCGGGCCGAAAGGGAAATGCTGTCACAGTATAACAACAACTGGGGCAGCGTTCTGGTGGCAGAAGCCTACGCCAACGGTCTGGCTCAATACAAATACAGCCCTGAAGGTTCGGTAAACTTCAGCGGTGAAATGAAAAAAATCATCAAAAATATCCCCACGATGTTGAAAAACAACATTCTTGGCGAATACACCAACGAAGTAAACAAGGCCATCATCAGCAACGTCATACCCCAGAACACTGCCGGCCTTGACGGATACCTGAGCAAGTTTGGCGAAACAGCCATAAATGAAGCCACCGGCAAAGTTATCAACACCGTCTACGACGCCTCGAGCGAAAAGCTTGTTTCCAGCTTTTTCCGCTGATTTTACTGCTGCTTCATCTGGCTCATTTTACCCTTCCCACTTCGGGGACAACCTTTAGTAAAGGCTTTACGGACATGCCACAATCCAGTTTTTTTTCGTTCCGGGCCTGAATCCGGAACAAAGAAACTTAATGGGATTACCATGACTTTTCCCGCTTAACGTTGTTATGGAAACGGGTTTGTGTTAGGCTCGAGCCATGCAAATTAAAGAATTTCCAATCAACGAACTGCAGTTTCTTCTGCCAGAAAGCCTCGCAAAACCTTCGAACGGCCTTATTGCCAGTATTAGCACCAATGGGCTGCTGGTGCCGCCGGTGGTTGTCGATGGTGTGGTCTGTGATGGGCACCGGCGTCTCGCCGCCTGCCGGCTGGCCGGTCAGAAGGCCGTCACCTGTCTCGCCAGCAAGGGGTCGCCCGGGGTTCTGTTTGCGGAACTGAACAGCCAGCGTGAACTTTCTGCCTTTGAAGCGGCGGCTATTTTTGCCCGCCTCGATGCCGATGACCAGGCGGCGTTTCTCAAACATACCGGCCTGTCTGAATCGCCGCACATGAAAATCGCACTGGCATTCATTGCCGCCGAAATCCTGCCCCACCCTGAGCTTCTCGATCTTTCGCTTTCTATGACAGTCTGGCGCGAACTTGGGCACCTCGGCAACGATATGAGCCGTTTTGCCGTGCCGCTGCTGCAGCTGCCCGGTACCGCCGCCGAAAAGCGCAATATTGCCGGTCTGCTGCGCCAGGCCCAGCGCCGCAATGAACTGCCTGAGAAGCTTCCCGGTAACAGTGCCGCCGAAGTTCTCACCAGCATTCAGAAAATCGCACAGCCGCGCCGCACCGAAGCACTGGCGCATTTTGAAACGGCGGTTGCCAAAGCCAGCCTGCCGCCGACCGCCCAGCTCAGGATCGATCCGACCTTTTCCCAGCCTGGCGTGCAGCTGACGGTAACCCTCACCCGCAATCATCTTGATCGGCTCGACCAGATTAAGGCCGCCGTCAACGAGATTTTTACCGCGGTCCCGGAACTGTGAAGAGCCGATCATGACTGCAAACACCAGATTCGGGCGTCTTGAATTCGCAAACCTCTTCATCTCGAACGAAGTTGCCGGCACACCGCTCGCCGGCCAGATTGCCGCAAAGATCAAATACGGCAGCCGCAGCATCATTGCCGGCGAACAGCACCCGGGGAATGGCCTGCTGCTGGCCCGCAACAACGGCGCCTTCATCAAACCCTGCCCCGGCCAGAAAGGCAGTATCTGCTGCGGCTACTGGGTCGTCGAATGGGGCATGGGCTGCCCGTTCGGCTGCGAATACTGCATCATTCAGAATTACACCTGCGCCGGCGATGTCACGCTGTTCCTCAACTGGGAAGACTGCCACCGCGAGATCGTCGAGCTGCGCCAGCGAATCAGCGGCCCGATCAGGCTCGGCACCGGGCAGTTCGGCGACCCGCTCGCCCTCGAACCGATATTTCCGCTCAATGCGGCCATCATCGACTGGACAGCCGGCATGCCCGATTTCACGCTCGAAATCAAAACCAAGAGCGCCTTTGTCGAACCGGTTCTGCAGGCCAGAGATGCCCGACATGTGACGCTCGCTTTTTCGCTGAACCCGCAGGAAACCATCGACCGCCTCGAACATGGCGCCGCCGCCCTTGAAGAACGGCTGGCGGCCGCAGCGACCGCGGCGCGGGCCAGCGGCTGCCGGCTGGCGTTTCATTTCGATCCGGTGATTCCGGTATTGGGCTGGAAAGAGAAGTATTCTGAAGTTTTCCGGATCATGCATCATCATCTGAAAGGCCTGCCGGTCAACTGGATTTCGCTCGGAACTTTCCGGTTTCCGAAAGGTTTTCAGGAATACGTCGAGAAATATCACCCCGATACCGGCATTTTCGCCGAAGAGTTTTACCCGTCGACCGATGGCAAAATACGTTATTTCAGGCCATTCAGAGAAGAAATATACAGCTTCATGCGCGCCGGCCTCGGTGAATATTTTGCTGACGCCGCCGTCTACATGTGCATGGAAACCCCCGAAGTCTGGGAAAGACTCGAAAACCAGACCATTACCAGTGTTAATCTCAAGCGCCTTCTCGATGCCAGCCTGAAAGCAGGCCTCAAAGAGGGCCAGAAATAATGAAAGACCTGGGCATTCTTTTTCTCTGCCCTTTCAAGGCCGAAGCGAAGGTTCTCGCTGCACTGCTGCCTGAATGCCGGCAGGCCGACGCCCGGCACTGGAAATTCAAAGGCGGCCAGATTTATACCTGGAACGGCGCCGGCGAACAACCACTATTGGCCGCACTGGCAGATCAGCAGATGCCGGCGGGTTTTAACAGATTCATTCTTTTCGGGTCAGCCGGTGCCCTTGCGCCGGAGATCGAAACGGGCCGGTTTTTCGCGGCCGGCGCAGTCACCGATGGCGAAACTTCTCTCGTTGGCCGGGTTCCGGCCGGGTTTGAACCTGCCAGAATTTTAACCGTTAAAAGGGCAATTTTCGAACCGGGCCGCAGGTTGAAGGCCTGGCAGAAAACCGGTGCCGAGCTCGTCGACATGGAAGCCTTCTACTTCTGCCGGCATTTTGCGACGACCGGGCAGGCGGCGGCAGTGATTCGCTTCGTCAGCGACACGGCCCGAGAGCCCTTTTCCATGCCATTTTCGCAGGGACTGCTCGAAAAAATCGCCGGGCAGCGCAAACTTTTTGAGCAATTGCCGTGCCCTGAAATAGATATGGGGAATTGAAACGGATTATTTGCCGGGACTGCCGTAAATTTCTACCTCATCGAGAT
>CAZFUG010000301.1:0-5698 GCA_964522035.1 uncultured bacterium
ACCGCTCTATCCTGCGCGGTTCTGCATAAGCACATCCTGTGCAAAACAAGCTTCCGAAAAAGCAATCCCGTCTTCTCGCCTCGCAATTATTAAATCCGTATTATCAATTCATTGGGCCAATAAATATTTATATTTAATTTTGCGACAGCATCTTCGGCTTTTTTGTGAACTTTGTCAAGCTCCGCTGTTGAAGGCAGTCTGCCGGGGGGCAGTTTTTTGCTTTAGTCAGCGGCATTATGTTATTCTGAGACATACAAAAACAGGAGGCACTTCAAAAGTGGCTGAAACCAAACAGATTATAAACACGACCGACCGCATGAAATCACTCGAAACTGCAATCTCCAGCATCGAGAAGCAGTTTGGCAAAGGCGCAGTCATGCGACTTGGCAGTTCAAGACACCTGCAGGTCGAATCGATTCCGACCGGCTCACTGTCTCTCGACTACGCTCTTGGCGTTGGCGGCATGCCCCGCGGCCGTATCGTCGAAATCTTCGGGCCTGAATCATCAGGTAAAACGACTGTTGCTCTGCATTCTGTTGCCCAGGCGCAGAAAGCTGGCGGCACCGCTGCTTTCATCGACGTTGAACACGCTCTCGACCCCAACTATGCAAAAAAGCTTGGCGTCGACACCGAAAATCTGCTTATCGCACAGCCCAGCAGCGGTGAAGAAGCTCTCGAAATCGCCGAAATGCTTGTCAGAAGCAATGCGATCGACATCATCATCGTCGACTCGGTTGCCGCTCTTACCAGCAAGGCCGAAATCGACGGCGACATGGGCGATGCTACTGTCGGCATGCAGGCCCGCCTGATGTCACAGGCAATGCGCAAACTGACTCCGGTAGTCAGCAAATCCCGCTGCGTCTGCATCTTCATCAACCAGATCCGCGAAAAGATCGGCGTCATGTTCGGCAACCCCGAAACCACCCCCGGTGGCCGGGCCCTCAAATTTTTCTCATCAGTGCGCCTCGACATCAGACGCAAAGAGCAGATCAAGGAAGGCGATGAACCAACCGGCTATACTACCGAAGTCAAGGTCGTTAAAAACAAGGTAGCCCCGCCATTCAAGAAGGCCAAGTTCGACATGATGTTCGGTCAGGGCATTTCGACCGAAGGCGAAGTGCTTGAAATCGCCGAAACAGCCAACATCATTCAGAAATCGGGCGCCTGGTATTCTTACGGTGACACCCGCATCGGTCAGGGCCGCGAAAATGCCAAGCTTTTCCTGCGTGACAATCCCGACATCTTCGCAGAAGTTGTGCTGAAGGTAAAAAGGTCACTGGGCATGATCAGCGAAAGCGCTCCGACAGCAGAAACCAAACCCGCAACCGAAGAAAAGAAAAAAACCGCTTCGAAAAAGTAACCGACAATAACGAAGCCGTGGCCACAGCCTGAAACAAAACATGCCGTGGCCCGGCTTTTTTTATTGAACAGACCCCGGAGACCAGCGTGAAAAAACACAGATCAGATATCGTGCGCTTTGTGTTTGCAGGTTCACTGCTGGTTATCTTACCGTTATTCTGTTCACTGCTTCTGGTATTGCACATAATCGACGGACAGAAAGAACAGTCATACCGTCATGCAGCCTCTCAGATCGAGGCGCTGGCCCGTGATCTCTTTGCCAATCTCGATGCAGGCGCCTTTTTTACGCCGCGACTGCAAAAAATGGCGGAAGAGATGCTGCCTCTGCTGCAACACTCAGGGCCCGAAAATTCCTCTGACCAGACCAACCTGCGGAATCTCTTAAAAAGCTGTTACCAGCAGACCGCAACCGCTGTCGGCCAGAATTTTCAGCTCTTTGCTTTTGACAGCAGCGGCGCATTTATTGATCTGGGTCTTGCCCCCGAAAAGTCACAGGCGCCGATGCAGTATTTCTGGAAAGCCCTGCATCACGAACCAGGCATCAACCGCCATGGCCGCCGGCCTGAAATTGCACACATTCTCGGCAAGGAATTCCGCATAACCACAGCCGAAAAAGAAAACAACCGCTGTCTGCCCACCGACAACTTCGGCATCTCCGGTCTTTTTTTCCACCGGCGACCTGAAAGCGGCAAACATGGTCTGATAGCTTTTGTCGAACTGTCTGCCGATTCACGCGCCATACTTTTAGACATGGTCAACCGGACGAATTCGCCGGAGACTCCGGTATTGCTGCCAGCAGACTCAGCCAGTCCATCTAAGCCACAAACCGGCTTCAGATTTGAAGAACTGCTCGCCCGCGCCAAAAATGATGAGCAGACAGCCTTTTTACACCTTGACCATCTATGGAAGAAGTTTATCAGCGGCTCAACCCCTCTGTTCATAGGGCAGCCATTTTCTCCCAACCTGTTTCTGCTGCTGCGACTGGCAACAATTTTTGCGGCCGTGCTTCTGACAAGTCTCGGCCTGTTGCATCTGTATCGCTCATTTTTCTCGCAAAAACAGGTCTGGATGTCGATTCGCATCAAGCTCGTCGGCATTTTCCTGTTTGCCGTGTATCTTCCGATTCTGGGCCTTTTCATGCTTGGTTACAATGGTCTGCATGACCGCAGAACCGTTCTGGAAAACGAAGCCCGGCGCGGGATTCTTGACCTGCTGCTCGAAATAGATTCTGGCTTTGTCAAAAAAGAACGACAGATTCATGCCGCTTTCGAGTCGTTTTACCGTAACACCGGCTGGCAAAGCAGTCTAAACAAAGGGTATGAAGAGCTTGACAAAGCAGTAAGACTTTATAATGGCTCCCGGCCTGGCGAAGACAATTTCTTCAACTGGTTCGACATGCGCGACATTCAGCAGAATCAGCTTTATTCGAGTTCGATCGGCGAAGCCAATGACCGGATCAAGGCCATGGGGCGCACCATGTCGCTAATCTGCCTTGAAAAGGTCATGCCACAGCGTCTGCAGCAGGAAGGCGTCAAGCTGCGCCAGTCAGATCTGGTTCTGGTAAATCTGCTCGAGAACCCGATTCTTGGTTTTTCGAATCTTTTTGAGCAGCCTGGCCGGCTGCAGATCATGGATTTCGAGGGCTCGCGCCTTTACTGGTACTGGAATTACTACGATAAGCCCGGCAGTCCGGTAGCTTATATCGGCGGCAATACCGGGGCGCAGAACAATATCATCAGATATCTGCACGAAATTCTTAAACGGCGTTACAGCCTTGGCAGCACGGCACTCAAGCTGGCCGCTTTTCTGCCCGGCGAAAACCTCTGGTTTGGCATCGACCCGAAGCGTGAAGACAAGCTAAGGAACCTTTTCAAGGTATCGATACGCAGTGCCAGAGTCGAAGAAGCGGCAATCAATTTTCAGGGCAGCGAATACCTTGCCACCTGCCTGCCAGGCGTCAAGCTGCACCGTTTCTATCTGGCGTGCATGTTTCCGCTCGCCGAGATCGATGCCAGCATCGAAAACCTCAGATCGCAGATTTATCTTGGCGTAGCCTTTATTCTTATCATTGCGGTACTGACCGGCCTGCTCCTGTCAAAAACTTTTCTGCAGCCAATCGCCGAAATCGATCTCGGCCTGCAGGCTCTGCGGCGGCGCGACACAAATTTCAGGCTCATGATTGAAAACCAGGACGAACTCGGCGCACTCGGGCAAACCTTCAACCAGATGATGATCGAGATCAGAGAAATGCTGCTAGCAGGGGCGGTGCAGCAGTGTCTCATTTCGACCGAGTGCCCGAAAATCATGGGTTTTGAAAGCCTCATCTACAATCGTATGGCCACCGACGTCGGCGGAGACTATGCCGACATGTTCGAGCTTCCCGACCAACGCTACCTGATTGTCCTCGGCGACGTGACCGGTCACGGAGTAAGCTCATCGATTCTGACCGCCATGGTTAAAGCCGCCGTTTTCAGATTTGCCAGCTATGACACCGATCTCAAAACCATGCTGCAAAGCCTCAGCAGCATGATTTTCGAGCTGCTGCAGCGCCGCAAACTGATGACCTTCTGCGCCATGATTCTCGACGGCCAAACTGGCCGATTTTACACAGCCAGCGCCGGGCATCCGTTTCCGCTGCTTTGCAGTCCAGACGGCAGCATCCGGCAGATAGAGCACACTTCGCTGCCTTTGGGTGTATCGCTGAAGCGCAGCAGATATGAGGTGGTCGAAGCCGAAATCGCGCCGGGCGCAATGCTGATGCTCTACACTGATGGCATTACCGAAGGCACAGACCCGTCGGGCCAGGAATTCGGGCTTGAAAGAGTCGAGACGGTCATTACCGCAAAGCTTGCTGATGGGGTAGACGCGGTTCGCGACCGTCTGCTCACAGACTTTTTCAGCCATTATCAGCGACAGGAACTCGACGATGACCTGACCTTCATTCTCATCAGGCGTCTGCTTGCCGCTGAAGAATCACGAGAGTAACGTCGTCATCCGGTTCGCCATCGGCAAGCCAGGCATCATAGGCAGCCAGCAGGTCAACGGCCAGTTTTTCTGGCTCCAGGCCAGCCCGGGCCGTGAGCATTTTTTTGAAGCGCTGATAGCCATACTGCTCTTTTCTGGAGTCGGTAACCTCGATCAGTCCGTCAGTATAAAATACCAGCGTATCCCCTGGCTGCATCACAAATTCACGGGGAGCCATGCGGCGGATATTTTTCAACGCACCGATCGGCAGATGAACAGATTCCAGGTCGATGCAGTCACCATCAGGCCTTAACAGCGCCGGGAAATTGTGGCCAGCGTTGGCAAACTGCCCTTTTCCGCTTGCCAGATCGATTGTGGCAGCAAAAAGGGTGATCATCTTGCGCACCGGCGGCCGGCTGAAATACGCATGAACAGCGCGGTTCAGGTCAGCAAAAATACTGATCAGGTCTCGTTTTTCTCTGACGCCCTGATACACAATGGCCTTTGCCATGGCCATAACCAGAGCTGAACTGACGCCGTGGCCGGTTACATCACCAATGATAATCCAGACAGTATCTTTATCAGGAACGAGAACATCGAAATAATCGCCGCCAACAGCCGAAGCCATACGATTGGCAAACGCGAGGCGATAACCTGCGAGCTGCGGCGGTGCGGCCGGCAGCAATGATTCCTGAACATCCTGTGCCAGCTTCATTTCTTTCAGGTCGGCAATCATATGATTGAAACTGATTGCCAGGTCGCCAAACTCATCATGCTGAACCGGCACTATGCGAAAATCGGTATTGCGTGATTTAATTGCTGTAACCCCGTCACTCAGGCGGGCAACCGGCAGCAGAAAAGTGTCAGACAGCAACCAGCCGGCCATAAATGCCAGCAGCATGAAAGCGACGATTGCCGAAACTATCTGACGGCGGAGCCGGCTGATTTCCGCGGTTATCAGCCGGTATGGATAAAAAGAAAACAGACTGTAGCCAGGTGCAAAGATGCTGCGCTGGCCGAGAATAAGATATTCTTCGCCATCGATAGCCAGCCGCAGTTCTTCAGGTTTGTCGCTGAACAGCAGCCGGTCGGCAAAATGGCGCAGTTGCCTGTTTTCGCGCACCTTTGCCGGCAACCAGGTGCCGCTGCGGTTTTCGAGAGCGGCGAGAGTGTATGGCTGCAGACTGCCGGTCTGCAGTGACTCATGTAACCGGGTCTGCAGCAGACGTTTAACGAGTGTAGCAGCCGACTGAAGAATATAAATAAAGGTACCCGAGCCGTCTTTCGGCTGCAGATCGACATTCCAGTAGATAAACATCGGTACCGGACCAAAAAACATGCGATGTACTTCGTCAGGCCGGTTGACAAGAAAAAA
>CAZFUG010000302.1:0-5661 GCA_964522035.1 uncultured bacterium
GCAAGCAGCGACTTGCCGCGGGAATCGCCGTTGATGGCTTTGAGGGTCTGGCTGACGCGATTCAGCGTCTCTTCATCGGTTTCGAGCCCGTAGAGCTGTCGCAGCGCCGTAATCAGACTGCGGGCGTATTCGTTGTCGAAGAACCAGATCTCTTTCGCGATCTTATCGCCATTGGCGTAGGGGCTCGAAAAATAATTGTCTTCAATCGAGATAAAAATCTGGTCTCTGACGCTCTCGAGTTCGGTATAGAGAAGGCGGCCGGCGGCGTCGGTCTTCATCGATTCGCTGAGTTTCGTGGCCAGTTCCTCGCTGAGAATTTCGCTCCAGTAGCCCATGACCTTGCCAAGGCTCCAGGCCGGTGCGGTTTTCATGGCGGTGGTTTTCATGAGGCTGATGAACGGGTATTCTGCTCGGGTCATGACCGCATCGTTCCAGGCCTGCAGCGGCGTTGCCCCGCGACGGAAACCCTGGATTCTGCTGATTTTCGTATCGCCGGGCTTTGAATATGGCCCGCAGTAATTCGGCCCCGGCACCCACTCGCCCGGGTCAGCATGAAAAACTTCAAGCCGGTTCGGCATGCGAAAGTAATATTCCTTGTGCAGGTCTTTCTTGTGGAACACCCGATCGCCGCCGAGGTAAACGGCCGCATGATCGGAAGAATTATAGAGCAGCACATCGCCCGGCAACGGGTTTTCAGATGAAACTTCGTGATAAAGCAGCCCCATTCGCGCCTTGAATTCATTAAGGGAAACATGCCGCGTTTCCTGGCGGTCGATACCGTCTGTGGCGGCGAGAGCGGTGTTGAAGCAGTTCGGCCCGCCGAAATCGAGTTTGCGGTTAAAGCGTTCCTGCACGGCCGGCGGCAGGAAAGCATTGATCACCAGCAGCTGCAGTTCAGGAAACATTGCAACCAGATCTTCTTCATATTTGTTCTGTGGCACGACCGGTTCAGGTTTAATTCTGGCGTTCTTTCTGCTGCCAAACATATCGCGCAGGCAGCTGGCGACAGCTTCGGCGCCGGCGTCTTTCTCGATGGCAACCATGATCTGCCGGCCTTTTCCCGCTTCGGGCATGATTACCTGCAGCTCGCCGAAACTGGTGACGAAAAAGCCGCGCAGCTTCGTTTCGGGCGCGATGGTATGAGTCAGCCCACGTGCCAGCAGAGAACCGGCGACAAACAGCATGCCGAAGAGCAGAATCAGCCATGGCATAGACTTGTACTTAATGTTAAAGCCGGTCATTTTACGGTTCATCATCGGTGTTTCCCCGGAATCAATTGAATTATCATATTATTTTAACACAAAATGTCTACACGCCTGCAAATGAACATATGTTGGCGGCAAATGCTTCCCAGGCCATGGACGAGGTGTCTATTTCAATGTATGGCAGGCGCGTTCTGCCGAGGCATTCGAGTCTTCGCTGCTGTGAGGCCCTGAAAGCCTCAATGACGCCTGATTCAATGCCGTAGAGTTCGATCATGCCGGAGGCCCACTGGTTCGGGTCGCGATCTTGTCTGTAGAGCGATCGCCTTCCCAGTTCCTGTTCCGGAAGCCTGAGTAGAACCAGCCCGAACCCCAGTTCAGCCAGACGGGCATCGATCTGGTCATAGAGCTGCCATTCAGGCAGGAGCGCGTAATATGTCGGATGAAACCGCTCTATCACCCAGTAAGGCTGGTGCTCGCTGCCGGCCTCTTCGATCTTCTGCATTACGGCATCCAGGCGCCAGCATTTTTCTTTGCCTGTCAGGTCGTTGCGGGGCAGTTCCTCGCCCATGAATTCTCCGAGAGTTTCTTCCTCGTATATGAAGTTTCCCGGCAAAACCGGCTCCAACATTGCTTTCAATGCGGCAAGGGTCTGGCTCTTGCCGGCACCCGAAACCCCATCGATAATCAGACGACGCGTCGCGTTCATATCTTGAGCTTCTCCGTTTTTTACGGAGCATAACACAATTACGGGCGGAATAAGAGAGATGTCAGAATTTTAAGACATGCAGCCATTTTTCAAACCGGGTGCGGCAACTTCTCGGCTTGTAAATACCAGATTGGCGAGTGGTGAGAATTTTCCCTTTTATCAGAAAAAGCGATCTACACAGAAAAGTTCGACCTTTACAATAGCTGATGATAGAATAAGGTTATGGTTAAGAAACAGAAATTGCTCAAAAAAAATTCTGAACAATACCAGAGATGTAAGCTTCAGCGACATGGTAAAAATTGTAGAAAGCTTTGGGTTTGAGCTCGGCAGGGTTTCAGTCAGTCACCATATTTTTCTCATACGGAGTTATCTGAAATAGTTAATCTGCAGAATATTGGCGGGAAAGCCAAAAGCTACCAAGTTAAGCAGTTCATAGCCCTTATTGAGAAGTATAACCTTCAAATGGAGGATTAAAGTGAAAGACTATCATATAAACCTCTTCTACAGTGAAGAAGACGAGGGCTATATCGCGGATATCCCAGATCTGCAGCATTGTTCCGCATTTGGGCACACCCCAGCCGAAGCTCTCCTGGAAGTATTGAAAGCCAAAGAAGCCTGGATCAGAACCGCAAAAGATAAAAACAAGCCTGTTCCTGAACCAAAATACAGGCCAGCAATATACAAAGTAGCCTGACGCAATATTTGCCGATATCCCAAACGCCGTCGATAACCAGACGAATCGGCGCGTTCATATTGTTAAAAAGCAGTTAAGGTCGGGAGAAGAGTTTTTGCAGTTCGGCAGGTGTAAAGCCGGTGAAGTCGCTGATTTCCTGGTCAGACAGGCCGGCGGCGTGCATTCTCAGGGCAACCTCAGCTTTGCCTTCGATTTTTCCTTCGATTTTGCCTTCGATCTTACCTTCGATCTTGCCTTTTTTATGGCCGCTTTTTTGGCCGCGGGTGAAGGAATCGTTCTTGATGATTTTCAGGGCATCGCGATTTTTTTCGCGGGCTTCCATCAACTGGCGCTTTTCGGCGTCGGCGTTGATTTTTTTCAATTCACTGACCATATCAGAGACTCCTTCTTCGGCCTGCAACTCTTCATCTATTTCAGTTTCCATTTTACCATAAAGATGCCCGAATTTTAAGACATGCAGCCATTTTTCAAACCGGGTGCGGCAACTTCTGGGTTTATTCTTGTTGAATCTGGTCAGGTCGAGATAATGCAACTCCAGCGTTTTGTCGAGCTTGAGGGTGCCTTCCTGGTTGATGAAGTTAAAAATTTCCTGAATCCGGTCTGATCGTTTGAAGAGATTGAAGCCCAGAATCGAAATGGCGGTTACCGGCTGCAGGTTTCGGTAATTCTGCCCTGCTTTCAGCTGGCGGCTGTAAACCTTTGCCAGATAATATATCGAGCGTTGCACAAAACTTCGGTCGCGAAGCACCTGCAGCTCGACGATGTATATTCTTCCCTGGTGGTCCTGAACCTTTACGTCGACGACCGAAAGTTTTTCGTCTTTGAATTCCTTTTCATTGAACGGGTTCAGAATCGTCACTTCCATGATTTTTCTGCCACGTTCAAGGTGAAGAAGCGCATTCAAAAGGCAGATGGTGAATTTCGAATTCTTTTCCTGCCCGAATATCCATTTAAAAACAAAGTCGTTCAGAAACGAATAAATCCTGGGCTCGCCCTTCGATACTGCTTTTGTGTTCGGTTTCGCCATATTTTTCCTCCGCTGATTTTTGCGGGCCTTAAAAACAGGTCCTGCAGGTAAATCAATTTCAGAAGGAAAAAGGGAAAAACTTTTTTCAGTTTTTTGAAAAAATCCGAAGACGATTTTGCCCCCGAGGTCAAAAAATACTCAATAAACTTTTCTGGCCTTTTCCGGGTATAATGATAAAAAATGCCGGAGGTGGCAGTATGTTCAGAAAACTTTCATTTCTGCTGATGATCGCTTTGTTTCTTGGCACCTTTTCAATCGCTCATGCGAACCCATTTGCCGTAGATAATGTGACCATTCCGGCGAAAAGCGAGAGCAAGCCTGCAGAGACAACGACAGATCCTGCATCTGATGAAACCGCTGCCGCGAACTCAGCAACCGAAGAGCCTTCACTCATAAAAGATCTGAGCCGCATCTACCGCACCCTCGGCCCCTGGAAAGGCCAGCGCAGCGTCACCAGAGCCGAGAATGCCAGAGAGCACCATCTTAATGGCTACGACAGTCTTGATATCAATATTGACGGCGACAACTACTGCGGCCAGTTTGCGATGAGCACGCTTCTGAAAGGCATGGGCATTGAAGCTGACCCGCAGAAGGTTTACCAGGAATCCAACCCGAGAGGCATTTTCACTGCACCTCCGACGATTGCTGAATATCTGCGCGCGAACGGCATCGATGCGCGCATGAAGAACCGCGCCGGCATTAAAGACATTACCAAAAGAATAGATGAAGGAAAACCGGTGATCGTGCTGGTCGAATCGAGCGGAGGCGTGCCCCACTGGGTCTGTATAACTGGTTATGACACAGATGCAAATGGCAATGTCGTTTCGATGCGCATGCGCGATTCATACTGGGGCGACGAAGGCCCCCACACCATGCCGATCGATAAATTCATAACTTCCTGGAACAAACCATTCGGGAAAAGCGTTCTTGGCGGCCTGGTGAGCTATTCAAACGTTCTTATCGACAACAATGGCACCTGTGAGCCGACCTCAAGCCCCTACCCCGGAACCTTTGAAACCGCGACCGAAGACAACATGGCATCCGGCATCAATGATGTCGTAAACGGCTGGAACAACCGCTCGGTCACTCAGACTATCGGTGGCGCCACCAAGTTGATTCTTGGTCTGCCAGGCGCGATTGTTGGCGTTGCTTCGAACTTTGCGAAGAATTCCGGCAGAGACATGAGCAACTGGGGTCAGGAACGCTGGAACCAGGGCGGCTTATGGAACCGCATCAGCGGCGGCGCGGCCATTGTCGGCGGCAACATCACCAGCAGTGCCGGCTCGGCGGGCAAAGTGGTCGCAGATATCTGGTCAAGCGGTGCATCACTGATCGGTCAGGGCACCAAACGCCTGCGCTCGCTTTTCTCGTGAAACCCGATTTTTAATAGCATTTACAAGAGCCCGCCAGCACATTGGTGCCGGCGGGCTTTTTAAATTCCTCGGCGGCGTTTTCGGCGATGATGGCTTTGATTACTGGCGGGAGAAGAGTTTCTGCAGTTCATCGGGGGTAAAGCCGGTGAAATCGCTGATTTCCTGATCAGACAGGCCGGCAGCGTGCATTCTCAGGGCTACCTCAGCCTTGCCTTCGATCTTGCCTTCGATTTTACCTTCGATCTTGCCCTCTATTTTGCCCTCGATTTTGCCTTTTTTGTGGCCTCTTTTGTGGCCGCGGGTGAAGGAATCACCTTTGATGATTTTCAGGGCGTCGCGATTTTTTTCGCGGGCTTCCATCAACTGGCGCTTTTCGGCGTCGGCGTTGATTTTTTTCAATTCACTGACCATATCAGAGACTCCTTCTTCGGCCTGCAACTCTTCATCGAGTTCGGTTTCCATTTTACCATACAGATGCCCGAATTTTAAGACATGCAGCCATTTTTCAAACCGGGTGCTGCAGCTTCTCGGTTTATCCTTGTTGAATCGGGTTAAATCGAGATAATGCAGTTCCAGCGTTTTGTCGAGCTTGAGGGTGCCATCCTGGTTGATGAAGTTAAAAATTTCCTGAATCCGTTCTGATCGCTTGAAAAGAT
>CAZFUG010000303.1:0-5654 GCA_964522035.1 uncultured bacterium
AACGAAGTGAGGAATCGCTGAAGAAAAAGCAACCCGGCTGATAGGCCGAAGCTGCCGAATAGAACCGAATATTATCGCAACTAAATGAAAAAGTGCGCTTTCTTACAATATCAGGGGATTATGTTCTGCAGGGCGGCGAGGTCGCGGTGAATCTGGTCGACGAGCGCCTGCATGTCGGGGAAACGCTTTTCGGCCCTGATTCTCTGCACGAATCTGATTCTGATGGTGCGGTGATACAGGTCGCCGGTAAAATTCAGCAGATGCGCTTCGAGCAGATGACTGCTGCGGTCGAAGGTCGGCCTGACGCCGATATTGACGATAGCAGGGTAAGAGCCTTCTGGCGTGTCGGCGTGGCAGGCGTAGACACCATTGGGTGGCAGAATCTTCTGACTCGCTTCGAGCTGCAGGTTGGCGGTCGGAAATCCCATGACGCGGCCCCGGTGGTCACCATGCACGACTTCACCAGAAAAACTTGCTTCACGGCCAAGAAAGCGGTTTGCCCGTGCAAAGTCGCCGGCGGCAACCGCTTCACGGATAATCGAAGATGAGACGACCTCGTTATCGACTCTGACCGGGTCTATTACTTTGCTGGCGCGGCCACTTGCGGTGAGCAGGCTGGCGAGCATATCAGCGGTGCCGGCCCGGCGGGCGCCAAAGCAGAAATTGAAGCCGACGAAGGTCACTTCGGCCTGCAGTCGGTTGATGAGAATGTCTTTAACGAATTCTTCGTGGCCGACGGCGGCGAAAGCCTCGTCGAAAGGCCTGAAAACGACGTAATCGACTCCGGTGCCGAGCAGCAGGCTGAACTTTTCTTCGGGGGTCGTCAAATAGCCTTTGAAAATCTCGGGCGACAGAAACTTGCGCGGTGAATGATCGAAGGTGAAGATTACTGCCGGCAGGCCACGTTCACGGGCGCAGCCGATAATGTCGGCGATCAGTTTTCGATGGCCGAGGTGTACGCCATCGAAGGTGCCGATGCCAAGTATGCATGGCCCGATACCAGGGTCTCCCTGCAGCAGGTTCTTAAGCTTCATTTTCCGCGAAAACCCTCACCGGGTAGAGCTTCAGGCCGTCTTTTCTCGCTTCGCCGCTTTCTTTACGGGTTTCGTAAATAGCGATAAGTCGGCCATCTGGCCCGAGAATCTGAAATTTGTCGGCAGCCTCGGGGCTGTCGGTGGCGATGCTGATTATATCACGCCGGCCGATTGCCTGGCCATTCTTGATACGCGCCTTGCCGTCGGCACTGACCTTGAGCTTTGGAAACGGCAGAATCTCAGTAAAAGGCACGAAAGAAACGGTTTTGTCGAACGGCATGCCTTTTTCGATCTTCCAGAAAGGACAGGCCTGGGTGAATGCCCATTGCCCGACGCGTTCGCGCAGCAGATACGAAAGGTAACCGCCGCAGCCGAGTTTCTGCCCCAGGTCATGCGCGATCGAGCGCACGTAGGTGCCGCGCGAGCAATGCACGCGCAATACCAGATGCCGGCCATCGCCGTTGCTGTAATCTGTTACCAGCCTGATCGAGGTGACATGCACCGGTCGACTTGCCAGTTTGACCTCTTCGCCGGCTCTGGCCATGGCATAAGCGCGTTTGCCGCCAACCTTGATTGCGGAATATGCCGGCGGGGCCTGATCGTAGCTGCCAACCAGACTGCGCAGAGCGGTCATCAACTGGTCGCTGCTGAAATCGATCGGGCCTTCGTGCCGGCTGACGATATTGCCTGTGGCATCGTAACTGTCAGTGACAGCGCCGAGTGTGACACGCATCAGATAGGTTTTGTCGAGGTGCTCGGCCGGAATAAAATTGAGCAGCTTCAGGGCTTTTCCGGTAAAAACCAGCAGTACGCCCTGGGCCATCGGGTCGAGAGTGCCGGCGTGGCCACAGTTCTTGATCTTATAAACCCGGCGCAGTCGTGCGATGACATCGTGTGAAGAACAGCCGCGCGGCTTGCAGACAACGAGGCAGCCATCAGGCATTGCAGCTGTCTCCTGCCGGCAGAGCTTCGGCCACCGCTGCCACAACTGTCTGCATCACATCTTCAAGCTTGCCATCGATCTGGGCGCCGGCGGCGTTGCGATGCCCGCCACCATTGAAACGGCGGCTGACTTCCATGACGTCGATTTTGCCGGTCGACCTGAAGCTGATTTTGACCTTGCCGCCTTCTACTTCCTTGAAGAGAATGGCCGCTTCGATACCCTTGATGCAGCTGAGATTGCGTATGGCACCGTCGGCATCGACTTCGGTCGCACCAATGCGGGTAAAATCGTCGAGCGCCAGCCAGCTGGCGACGACCTTGCCTTCATTGAAGCTGCGGGTGCGCGCCATTACCGTGCCGTGAATGACGACGCGGTGGTAATTGGTATTTTCGTAGACCAGTTTGTAGATATCGTCGACGACGAGATCGCTGCCAATCAGTCTGGCGATGATTTCGTGCGACCGTGGCGTCGAATTGTTGAAGCGGAAATTGCCGGTATCGGTCATGATGCCGACATAAAGGGCTTCGCGACACTCGCGGTTGAGCTCGATACCAGTGCGCTCGAGAATGTTGTAAAGTATCTCGCAGGTCGAAGACGCCTTTTCCTCGAGCAGATTGATGCTGCCCAGGCCGATAACCCCGATATGATGGTCGAGATGTACGGTGGTGGTGGCGCGTTTGAAAAATTCGACGCGTTCGCCCATGCGCCTGGCTTCTGTGGTTTCCATCAGAAAAGCGAGATCGAATTCGACATCTTCAGGCAGGTAATTCTGGCAGACTTCGGCGCCACGCAGCCACGAAATCTGTTCGGGCAGCGGGTCGAAGTTCAGTATAATACAGTTTTTACCGGCGGCGCGGCACCAGTGGTAGAGCGCCAGCTGTGAGCCGAGCGCATCACCGTCGGAATAGGGGTGGGCGATGCAGAAAATGTTCCTGGCCTTGTCGAGCTTTTCACAAATCAGGTCTATCTGCCGGTCGTAATCTGGGCTTGGCCATGAAACATTCATCTGGTGCGTCCTTATGCTTTAATCTGAGGGCTTGATGTTGCGCAGCAGTTCGAGAAGCCGGTCGCCCTGCTGTATCGACGGGTCGTAGAAGAAGGCCAGTTCAGGCACGACACGCAGTTCGACCGTCTTTTTCAGTTCGCGGCGCAGAAATGCCTTGGCTGAATCGAGCCCGTTCTGCACGTCTTCCTGCTTGATTTCGCCCTTCTCGTTGAGAAAGCTGTAGAGAACTCTGGCGAGATGAAAGTCAGGGCTGATATCGACGTTGACGATGTGAACGCCTCTGACGCGGGGGTCCTGGACGCGCCGCTGAATCAGCTCGGAAAGCTCGCGCAGGATCAGTGAATTGACCCGTTCCTGTCTTCTTGTTGTCATACGTAATCCCAATAGGTGTCGACGATTTCCACTGAGCTGTGGTCAGCGAGAATTTCGTCTATTTTCTGCGCCATCTGTTCAAGAAGGCGGCGGTCGTTGGCCACAATCGCCACCCCGACCGTACCGCGCTGCCAGAGATCATTGTTGGCAACTTCGGCGATCGAGGCGTTGAATTTGGCTCTGACCCGGTCGATCAGGCTTCTGAGGATGTGGCGCTTTTCCTTGAGGCTGTGAACCTCAGGGAAATGCATTTCGAAGGTGCCGATTGCCACGACCATCTGCGTTTAATGCCGCCTGACGCCTGTCAGATGACTCTTTCGATCTCTTTAAGGCGGAAGAATTCGAGAATGTCGCCGTCTTTGATGTCGTTGTAGTTTTCAACGCCGATACCACATTCGTAGCCGGTGTGAACTTCTCTTACGTCATCTTTGAAGCGCTTCAGTGAGCCGATCTTGCCTTCGTAGATTTCAACGCCGTCACGGATGATGCGCACCGAGGTGCTGCGCATGACGCTGCCGCTGGTCACATAAGAACCGCAGATAGCGCCGACGCCGGAAACCTTGTAGACTTTGCGCACTTCAGCGCGGCCAACGACTTCTTCTTCGTATTCAGGTTCATACATGCCCTTGAGTGCCAGTTTAACGGCGTCAATGGCGTCGTAGATGATTCTGAATACCTTGATTTCGACGTCTTCGGCCTTGGCCGCATCTTCGACATTCGGCATCGGTCTGACATGGAAACCGATGATGATGGCGTTACTCGCTGAAGCAAGGTTGACATCGGCTTCAGTGATGCCGCCGACGCCGGTATGAATGACGTTGACCTTGACTTCATCGGTGCTCAGGCGTTCGAGCGCATCTTTCATGGCGCCGGAAGAACCCTGCACGTCGGCCTTGATGATGATATTGAGGTCTTTTGCCTGACCTTCGGTAACCTGTTTGAACAGGTCGGCCAGTTTGATGCGGTTTTCGCGCGACAGACGTTCTTCGCGGGCCTTCTTCTGGCGCAGTTCGCCAACGTAGCGGGCGAATTTGGCGCTTTCGACGACGGCCATCTTGTCACCGACACGCGGAACGTCGTTGAGACCGAGCACCACGACCGGGAAAGCCGGACCGGCTTCTTTGACGCGGGCGCTGGCATCGTTGACCAGAGCCTTGACGCGGCCAAAGCTGCTGCCGCAGATGATATGGTCGCCGATCTGAATGCGACCGTTCTGCACGAGAACGGTTGCCATCGGGCCCATACCCTTGTCGAGACGGGCTTCGATAATCGTGCCGATACCAGACTTCGTCGGGTTGGCTTTGAGGTCCATCATTTCGGCCTGCAGCAGAATCATTTCAAGCAGGTCGGCGACGCCGGTACCGGCCTTGGCCGAAACCGGAACCATGGTGGTCTGACCACCCCAGTCGTCGGCAACCAGGTTGTAGGGCATCAGCTGCTGTTTAACGCGGTCGATATTGGCTTCTGGCTTGTCGACCTTGTTGATGGCAACGATGATCGGCACGCCGGCGGCCTGGGCATGGTGAACCGCTTCGATTGTCTGGGGCTGCACACCGTCATCGGCGGCAACTACCAGAATTGCGATGTCGGTGACCAGAGCGCCCTGAGCGCGCATGGCGGTGAACGCCTCATGGCCAGGGGTATCGATGAAAGTGATGATGCCGTTGCTCAGTTTGACCTGATAGGCACCGATATGCTGGGTGATACCGCCCACTTCCTTGTCGGCGACGTGTGCCTTGCGGATATAGTCGATCAGAGAGGTTTTGCCGTGGTCGACGTGGCCCATGATGGTCACGACCGGCGGCCGTTTCTTGAGATCGCTTTCCTGGTCGGGGGTATCCTGAATTTCAAATACGTTTTCGGTGAAAATTATGTCTTTGCCGAATTCCTGGCCGAGCAGCTGCATCTGTTCGTTTTCGAGGCGCTGATTCAGACTGGCGACGACGCCAAGCCCGAACAGCTTCTTGACGATGGCAATTGCATCGACTTCGAGATATTTGGCCAGCTGACTGACAGTGATATCGGTAGGTACGAGAACTTTCGGCAGGGAATCTTCGTCTTCTTCAAGGTTGTCGGCTTTTCCGGTGCGATCCAGAATTGCCTCGGTCTGACGCTCAGCTTCACGCATTTCGGCTTGAACCTTCTTCGAAAAATGAGCGCGGTTGGTTTTGTTCTTGACGCTCTTTTTCTTGATTGGGGCTTGAGTCTCCTTTTTCGGAGAAGCAGTTTTGATGATGGTTATCTGCTTGTTGACTTCAACTTCTTCTTCTTCCTCGATGCGCAGAGGCTTGGGACCAAG
>CAZFUG010000304.1:0-5647 GCA_964522035.1 uncultured bacterium
ACATGAGGGTTTCTGAATGCATCGCGGGCGGCCGACATCTTTGCCAGACGTGTCTTCAGACCTGCACCGGTGCGCGTAAGATATGGCTCGAGTTTTGAGCCGTCGACCATGATGCCGAGAATTCGGCGTGCATCATCTTCCCTTAGAGTGGCCAGTCGTTGCTGCCTGCGACTCTGCAATATGAACCAGCCTGATCCGAGAATGCCGGCAGAAATTGAAAGCAGCGCAATAATAAGAAAATACGGAAAAAATAATTTTCGGCGCCGCGCAGTCTCTGACACTTAAAAAGGTCCCTGAATGAGGATTTATCTCAAGAATCCAGTTTATCAGACAGTCGATGACAAAACCACCTTTTCGGTTCCGGTAAGGGCAGTCGCGTTAAACTTCCGGCATCTTTTAAATTTTCGGCAGCCGGGTGCAAGGTTTTTGTCACTTTTTTCACAATCGCGAGCCAGAGTTGTTGTCTGGTGCGACTTTTAAAACTGGTACACAAATTGCTTTAATGCGGGCAACAAAATTTTCTACGGAGAAAAAAAGTGTTCAGAACAAAAAAATTGGTAGTTTTTGCAGTCGTTTTCCTTCTCGCCATTGCCTCTTCAGCCTTCGCTCTCGATGTCGCCGAGCTTCGCCAGCAGATGTGGACCTGGTCTTCACTCGAAGCGGTTCTGCAGGAATCAAGCCAGATGGGCGGCTCAGTTATCAGCCCGGTTGAAGCCGAAAACTGCATCATCGAAGCCGTAAACAAAATCACCAAAATGGTCAGCGAAATCAAAACCACCGAAGACATGACCAAAGCCCGTACAGTTGCCGATGAATTCATCAAAATGGATGGCCATGAAGAAGAAGTCGGCCTCTCCCTCAGCAAAATGCTCGATAAACAGGAAAAGTTTCTCAAAGCCCATCAGGAACTTTAAGAAGCATCACTGATAGAAGAACCCAGCCCCCGCCGCGTGCGGGGGTTTTACTTTTTCAGAAACGGAAAAAGCAGAGCTGCGGCAACCATCAGACTGAGAAAGCCAAACATGAACCAGGCCCACATCCAGCGCGATATTTTTCCGACCAGCTCATCCTCTGAAAGGGTTGAAATAAGAAAAGTTCCGCCGGCGTCGTCGCGCATGATAATCCGTTCACCGCGAATTTCTGTAACCTTGCCAAGAACGTATATCTGGCAGCCGACCGGAATAATTTCTTCGGAAACCTTGGTTGCGAGAAGAGCCGAACCGGTATTCTGCCTTGGCATGAAGGTCATGAAGGCTTCGCCAAGATCGCTTTTGCAGCTTCTATCGAGCTTGCGTTCAGTTTTCAGGGTTTTGTTGAGCAACTCAGAGACTTCTCCCTGCGGGCCACGGTAAAAACCGTCCCAGGTTTTTCGGGCACAGACTTCGGCGCCACGACCGAGAACTTTTATCTTACCGGTTGAATCCTGAACTTCGAAATCGGCCCACATTTCGCCGGCCCCGGAAGTTGCACTCGCGAGTGATGCGCCTGAGGAAAAGCCTCTTTCCTGGCTGTTTTTGTAAACAGAACCTTCAGCTGTGTAGTCGCGCAGATGATAATTGTAATAGACACACTCTACACCTGATAACCTTGAAGTCAGGGGATTTTCGCAGACAACCCGGCCCTTTATTTCGACAATCCCTTCCGGCATTCTGTCACGAATACTTTTGATGCGTGAAGTCATTGTATTGTCTGAAAGGGATTTGCGGCGATATTGCCTGAATGCCAGAATTAGAAACAAAAATGCCAGAACTCCGGCAAGAATGCCCGCTTCATATTTTCCGAAGCTGATGCTTTTCATATATATTTTTCCCTGAAATTTAATTTTTTCTGTTTTTTACACAATTATTTCGATTTGTTCGCGACCAGCTGAAATTCCGGCTTTGCCATCAGCGGCGCAGGCGCAGAAATGCAGACAACTCTCAAAGATCTCAAATACAGCGGCAACTGAAATATGTTCGAATCAGGCCGAATAATTATAGCGTCAGGGCACAAAACTTATCAAGATCAGGTTTTTTGCGGGCGGATTTTGTGTTAGACTCTCAAAAAAAATAAGGGTGCTGTTATGAGTGAAATTGTTTACTCAGTCGCGATTCCGGTTTTTAATGAAGCTGAAAGTGTTGACGAGCTGGTCAGCCGGGTTGAGTTTACCATGAATCAGCTTGGCCGCAGCTGGGAACTCATTCTCGTCGACGATGGTTCTTCTGACGGCAGTTTTGAGCGCATCGCCGAACTGAAAAAACACTGCCCGGCTTTGCGCGGCCTTAAATTCTCGCAGAATAACGGCCAGACCGCTGCAATGGCCGCCGGAATCAAGGCAGCAAAAGGGCAGATCGTCATCACCCTCGATGCTGACCTGCAGAACGACCCGGCCGATATTCCGCTGCTGCTCAAGGAAATTGAAAACGGTTACGATGCGGCGGTTGGTTGGCGCAAGAAACGCAACGACAACTTTATCAGGCGCGCCTCTTCGAAGATCGCCAACTGGATTCGCAATGTCATCAGCAGCGAAACGATAAAAGACACCGGCTGTTCACTGAAGGCATTCAAAGCCTCAATTATACAGCCTATTGAACTGTATGAAGGAATGCACCGCTTTCTTCCGACTCTGGTGAAAATGAACGGCGGCCGGGTAGCCGAGGTTGAAGTCAGCCACCACCCGAGAGTCAAAGGGGTATCAAAATACAACGTCTGGAACCGTATTTTAAGATCATTTCTCGATCTTCTCGCCATCCGCTGGATGAAATGGCGCAAACTGAGGTATCACATAGATGAGCAGGTTTGACCTCTGGCTGATAGTCGGTTTGCTGGGCCAGTTGCTGTTTTCGATGCGTTTTCTTGTACAGTGGGTAGCATCAGAGCGACATAAAAAAAGCATTATTCCGGTTTCGTTCTGGTATTTCAGCATTGGCGGCTCTTTTTTGCTGCTGGCCTATGCAATCAAGCGCCAGGACCCGGTATTTATTCTCGGGCAATCGATGGGTTTCGTGATCTATATACGAAATCTGGTACTTATCGACCGTGAAAAGCGCGGGCTGGCAATTTCGAACGAGCCGGGCGAATATGATGGCGAAGATTGACCGCTGGAAAGGTCTGAAACCATTTTTGCCGCTTCTTTTGCCATTACTGGTTTTTCTTGCCGGCACTCTGCCGGTTCTTCTGCACCTTGGCACAGCCGGTCTGTTTGAAACCTCAGAAGCCCGCTATGCATCGGTTGCCAGGCATATGGTAGATTCTGGTGACTGGCTCACACCGCGACAAAACGGTCTGAAACACCTCACCAAACCCCCGGTAACCTACTGGTTGAGTGCCATGGGGCAACAGCTTTTCGGCAGCAATGAGTTCGGCGCCCGCTTTTTTCTGGGGCCCGCAGCCGGTCTGACCGCTGTCGGTACTTTTCTCATCGGCCAGATGTTTTTTGGCCGCCTGGCTGGGCTGACTGCCGCCCTCGTCATCATCAGCTCGCTGTTTTATCAGGCCCAGTTCAGAGGTCTGACAACCGACCCGTTCCTGGCGGCAGCCGAAACCTTCATGGTGCTTTTCTTTTTCAGCTGGCTGAGCAATCAGCGTCGGCGCTGGCAATATGCCTTCTGGCTGACAGCGGCACTGGCGTTCATGATCAAAGGTCCCCCTGCCCTGCTGCCTCTGGCCGGGCTGATTCCGGCAGCATTGTTGACCGGCCAGAAACCGGCAATGAAAAGGCTTTTTTCTGACCCGATCGGCTGGAGTATCTTTGCGGTATTCGGCATGGGCTGGTATCTGATCATGGCCTTTCAGAATTCAGGGCTGCTGTCTTATTTTCTCATCGATGAAACGGTCAACCGGGTAGCAAGCAGCGCCCACAAACGCACGGCGCCGTTCTACTATTTTCTGATTCTGCTGCCTGCCGGCGTCTTCCCATGGGTCAGCTTCTTTTTAACCGCTCTGAAACAGAAGATCAAAGAATTCAGAACCGACCCGGCAGCTGTTTATATGCTGCTCTGGCTTGGTATTCCGCTCGTCATCTTTTCTCTCAGCCGTTCAAAACTGGCGGGCTATGCTCTGCCGCTGCTGGTTCCCGTGGCACTGCTCACGGGTGAAGCGGTCAGACAGGTTTTCTTTTCACAAAAAACCGAAGACACCGAGTCTGCCGCCAGACATTGTATCGGCATCGCTGCCTTTGCCTCGCTCGCCGGCATGGCGATGTCTGTCTGGGGCTACAACAATTTCGCGCAGTTCAGAATCATCTCGCAGACAGCGATTTTTGCCGGCATCTTCTGGCTGTTCGCCTCGCTGGTTCTGCTGGCTTTTATCATCAAAAAAAGCCGGCCCGGCATGCTCCTGGTTCTGGCGATGCTGGTGCCGGGTTTCATGTTTTTCATTCTGCATGGTATCAAAGGCAACGAACCTTATCGCGACAATCGCTACCTGACCAGCCAATGGCTGCTGCTCAAGCGTATCGACACCCTTCCCCAGGCGCAGAAGCTGATTCTTCTCGACGAAATGATCGAAGGCTGGTATTTCTATACCGGCCGCCCGGTGCGCACCTTCAACATTGCCCGGATCACTCAGTTTGACAAGGAGCGGGCCGCCGAATTAGTATTGAGCGATGTCGAGGCTCTCAAAAGCGTGCTCGATTCCGACACACTGCTCGTGATGCCGGCAAAATCGGTTGCGCATTACGAAGAGCTGACCGGCATGCAGATGCAGATCATCACCGGCGAGGGCAACTGGAAAATCGTCGCTCCCGTCAGAAAGCAGGGCAACTGAATGATTCGCTGGGTCATAACCGAAGACAGGCTACCTGGGTTCACCTACTACCCGCTTCTGGAAATGGGCACCGGAGTTTTTCTGATGGTCGCCGCCATCGGCCTGCCAGTGCTGTTTTTTGCCTATAATGGCGTTAAATTGCAACAATGGGCCGAGTTGCTTTTTGTCGTCGGCTTTTTCGTTCTTTTCATGTTTATGGGCAAACAGCTGACCTTTCAGAGCATGCACGCCCGGGTAACCGCCGACGGTTTCGCTTTTTATCAGAATCTGCGCGAGCCTGCGGTGGAGCACCGGCTCAGAAAGGCCGACTGGCTCGGGATACGCACTTCCGAAGAAAAGAGTGGCGAAGAAACTTTTATTCTGCTAAAACTCAAGACTGCGAATGGCGAACTTGATTTTTATAAAAGCATCAACAGAAAAGAAATCAGCAAAATGGTTGGGGCGCTCGAAGAACTGCACAAAAAAGTTGAGGAGGAACGAAAATGACACACCCGCTGCTCGGCAGAGAAGGAATTCGCCTGTATAATCTCTACCCCCGCCTGGTTGGCAGTATGAGCAAATGGGCTGAGCATCTCGACCGCATCAAAGAGATGGGCTTCAACACGATCTGGGTCAACCCTTTTCACTACCCTGGTTTCAGCGGCAGCCTCTACTCGCCGAAAGATTATTACAAATTCAATCCGCTTTTTATCGATAACGGTTCAGCCAAGGCACCGACCGAGCAGCTGCGCGATTTTATCAAAGCCTGCCACGACCGCGGCCTGTATTTTGTTATGGATCTGGTGATCAACCATACCGCCATCGATTGCCCGCTGATTCAGGAACACCCTGACTGGTACCGCCACGACGAAGCCGGCAAAATCCTCAACCCGGGCGCCATGCATGACGGCAAATGGGTTGT
>CAZFUG010000305.1:0-5624 GCA_964522035.1 uncultured bacterium
CCTTTGGTGGCTGCGTGCCGGTGAATTGTTAACCTCTACAGCATAAAGCAAAATTTCATATTTTCCAAGGGGCCGGCTGATTTTAAACGGTTGATAAAATTGCCTAACCAGACCGTGAATGCTAGAATGGCCTGAATAAAGAGTTCTGGAGAGAATCACAAGATGCAGAATGACAATTCGACCGGGAAAACCAGCGCCGTGAAGTTCGGCACCTTCGCCGGAGTTTTTACGCCGAGTATTCTTACTATCTTTGGCGTGATCATGTTCATGCGCGCCAATTATGTGGTTGGTGAAGCCGGCATTCTCAATGCGGTGCTGATTCTTTTGCTTTCACAGTTCATCACGCTGCTGACAACACTTTCAGTAGCCGCCATTTCGACAAACATGTCGATCAAGGGCGGTGGTGCTTATTTTATGGTGTCACGGGTTCTTGGGGCTGAGTTTGGTGGTGCGATCGGTCTGGCGCTTTTTGCGGCGCAGGTGGTGTCGATTTCATTTTATCTCCTGGGCTTTTCCGAAGCGGTGGTTAAAGCTTTTCCGGCGATGACACCATATTTTATGCACGTCGGCATGATCGCCGCCGCAGTGCTGTTTCTGATTGCCCGGGTTGGTGCCGACTGGGCTATAAAGACCCAGTATGTCATCATGGCGGTTCTTTTCGGTTCGATTTTTATCTATCTCACCGGTGCTGCCGGCAGTTTCAGCTGGCAGCAGTTCAATCTCAACTGGGGCCCGATTCCCGGTGCCAGTGGTACCACCGGTTTCTGGTATCTTTTTGCCATCTATTTTCCGAGTGTTACCGGCTTTATTGCCGGTATAAACATGTCCGGCGACCTTGAAAAACCAGGCGAAAGCATGACAGTCGGCACTCTTTATGCGCTTCTGGTTGCGACGACGGTCTATTTTCTGCAGATTATTTTCTATGGCGGCGGTTTTAGCCGTGAAACCCTGATCAGCGAACCTTTCAATGTGATGGTCGACAATGCACTTTTCGGTGCCGGTTTTATGGTTGTTGCCGGGGTTTATGCCGCGACCCTGTCAAGCGCTCTCGGACGCTTTGTCGGCGCGCCCCGCGTTCTTCAGGCGATTGCCCGTGATGAGATTGTGCCATTTCTCAGGCCATTCGGCAAAGGCTATGGCCCGTCTGACGAACCTCATCTGGGGCTTTATTTCTGCGCCATTGCCACTTTTACCCTGCTCTGGATCGGCGGTGACGGTTCGGGTGGCGTCTTTCTCAATTCGATTGCCGCGATTATGGGTATGTTTTTTCTTTTTACCTTCGGACTGCTTAATCTGGCGGCATTTGTCGAGTCATATTCAGCCAACCCTTCTTTTAGACCGCGTTTTCGCTGGTATCACTGGTCTCTGTCTCTGATTGGGCTGATCGGCAGTTTTGGGGCAGCATTGCTTGTTGATTACAAGGCGGCATCGATCGCCTTTGGCGTTGTGCTTCTGCTTTTATGGTATCTGCGCCGGCGTGACATGGCGATTTCTTTCGGTGATGCACGGCGCGGCTACCTTTACAGCCGAATTCAGAAAAACCTGTATCTTCTCAAAGCTTTACCTGACGACGCCAGAAACTGGCGTCCTTCTATTCTGGCTTTGAGCGGTAACCCTGGTTCGCGTGAAACCATGGTTTCCTATGCTGTGTGGCTCAATGCCGGTCGTGGGGTTGTCGTTCTTGCCAACATAATTTTCGGCGACCTCAGGGAAATGGCAGTAGAACGTTCGGCAGCCGAGATCAGGCTCGATGCTTTTCTCAAAGAAAAGAATATACAGGCTCTGGCACAGGTGGTCGTGGCAGACGAGATTCTGGCCGGAGTGCGCATGATACTGCGTGGCTCAGCCTATGGGCCGCTGCGCCCGAATATTTTTGTCTGTGGCTGGAAGGGAAATGATCAGACTAAGGAGAATTATGTCGAGTTTCTGCGTGAGGCAACTTTTTTGAATGTGAGCCAGATACTGGTCTGCGACCGTGGTCTGCCAGATACTGAAAGGCGCAAGCGCGTCGATGTCTGGTGGCGCGGTCACAAGAACGGGCCATTAATGGTATTGATGGCACATCTTCTCGTTCACAACTGGGAGTGGTCAGGAACAAGAATTGTTCTTAAACGTGCGGTCAGTGACGCGACGCAGCTTGACGATGCCAGAAATGAACTTTTGCACCTGGCCAACGAGGCCAGGGTGAATGCCGAAGTCGAAATTGTCGTGGCCGGGAACAGTTTTGCCGATACGCTGCAGCTGAATTCTCTCGATGCAGACTGTGTTTTTCTCGGTTTTGAACTGCCGTCACGCGGCGAAGAAGAGCAATGGCTGCAGAGTTTTAACAGCATGCTGGCCCGAATGCCAACGACATTGCTGGTGCACTCAGCCGACGGCAAAGACTATCTCAGCCACTGAACCCTTAATCCATGCGAAGCCTGCACTCGAGAAGGCTGATGGCAGGGACCTAAGCTGTTTAAAATTATATTTAAGCCTGTCGAGACTAGACTCCCGCCTGCGCGGGATTACGGAAAAACATGCAATTCCAGTGTGACAACGGACTAGAAACCGAGCCAGTTGATAATGTGCCCGGCCAGTGAAATTGCGCCGGTGCCGATAATCAGTATCCAGAGCGGCAGGCGATAGTGAAAGCCGTCTACCAGGGTCTCTGTGGTTTTGTCGTCATCTTCGCCGTCTTCTTCGTAATCTGAAATGAGCCCTGACCACTTCTTGATTCCGTAAAAGAAGAAGCCGATCAGCAGAAGAAAAAGGCAGAAGTTGAGAATGACGATCCACATGCCCTGATTATAGACCTGATGATGTTTTAATTACAACCGGCTTAACTGGCGGTGGTCAGACGGATCAGTTCGGAAATGGTGATGAAGCGGTAACCATGCGCTTTGAAAGCTCTGATCAAGCCCGGCAGCATCTGACCGGCACCCGGGTGAATGTCGTGAAACAGTACAATACTGCCCGGTCCGATTGATTTCATGACCCGGTAATTGATCATGTCAGGGTTTTTGTTCTGCCAGTCGCGGCTGTCTGAGTCCCACATGACTTCGTGCCAGCCCTGACCGTGCAGCATGCTTTTTACTTTCGAATTGGTCGCTCCGAATGGTGGCCTGACAAGATTGCAGTTGCGGCCGGTGATGCCGGCGATCACTTCATTGGTGCGGCGCAGGCTGCTGAGTCCTTCAGAAGCTGAATTTCGCGCCAGATTGAGATGATTCCAGGTATGGTTGCCGATGTCATGCCCTTCAGCGGCCATTCTGGTCAAAATGTCGGGGAAAGTTTCGGCCCGGCTGCCGACTACGAAGAAGGTGGCTTTTGCGCCTTCCTGTCTGAGAATATCGAGGATTTCGCGGGTATAGGTCTGGTGTGGTCCGTCATCAAAAGTCAGGGCGATGTAACGGTCGCGGGGCTCGGCTTTGAATGAAGCGATTATTTCGGAACAGGCTGCCGAAGTCAGCGGTGTAAAGGGCTTGCTGATATTCGTGCGGGCCGGTCGACCAGGCACTGTTGGCGAAGGCGAGCTGACATAGGTTTCTTCGCGACTGTCGTCGTTTTCGGCTTCATTCCGGCCATTCGGGTAGAGCGGATAAAAATCGATATTGCCGGTTTCTACCGGCGGCTTGTAGCTGCCAAGGCTTAACGGTCGGGTTGTGCGTTCCGTGCTTGGCATCTGAACGTGATAACCCAGTTCAGCGAGCTGGCTGATCGCTGGCTGAAAACCGGGGTTGCCCGCCAGGCAGGTTTTGAAGCAGGCGGCAGCGGCGGCCGGGTTCCCTTCTTCTTTTTCGAGAAGGCCGAGGTTGTAACTGATCCAGAATGAGGCAGAAAAATTCAGGCCGGTTTTGAACACCAGACGGGCTTCTTCGCGGCGCCCGTTCTGTTTAAGGGCTGAACCAAGGTTGTTGTAGAGATGAATATAGCGCGGATCGATAGTCAGCCCGTGCCGCCAGAGTCTTATCGCATCTTCAAGCCTGCCGGAACGCGCATAGATTATGCCGATCGAGTTGATGGCCGCGACGTCACGCGGGTTTTCTCTGATGCGGCGGCGCAGAATTTCGAATTCTTTGAGCAGGTCGGGTGGATTATATTGATCAAAACCGGCCTGACGCATTGGAGCTGCATCTGCAGCAGGACTCAATGCCAGGCACAGGCATAGCATAATAAAAAGAAGGCTGTACTTGAATTTCATTCTAACCCCTATCGGCAGCCTGCCGTAATTTTTTTGCCATCAGGGCGACTTTTTTTGCCCGGGCCGGGTCAGAATTATCTGTTCGAAGCATTCCCATATCTGATCAGAAAGGTTTTGCGGCGCCGGGAATGGGGGAAGCGAAAGCTGATTGGTCGGGTTGATACGGTTGAGCAGCCAGACCGCCAGTGCTCTGATGTCGCGCCGTTTGCCCTCTGGCTCGTCGTAGATAACACGGGTAAGCTCTCTTATCAGTTCAGGGCGTTCCGTTTCAGCGAATTGAAAGGTCAGCGGCATGCCGGCCATGATGATGATGCGGCGGTGAATCGCTTCATTCTTCAGGTCTTTTGCCCAGCCAGAGAGTTCACTCAGGCGGTTGCCGAGCTGTGTGTCCGGTTCGCCTTCGGCAAAAGATCTGAAGTACACCGCACCGGTCAGAATGCTTTCGAACAGCAGAGCGGTGGGCTGGCCGATAAATACCGGCCTGAAGAAAAAGTCAGAGCCAGGGGTTCCGTCAGGGTTTCGCCAGCTTTTCAACAGTGGCAGCATTTTTTTCAGGTTCGCATACAGGTCAGGGTTGAAATTCGCCATTATGCTGATTATCGCTCCGGCGCACATTGTCGTCATTATTCGGCCATAGGCAGGTTGTTCAGGGAAAAAGAACGACCCGTCGGCAAGCTGAAGTCTGGCGATGTCGCTGCCAACTGTACGCAGCATGTTCTGATCCAGTTCATAGCCGATGGCAGCCGCGTTTTTTACAGCCAGTGCCAGTGGCAGAGCCGTATGACATGAGAAACAGCGGTTTTCTCTGTTGAACTGCATGGTTGCGTCAACCAGCTGCCTTATTCGGTTTTCGATTGCCCGCACCTCAGCTTGAACAGCTGTCAATTCAATGCGGTTGCTTATGTTCCGGCCAGGATATTCATTGCCGACCGTGCGGGTAATCAGCGGAGTTATGTAGAAAGAAGAGCTGGCGACGGATTCCGGGCGAAACACCATAAAGCCCTCGTCAGCTCTGGCTGAAGCGATAAACTGGCGGTCTGACGTTTCAATCAGGGCTGCCCGGCAGATGATATCCTGCCCCCACAGTTCTTCACTGAAAGTCGGAAGAAGAATCTGGTCAAACGCCAGTGGCTGTGTAAAGCTTACCAGCAAACGGTTCTCGAGTCTGGTGACCCGGTAGCTCAAATCGTAGTCGGCGCCGGCCTGAAAAGGCAGAAACAGCAGAAAAATCAGGAGTGTCAGACCGGGCAGAAATCTTGAACTGCCGGATAACATTCTGCTGACAGTATATGCTGTTGCCAGTTTTTTCATTCTTCCTTGCGGATTCCGTATTTTTTCAGTTTGTAATGAAGGTTTTGTCTGGTTACTCCAAGGGTTGCCGCAGCTCTTGAATAATTCCAGCCGGCTGCTTCAAGAGCCTGCAGAATGAGATTTTCTTCGA
>CAZFUG010000306.1:0-5553 GCA_964522035.1 uncultured bacterium
GGTTAACCACCAGAGCTCCGTTGCCGGAAAAACTGATCTGCAGAACCCCGCGGTAAAGCTTGCCGTTCAGTTCGATTATTGCTTTCGATCCCTGCAGAATCAGAGTTTCGCCATTGTGAGCCACCCGGCGTTTCTTTTTGCCGTCAGTTGATGCCGCCCAGTCGAATTTTTCATTGCGCCGCAGACTTTTGATGCGTCGGCTGCCCTTGATAATCTGGCCACCTTCGGGGAACCTGACAGAAACTTTCTTGTGCAGTCCGCCGAGTTTGACGCGCAGAACCGGCTCTGCCGAAGCCTGTCTACTCTGGTTGCGATCGCGGCTGGTGCGTGCCTCGGCATTGAACGGCAGAAGTGCGAGGCATATCAGCACCAGCATCAGCATCAGCAGTCGGAGTCTGCCTGTCCGTCCGACTGTTTCATTATTTTTATCACGGCGAATATTCAAGTTCAGGCTCCTGCTTTGGTCTTGTCATCATTTTTAACGCCAGAAGCCAGCAGTGGATTTAGGAACTTTTTATCGTTGCTGAACCGCTCCTGCTCGCTGAAAATACAGCCGCAGTATTTCTGTCGGTAGAGTTCGTTCTGTCTGGCAGTTTCTTGACTGCTTCTAAAACCGGGCCGAAAATCAGTGTAGTGAAATTTTACCCCGGCTTCGCGGGCTGCCTGCTCACCGGTGCTGATAAGAAGTTCATGGTTCTGATACGGGCTGATCAGCAGCGTGGTTGTGAATGCTTCGAACGACAATCTGGCGGCAGCCTGAGCGGCGGCAGTCAGACGCATGCGGTAACAGATGGCGCATCGGCCCGGGCCGAAATCTGAGCCGATTTCGCGGAGAAATCTCTCGAGCCCGTAGCTGGCGTCGCCACTGATTAATTCAAGACCGAACTGCCCGGCCATTTTAATAAAAGAGGTCAGGCGGCTGTGATGCTCGACAAATGGGTGAATGTTTGGATTCTCCCAGAATACTGCCGTGTTCCCTTTGCCGGCCACCGGTTCAAGCAGCGGGTAAGACCCGGCCAGACACGGCCCGCAGCAGGTGTGAAGCAGTATCGCCATTTTCAGCCAACGCCTTTCTTTGCGGTCATAATGCCAGAAAGCGTCCAGTTACGGGCTTTCTGCACTGTGACTTCGACAAAACTGCCGATCAGGTCACGGCTGCCCGGAAAATCGACCGAGCGGCCGGTGCGCGTTTTCCCTACCAGGTGCCCTTCATTGCGGGCAGCTTCTGATTCTACAAGCACTTCGAACGTCTTTCCGACGAGCTTCAGACTCTCTTCGAGCCCGATGCTGTTCTGCACTTCGATGAGCTTCGCCAGTCTGGCTTTGCGGATCTCTTCGTCGATCTGCCCGGGCATGGTTGCGGCGGCAGTGCCTTCCCGCGGTGAATAGTAATACATGAAGGCGGTTTCGTAGCGCACCTGTTTGATCAGACCGAGGGTGTCATTGAATTCGGCCTCGGTTTCGCCCGGGAAACCACAGATAATATCGGTGCTGAGGCTGACGCCCGGTATGTTTTCGCGCACCTGTGCGATCAGTTCAAGATAGTGCTCTCTTGTATAGCCGCGCTTCATCTCTGTAAGAATGCGGTTCGAACCTGCCTGAACCGGAAGATGATACTGTTCGCATACTTTTTTCAGCTGCGCCATGCGCTTGACCGTTTCGAGACTGAAGTCGCGCGGGTGTGAGGTCATGAAGCGCACCCAGCTGATGCCGTCGATTTTTTCGATGCGCTCGAGAAGGGTTGCAAAGCCCTCTTTAATGCCGAGATCTTTGCCGTAGGCATTGACGTTCTGCCCGAGAAGGGTGATCTCTTTGACACCGCGGCCGGCCAGCTCGGTTATGAAGGCGGTCAGTTCGTCGAGCGGTCGGCTGACTTCAGGGCCTCTGACGTAGGGAACGATGCAGTATGAACAGAAGTTGGTGCAGCCCCTGATAATGTTGACCATCGCCGAAAACGGGCGATGCAGAACGATGCCGTCAGCCGATTCGCCATCAAAAGCCCCGCGCGGCGCAAAATTGCCGGTGGTTTTTTCGCTGGTCGCTCTCTGCAGCAGCAGTGGCAGGTCTTCAATGTCGTTCGGGCCGAAAACCAGGTCAACAAGCGGCAGGGCTTCAAGCAGTTCTCCCTGCATATTCTGCGCCATACAGCCGGCGACGCCGATTATCAGGTCTGAATTGCGCTTTTTCGCATTGAGCAGCGACTGGATACGGCCGATCAGCCGCTGTTCAGCGTGCTGACGAACGCAGCAGGTGTTGAAAAGAATCAGGTCGGCTTCTGATTCATCTTCGGTTTCGTTGTAGCCAAGAAGGGTAAGCAGGCCGCGAATACGCTGAGCATCGGCCTGATTCATCTGGCAGCCAAAAGTTGTGAGCATGAATTTGCGCTGTGTGTTGATCATAGACAATCATTCTACCACAGCAGCAGGGTCGCTGCCCACACCTCACAAAAATTCAGGGGCGATTATTCGTAACGCTGCCAGTCGGGTTTGCCTTCGTAAACATCGATGTAATAATCGTGCCGCTGCAATTTGCCGGCAGCTTCTTCGTCGAGAATGATGATGGCATTCTGATGGAACTGCAGCACCGAGGCCGGACACGAAGCCGAAACCGGCCCCTCGACAGTGGCGGCAACCGCATCGGCTTTGTCTTTGCCGAAAGCGAGCATCATGCAGACTCTCGCTTCCATTATTGTGCCGAGACCCATGGTCATTACATGCTTCGGCACCAGCTCTTCGCTGCCAAAAAATCTGGCATTGGCTTTTATCGTCACTTTTGACAGGGTTTTGATACGGGTTCTTGAACTGAGCGACGAGCCCGGTTCATTGAAGGCAAGATGCCCGTCATGTCCGATGCCGAGAACCTGCAGATCGATGCCGCCGGCGCGCTTTATTGCCGCTTCGTATGCTTCACAGCTGGCGACTATGTCTTTGGCTCGGCCATCTGGTATCTGCGCGGCGCCTTCTGCCAGATCGATTCTTTTCAGCAGATTGGTGTGCATTTCATTGTAGAACGAACAGGGATTGGCCGGATCGAGGCCGATGTATTCATCGAGGTTGAAGGTTTTTACATGCCTGAAAGATAGACCTTCTTCCTTATGCATGCGTACGAGTTCATTATAGAGACCAAGAGGGGTGGAGCCTGTCGCCAGACCAAGAACCGCCGCCGGGTTGCGATTGATAAGACCGGCAATAATTTTTGCCGCGAGTATGCCTGCAGATTCTCTGTCTTTTTTGATGATTACTTCCATAAAGAACCTTTCTGCGCTCCGTAATTTTTCAGCATGCTACCACGCCCGCCCGCCCCGTTCAAATTTTCGCTCGAACCAGCGCATCAGAAGCATGTAGGCTTCGCCTCTGGTAAGATGCCTGTCGTTAGCTGTAATTGTATGGGCTCTGGTTGTTGTAAGGCCGCCTTCGCCAGTTTTGTTCTCAGCTCTAACCTTGGCGTGCACGACCTGATCTGCTGCATTGGCCGATTGTATGAATTCCTTTTCGACAATCGCAAGGATTTCATCTGCTCTGGCTGAGCTTATGGTCTCGGCATTATCGAAAAGCTTATAAATTCTGGCGCGTTCATCATTTTTCAGGTCGGGCAGAATTGCGACCAGGCGGTTGGCAAACGCGGTACTGCTGATTTTTTCATCGAGTCCGTAGATATTGCGATAACCGCCCGATGCCAGCCCGCGCCGACGCATGAAAAGCAAGCCTTCATAAGCGGGGTGTCTGGTTATCTCCGGTCTCTTTGCCGGGTTCGGCCAGATATGCACGCCCTGCTGCATCAGCCGGCGTTGAATCTGAGAGATGGCAATTTTTTCCGTGGCGGCCTTTTCGACGGTCAGACCTGATTCTATACATTGTGCCGCAGCCACCCCGGCGGCCTGCCCGGCAGCAATGCCGACCGGAATCGTTCTGGCGCTGCTCTGTGCCTGAGAGTCGAAACCGGCGCTGCGCCCAACAATCAGAAGGTTGGCGAAGCCTTCAGGAACCAGGCAGCGCAGTGGCAGGGCATACTGCGCAGGTAGGCCGACCACATCTCCATAATGATCGTTGCTCTGTGCCTGAATATCGAGCGGGTAAGAACCGAAGCCCATCCGGTCGTTAAAGTCGCGGTTTTCGAGAACATCATCTACGGTGAGCTTGTAAAGCGTTTTTATCTGCCGCGAAGTGCGGATATACATTTCCGGGGCGGTTTCAGAAATGCTGATATTTTGCATGCCGGGAACGTTTGCCCGCAGAAACTTTTCGAGCTCGGGAAGCTCCTTTTGTGCCAGTTTTCGGGCTTCTTTACGGGACTTCTGATCGGTTCCGTCAGTTGCAAATACCAGCAGGGCGTTAACCAGAACACTGCCGTCGTTCTGCCGCCCGAGATTCAGGCCTCTGACCCTTATTCTGGCGTTGGTTGGCAGATACCTGCGCATTATGTCGCCATAGCCCCAGATGCTGCGTTTTTTGCCGCCAAGAAGATTACCTGAGGCATTGTTGCTCAGCCCGGCACACATTTTTTGCCAGTCGACGTCAGAGATGCCTTTTATGCGAAAAACAAGGGTGGCGGCCATATTTCGCGTATAGCCCCAGGTGTCGACGCCGTATTCGATGATGCCGGCACCGGCTGCGGCAGCGATATCCGCATCCTGAGTCGCGTCAATTACAAATTTCCCTGAAACATGCAGTTTTAGACCGCGATCGGTATGAATCTCGACACCCTCGATGGTTCTGGGCGCATCCGCTGCTGTTAAAGCCATACTGCCAGTGGCGAGACGTTCTTCCGGCATGTTGATCGTGTCGGGGTGCAGGGTCTGGCCTGGTCTGAATAGCGGTAGAGTCTGTGAATCGGTTACCGGGAAAACTGTTCTGGCGCTTCTTATATAAGTCAGCCTTTTTTCTCTGCTGATAAGTTCTTCAAGTATCTTAACCATGCCCGCAACATCGAACGACTGGTCGTCAAGGTTCCGGAAAATTTCGGCGAAAATGCCTCCGTTTAGCGGTTGGCCGTCGATGCCAATGTTCATGTCGATTGTGTTGAGCCAGCCGCGCGTAAAAAGACCGCCGGGCAGGGGCCTGGTATCGACAAGCAGAGTTTTGCAGTCTTCTCTGGCGGCGGCAATGGCCGCTGCAATACCTTCGGGGTCGCCGCCGACAACGATTACATCGAACTGTTCAGAAAAACGCCCGGCAGGCGAGCTTTGGCTCTGGTGGTAGCCTATGGGCGCGGTAGAAACGGCCAGTGAAATCAGCATTACGAGAAACTTATAGATGGCGGTCTGCAAGATGAGCTCCGGTTGTGTGTATTGCGGCTCCGGCAACCAGTGTTGCAATGCCGCTTTAATGCTGTTTTATTAATTACTGCAACTCGAAAGTAGAACAGTTGTGAGACAAGGCAGCCCGACTGATAGACCGGGCCGGCAAACCGGTTCAGCTTTGTTGATACAATAGTCAATAACTTCGCTGCGCTATTGTATCAGAACCCGGCACTTTTTTCTTATGTTGTTCATAAACTGCCGTTTTTGTGATAATGTGAACCGGGTCGGTCAGTTATGGCCTGCGTTGATGAATG
>CAZFUG010000307.1:0-5538 GCA_964522035.1 uncultured bacterium
GAGTATCGCTGACCTCCTGTCAGCAAAAAAGCAACCCGACTGATAGACCGGGCCGACGAACCGGTCAAACAGATTTTAATTTTACAGGAATCAATAGCTGAAATGAAATTGTAGAGTGTTCTGTCAGGCATTTCTTCAATGCCTGTTATAATGCATCTGGAAAGCAAAATGCTGCTGTTTAAGATGCCTCGTTTGTAAGCTGTTAAAACTTCCGGAATTTTGTGGAGTATACTTGTTGTGTACGATTTTCTGAAAACTTCAGGAGATTTTTATGAAGCCTGGCAAACCGTTGCGGTGGTCATTACTGGTTTTTCTGTTTCTGGTCGTTATTGGCTGTTGGCCGGCCGAAGCGGTAAACCCTTTTGCAGATGAAAAGGTAACGATTCAACAGGGCAGCTCTCTCGACAGTGGCGAAGCTCTTTTCAATAAGCCACAGCTCGACAAAAATGTCGCTGACGACTCGCTCAAAAGCACTTCGATCGCAGTTATGAGCGATCTGCATGCCAGAGACTGGAACCATGGTAGCCTGATCTCAGCTTTTAAAGCGATCAACGACCTAAAAGACGTTTCAGCTCTCGTTCTTACCGGTGACTCAGTCGAAAAAATAGGTTCGCCTTCCGAGTATTCTTATCTTCTGAAAGCCCTGAATACTCTGAAAAAACCGGTTATGGCGGTGACCGGCAACCATGACATCATCTATAAGGATTATTACAATCCTGACAGAAATGCCAAAAACCCGAAACTGCGTAATACCCCCAAAGAGCGCAAAGCCAAGCTCGAACGTTTCCGCAAACTGCTTAAACAAAAAGGGATAAGATACACAAAAAAGATGGGTGGGCACCTGCTGGTATTTCTGCCAAACGATGCCCTGGATGCCAAATGCCTGGTCAGACTTTCTGATGCAACCCTTGAATTTCTTCAGAACACCCTTAAAGAAAATCCGGATACGCCAACGATAATTTTTTGTCATGGCCCGTTGCTTGGCAGTTATGTAAGAAAAGGCGGGTTGCCGCCATTGCAGGCAACCGCACAGCCGGCCGCCAGAATTCGCAAGATTCTCAAAAAAAACCCGCAGGCGTTTCTCTGGGTTTCGGGACATATCCACATGGGGCCTTCTTCAAGCAGCTTTTCGGCGAAGGTTAATAAAGTCGATCACATTACCAACATTCACGTGCCGGCAGTACAGGACAGTTCTGCCTGGATGCGCATTATCAAGTTGTCGCCTGAAAAGGCCGTGGTTCGCACCTTTAACGGCAAAACCGGCAAATATGCCAAAAAACATGACCGCACCTTCAAGCACAAGGTCAAAAAAGAGCCTCAGGAAAAGCCTGAAAAAGAACCAAAAAATGAGCCCAAAGACGAACCTAAAAATACGCCGCCAGCAGATTCAGACGGCAAAGACGAGAAGCAGCCTGAGACAGAAACTGTTCCCGGCCAGGTTTTTACTGATCCTGCCAATGATGGCGAAAGTCTGGCCGATGATTCTCTGATATCTGACCAGGATGAAGAAGACGCTGAAGATACGTCAGCCGAAGAAGATGAAACCTACGAAGAAGCAGACAGCCAGACAGTGGTCGAAGAAAGTGACGAAGATGATGTCGGCAGTGATGACAATGGTTCTGAGATTTCCGACTCATCAAACACTTCATCAACAACAGAATCTGAAGCTGTAATCGAAAAAATTCGTGATCTGGTGGCGGCCGCCATGGAATACATCAACCGCATGTTTTCAGATTTCCTCAGATTCGTGCAGCCCTGACAAAAGCAGAAGTTTTCAAAACAAAACCCCGGACAGAATTAACTGCCCGGGGTTTTATTATGACTGATTTCTTAAGTTTATTCTGTTTTTACAGGTTTGCGCATGGCGAAATATGCAAGTGTGGCGCAGAGAAACAGGAATGCCATTACGGCGCGGGACTGGCTGCCCGGGGCTTCACCGGCAACTTCGATTTTGCCGTCAGTTTGAACCGTGAGGAATCAAAGGCTGTACGGAAAATGGCGTGATAACAGGGGTTGAAGCATTTTCCGGCGGGGCAACCGGCAGGTCGCTGCTGTCGCTGGCAAGAAGCCCTGTTGCTTGTGAAGCGGTTGCAATTGACGCTGGAGACAATGCCGATTCAGTTTTTACGACTTCTGTTTCGGAAGCCACAATCTCCGGCGGTATGTTTTGCAGTGATTCGGATACCTGCTGTGGCGTCATTGGCGCAAGATCCGGGGTTGTTTGATCGAAAATGCCGTTCTGCAGAGTCATTTCCTGGCCGATCTGCATTTGAACCGGGTTATTTCGACCTCTGACCGTTGCTGTGCCGCTGCGCAGAGTAATCGCCAGCCTTTTGCTTCTGCTGCCCGAAAGCGATATTTTGCCGCTCTGAACGGCTATTATGTGCGAGACAAGATGTATTTTAAGCTCCGAGCCAGGTTTGACTTCTATGTCGCCGGCACCTTCGTGCCAGAAAAGCGTGTTTTCAGCAATTCCGATGGTTGCTCTGCCGTTCCAGACCAGTCCTGGCATATTTGTCGCTGAAGCGGGGGCAAAATCAAAGTTGCCGTTTATTTCAGAAAGCCGCATGGTCGGAAAATCGACAGTGTCACCCGTCTGAATCTGCCGACCGTCGATGCTTGCCGCAAAACTCAGACAGGTGGCTTTAACAGATGCAAAGCTTCTGTATCTGGCTGGAATAGTGGTTAACGGGTCATGGCGCTGCAAAAGATTGCCGGTGAAAAAACCGGCGGCAACCAGAAAAGCGCCAGCCAGACACCATCTGAGAATGCTTTGAAACGGTGCGGCTGAAGCATTTGTGGTTTGTGCAGGTAATGCTTCCGGCTGCAGATTTTCTTTGCTGATTTGTGCCATAACCGAGTCTTTCAATTTTATGCCACCGACCAGCGATTTCAGTGGTGCGCCAGCTTTTTCGATTTCTTTCGCAGCGGCAACTTTTTGACGACAGCTTTCACAGTCTGACAGATGCTTCTGACAGGACTCAGTCTCAGATGCGCTCAGCACGCCATCGAGGTAGGCATTCAGTTGTTCTTCGTTAAGACAGTTCATATTTTGCCTTTTTCCCGTTCTTCGCGCAGTCGCTGACGAGCTTTGAAGATTCGGTTTTTGACAGTCTGCAGCGGCAGGTCAAGAGCTTCTGCGATCTCTTCATACGAAAGACCCTGAACCAGACGCAATAAAAATGGCACTTTCATTATCTCGGGCAAAGCGAAGATACTGGTCAGTATTTCCCGATAGTTTTCTTTTTTATCGAGCTCGGCTTCAGGGTCGCCGATCCGGTTTTCCTGTTTCTGTTGACTGATGTATTCGATGATTTCATCACCAGCCGGGGCAGTACCCTTCTCTTTTCGATAGTAGTCGATCAGATGGTTTCTGGCTATGCCGGTCAGCCAGGCCGGAAACTTGCGGTTCAGGTCAAAAGTGCCAAGAAAACGAAAAGCCTTGAGAAATATTTCCTGAGCGATATCTTCAACATCTGCGACCCGATAAACATGGCCGAGCAGAAAACTGACCAGAAGTCGTTCATATCTTTCGATGAGAACGGCAAAGTGATCGGTTTTTCCGCTTAGAACCAGCGCAACGATTTCCGAGTCGCTCAGAGTTGTCGTTTCCATTTTAATTACAGGGTGTTGGTGAAAAAGTTTTCAGCAAATTTAAAATCCAGAGTTTAAATGCTACCAGAAGCACAGTTTGATTTGTACGAATTTTTTCAGACAACGAATTACGAGACAAAACGACCGAAGTTTTTTATTTTTTTTGGCTGCGAATCAGTAGCGAACAGTGATTTGTTAAGGTAAACTGAGATATTACTTTCAAATATTCCGGGTTATCGATTGCATAAGTCGCCTGAAACATTACCTCAACCCTGCATCTTTTCAGAATGGTCTGATTTGCCTGATTCTGAGCGTCTTGCCACGCTGGAGCAGATCGATGAATCGCTGATCGAGGCTAATGTCAGATATTTTGACAGTTTTTTAGCTGCCGAAACCGACTCTGTAATTGCCGCAAAGCTGATAGAAAAATTCGGCGACCATCTCGATGACTGGCAGTTGTGCCGTCTTGCTCCGTTCGTTGCTGATGGCAGATACGCTGTCAGGCTGGCCGCGCTATCTGTGCTTATGAGGCATGCGCCGGTGTTTCTTGCCGAGTTTCTTCCAGAATTGCTGCAAACAGAAGATATCGGAGTAAGAGCTCTTGCGGTCAGAAGCCTTTTTATGCTCGATGAGCCGATGGCGGTCAGACAACTCGAATCGATGCTTCTTGGCAGAGACCCTGATGCCAGAGACCTGGCCATTCAGAACTGTTTTCAGCTGCCTTTTGAAAAGGTCAGGCAATCGCTTCTGAAGGCTCTTGCCACTGAGGCCAACCCGATTCGTCTGAAAAAAATCGGGCTTCTGTTTGTTACAAACCCCGATACAGATTCGCCTTTTCGTCTCTGGGCCATGCTGGAATCAGCTTCTGGTCTCCGTGCTGACTTTATCAGAGAGACCTTGCAGGCCACCATGAAAAGCCTTGAGAGTTCCAAAATACTTGGCGACAGGTTTTCTGAGTTCCAGAACCGTCTTCAGAGCTTTATCGATCAAAGAAAAGTTTTAATTCACTGCCACAGGATCGTCGATCATTATAATGCGGCCGAACAGACTTCTGACCCTGGTTTTGACGAGCAGGTGCTGGCTGTTCTCGAGAATGAAACTTTCAGAAAGGTTTTGATGTCTGAAGCAGAAAAGCAGGAAAACTCACAATTCAGGCAGCACTTTGCACGTCTGCAGAGGTCTGATTCTTCTGAACCGGTGTCTGCTACTGCGACTGTGACGTTTGCTGCCGCAGATTTTGACGGGCTTTCAGAGGTTGAAAAGCATCGAACTCTTGCCCGCTGGCCTGCAGAAAAGATGTTTGAATTCCGAACGGTATTCGGTAACTTGACCGGAGCCGGCAGTAAAGGCTCAGAGCAGCTTATCGCCTCTGGCTTTCGTACCGCCCTGCGTATCGAAGACCGGAGTTTTACAGCAGAAGCGGTTGAAGCTCTCAACTCCAGAAACCCGTTTCTGATAGTGGCGGGCATGGAATATCTTGCAGAAATTGCCTCTGATGCTCTTTTGCCATATCTTGCCGGGTTTCTGCAGTCTCAGAACCGTCATATCAGGATTCTGGCGATCAGAATTCTGCAAAAATTCGATGCTGAGCAGGTCGTTGCTAATCTGCGACTGGCGCTGAACAGCAAGATTCAGGCGCAGGTTGAACCGGCACTGGCCGCATGTTTCTTTCTCGATTTTGCTCTTGTTCGCGATATTATCGCGGCTTTTCTGGCCAGCGACCCATCAGATCAGCAGTTCAATACCGGCCTTTATCTCTTTGAAACCAATCCCGGACCTGCAAGCCTGCCGGTTCTTATGAGTCTTGAAAAGAGTGTTTCGGCTGAACGGGCGCAGATGATAATAGATGTTCGCGAAAGGTGTCAGAAACTGATGGTCGATCTCGGCATCTGGCAGGCCGAAAAGGTGTGTGAGCATGTCGAAACGGTTCGAACCGAAGCCGTC
>CAZFUG010000308.1:0-5535 GCA_964522035.1 uncultured bacterium
CGGCGTCGCCAGTCTGGCCAACATCGGCGGCGTTGCCTCAGCACCGATTCTTGCGGCAGCCTACAGCGAAGTGCTCGTACCGGTAGGCGTTCTGATGTCGATGGTCGGTTATATAATCGGCACCGGTGGCGGACTGCTGGTTGGCAAAATTCTGTCAATGATCTGATTAACGGAGCAAATTCGATGAAATCACTTAAAACCCTGTTGAAAATATGTGTTCCGGTTCTGGCGATTTTTGGCTGCTATGCCCAGACTTCAGCAGCTGTATGCCGACAGAACGATGAAAAACACTTCGTACAGTTTGAACTCAATATTCCCGGTGTCAGCGAAGAGATGCTCTACGCATCATTCTGGCTCAAGGGCATCGCCAACCCTGACGCCGTCATCATGACCCCGGCCCAGATCGAACGTTACAACCGCCGCGGTTTCAAGGAATGTGAAGCCCTCAAGGACCTGCGCACCTATCCCGCAGCAGTCAGCGGCGAAAAGCTCAGGGAAATGATCGGCAAAGTCAGTGCACGCCCGAAAAGCAAGCGCTATCTCGATGGACAGGAAGTCGGCGAAGAATTCTACGCCGCCCTCGAAAAACAGCTCAATCTTGAAAAAATCGTCAACCTCACCCCGGTCAGGTTTGGCATTACCATCAAACGCACCGAAATGCGGGCTTTTCCGACCGCCGAACGGGTCTTCTCGGAACCGAAAGACTTCGAAAGTGACATGTTCATCGAAACCGCTCTCTATCCGGTCGAGCCTCTGGCGATTCTGCATACCAGCGCCGATGGAAAATGGCTGCTTGCACAGTCATATAACTACCTGGCCTGGTTGCCGGCAGAAGCGGTGGCCTTTTCTGAACGCAAACCACTGTTCGACTATCTTGACGCGAAAAATTTTCTGGTCGTTACCGGCAAAGGCATTTTTACCGGCTACAACCCGCTGCGCCCTGAAATTTCTGAACTGCAGCTCGACATGGGCGCCAGAATTCCCCTTGCCGAAGCCGCTGAAATACCCATGGACATCGACGGCCAGCACCCCGCAGGCAATTACGTGGTGAAACTGCCGGCCCGTGGCAATGACGGGCAGCTTGAATTCAGAATCGGCCTGATCGCCCGTTCCGAAGACGTGCGCGTCGGCTATCTGCCACTGACAAGACGCAACATCATCACCCAGGCCTTTAAATTTCTCGGGCAGCGCTACGGATGGGGTGGCATGTTCAACACCCGCGACTGCAGTGCCTTCATCATGGACAACTACCGCAGCATGGGCGTTCTGCTGCCGCGCAATGCCGGTGAGCAGGGCAAACAGGCGGTGGGTATCACCCACACCCTCACCAAAGAAATGACTCTCGAAGAGCGCCAGGCGATTTTCGACCGCCTTCCGGCCGGCACACCGATCTACATGGCCGGCCATGCCATGCTCTATCTGGGCAAACGCGACGACGATTACTACATAATTCATGATTTTGCCGGGTTCAGGGTTCCTGATGCTGACGGCAAGCTCAAAAGCTCGACCGCCAGATGTGTCTTCGTAACCCCATTGCTGGCGACTTTCCTCTCTGACGGGAAAAAATACCTCGAAGGCATCTATGCCGCCCGCGAATTCGTACTTGGCGAAAGCCCGAAACAGTAAAACCGGAGAAGCAACATGCACATAACTAATATCAAGACAGGCCTGATCTCTGTGCCGCTGCGCACCCCGTTCAAAACGTCACTGCGCACCATCGACAGCATCAAATCGGTTGTCGTCGCAGTTGAAACCGATACCGGCATTACCGGAATCGGCGAGGCACACCCGACCGGACCGATTACCGGCGAATCGATCGGCAGTGTGCGCGGTGCCATTCATGAATTCATGCTGCCGAAGCTCAAGGGCAAAGAAATCGCCAATCTTGAAGATACTCTCAATACGCTCGATGGCTCGATGGTTAAGAACACCAGCGCCAAAGCCGCCGTCGAAATGGCAATTTATGACCTTTTCGGAAAAAAATATCAGATTCCGCTTTATCGATTGCTGGGCGGCTACCGCAGCCAGGTCGAAACCGATCTGACCATAAGCGTCAACAGCCCTGAAGAAATGGCCCGTGACAGCAAAATTGCCATCGACAGGGGCTTCAGAATTCTCAAACTCAAGGTCGGTCTAAACCCGGCTCTCGATATTGAAAGAATCATGGCGGTAAAAGAGGCCTGTGGCCCGATGACAATTCTGCGCCTCGACGCTAACCAGGGCTGGAGCGCGCGCGACGCCGTAAAAATCATGCACGAGATCGAGTCAGAAATCACCGGCATCGAACTGCTCGAACAACCGGTGCTGGCACATGACCTCGAAGGCCTGCGCATGGTCAAGGAAAGCATCGAAACCCCGGTATTAGCTGATGAAGCGGTTTTTTCAGCCATCGATGCCGAGAAGATCATCTCGATGGGTGCCGCAGACTACATCAACATCAAGCTGATGAAAACCGGTGGTCTGCGTGGTGCGATGCGTATCTGCGCCCTCGCCGAAATGCACAATGTCGAGTGTTTCCTGGGCTGCATGATGGAAACCAAAATCAGCGTGACCGCCGCCGCCCACCTCGCCTGCGCCAGAAGCATCATAACCAGATGCGACCTCGACAGCCCGGCACTCTGCTCAACCGACCCGGTACATGGCGGCATCGAAATCGAAGGCCCCTGGCTGAAAGTCTCTGAAGCCCCCGGCCTCGGCATCGACCACGTCGACGGCATCATCTGGGACTGAACGGAACCACAAACATGTCTGTCTCGATCCTGTCTGATCGGCAGTAGAATTGCCGGTCAGACAGGGAATTCATCTTTTCAGAAGGATCAAAAATGGCAGAGAAACTTGTTATCACTTTCAATGCGGCTGTAACTGAAAAATACCTTGAAATGGCGGCTGATAAAACCAGGTCAGAGGTAGATGCCGATTGCTGCCCATCAGGGGTATCGATAAAAATAGATATTGGCGGGCCATGGGGTTCGACGGCTTATTTCATGAGAGGTAAAGAAACAATCGAACTCGGAGACGTCGACGTCGAATTTGTGGATCGTTAAAACACAAAAAAATATAAGTTCGACTGATTAGAGCAAAAACATACAATTTCTGCGTAATTTTGCTGTTATTTTATGCAGAAAATGCCTGTTTTATATATAAAAATGCAAACCGGTAAAGTAACCACAAAAACAATGCGGGAATTTTTCCCTGCAAATTTATTTTACAGGATCGCGTAAAGGAATTTTTCCTTAGCGCTATATTTTTACCGTACCGGCGACATTTTTGTCGCACAATTTATCTGGCCGCAATCAGGCAATTATCGTTTTGCCAACATTCAAACCCAGCCGAATGTGGGATTTTTCACGATAATGCCCGTCATAGAACTGCCAGAAACGACAAAACACCGGCAGGGTATTTTAAACTGGGCAAATGGGTATGATTTTTGCTGGTTTATGTTCGCTATCATTTGTAACATTATTTCACAAATATAAAAGAGCTGTAAATGGGGGAGGCGGACTTATGGAGAGAAAAGAGGTTGATCATAAAAAGGTTTCGAAGAATGGTCATGATTATGCGGTTCTTCCTTATTCTGTGTTTCTAGATCTAATCAAAGCATCGACAGCCAACATAGAAGGAGCAAATCTGAGTCAAATGAACCTCGAAGATGACGGACGCGTCCTTGTCAGCGAATGGCGGAAATGCCTGAACCTCACCCAGGAAGAAGTGGCCGGTAAGATGGGCATACCTGTGGTGGCACTCGACCTGCTCGAAAAGTCTGGGGCAAGACTGCGCAGAACGACAATTGCACAACTTGCCGAGTCCCTGAATCTTGTGCCAGTAAAGGTTACTGAATAAACCACCGGTACAGGATCGGCAGAAAAAACCGCGTGATCAGGCAATCTGATCACGCGGTTTTTTTCTGTTCAATTTTTACACAGCCAGAAAATCCTCAGCGGCCGGGCAGTTCGGGCTTGCCTGAGGCAGCAGCGGTTTTGGGCTTGAGAACCGATTCAAGGTTAGTGCCTTTGAGCAACTGAGCGAAGACTTCAGAGATGCTCTTGCCACCGAGAATGGCGAGCGGCGCCATGCTTTCGGCCATTTTTTCGGCCAGAGCCCTGTCGCTGAACGACTGCAGAGCGGCAACGAGATCTGGTGATACGGCACCGGCGCGTTCGACGACACCGGCAACCTCGGCTTTGAGTTCGTCGAGCCTGAGCTGCAGTTTCTTCTGGGCGACATCAGTTTCGAAATCAGCGATTCCGCGTTTGCGACTCAGTTCGTTTTCGTCGATCTGGTTGAGAGTTTCCTGATTAGCCAGTTTTGCCTCAAGAGCCTTGCGCTGCGACTGCACTTCAGATTCAAGTTTTGCAAGGCTCAGCATCAGGCTGGCCTTGACTTCTTCGGTCTGCAGTTCGAGTTCCTGTTTCGCGGTAAGCGACTTCATTTCGGCGATCTGCTGTTTGATTCTTTCGCTCTGCTGAACGTATTCAAGATTGCGCTTTTCAGAAGAAACGGCAAGATTCTGCTTAACTACCGAATGCTGTGCCTGCACCAGCAGATTTTCGATGGTTTCGTCGCCGATCTTCACATCGAGAATTTCGAGATCGTAGATGCGCATGCCGTTCTCGTCGAATTTGCGGCCCGGGCGTTTGCCTTCGGGCGTCGAAACTCCGAGAATGCTGTCGCGGACGACCCTGATGTTATTGGCATAGAAATCTTCGATTTTATACTGTTTGACGGCGCCACGAATCAGAGAACGCATGTGGTCGGTCAGAAACTTGACGTAATTTTCGACGTTGAACCATTTTTCCGGGTCGCCTTCGAAATTGACACGATATGACAGCTTGATGTGAACCCGGCACAGATCGCTGGTTTCGGCCTCGATCAGATCAGAAACCTTGTTGTGCATGCAGCGCAGAAAGGCAGTCTTGATGGTTTTCACATCGGTTTTCGGGGTGCCGGTCGAGAGTTCCATGGCTTCAAGCGCCTGATCGTATTCGAGCAGAACCGTCTGCGGCCCGACGATTACCTTGCGTTCACCGGTGCGGCCGACGACGAGCACAGCGTAGCCGGTCCAGACATCTATGGAAACAGCACCTTCGTATTTGGTGTCGAGAGTGATAGTGCGCGGCTGCGTGAAAGAAGAACTGCGGGTGAAATCATCACCGGCAAAGCCCTCGGCCGGGGCTTCGCGCGAGGCCATGGAAGGCGCTGGAGCAGCGGCGAGTTTGCGCTTGAGATCGCTTTCGGTAAGAAATTCATCGCGGCCGGTGGCCTTGGCGATTGATTTAAGGCGGGTATTGTAATCAAGGGCTTCCTGATTGCCGGGAAACATCATGGCAACCTGCTTGGGCTCAAGGAAGCGGCGCACGATGACTTCGACGCGCGGGTCTGGCAGAAACATGCTGGGACCGCGCATCAGGCTGATTTTGCCAGTCAGGCGGTTGAGCACATAGCGGCCTTCGCCGGCCGGAATGGCCACGGAGTAATGCAGTTCCCTTTCCCCGTATTTGATGATGGCGTGTTCGGGGCGCGGGAAATAGATCATCT
>CAZFUG010000309.1:0-5462 GCA_964522035.1 uncultured bacterium
TAGGTCGAAGCCGAAGCGGCCATAAACTTGAAGTCAGCCTTGGTCATGATTGCATTGAGAGCGTCAACGCCAGAATACTGGTCGTAAGTGCCGGATTTAACCGGAAGAGCCTTTTCGCCCTTTCTGAGAACCGAGGGCAGATCGTCGATAGTACTGCCGAAAGTCAGCAGGTCATAATCATACCAGTCGTAGAGGACCTGACAGGTCATGATGTATTTACCTGGCACCGGCGAATAAAAATAGTGATAATGATTCATGCCGGTATTGGTATTGATCGGCGGCTTTGGTTCAAGCGCTTTACATACCGGGTTACCGTAGAGATCTTCGACCAGCCAGGTTCTCCAGCGGTAGAAAACCTTACCACCCTTGGTCGAAGATTCTGGATTAACGATCGAAGTGATGAAACCACCGTGCTTACCATCTTTATCCCAGTCGGGAGAGGCATCCGGGTCAGTCGGATCCTGGGTGCCATCTGGCAGCGGGTAGTTTTCAACCATGAAGAAGTAGAGCTTGTCGGGAGAGAGAGATGAGGGCATCGGATTGATCAGACCGACATTCTGAGCAGTCGATCTGGCAAGAGTATTGGGCATCGGAATCGTATTGAGATAAGGGCCGACGATGTCGAGAAACGATTTTTTGCCGCCAAGGCTGATAACCTGGTCTGGAGTCGGTACGTTGATAACTGAGAGGCGGCACTGGCCAGGGTCAGCGTAGGTGTATTCGAAAAAGCCGGGTGCGCCGGCGGTTCCGTAGTTGTAGTCTCCCACATCCCATTTGCCGTTATTGTTACCGATTACAGCCGACCAGCTGGCAAGAATCTTTGTCGCCAGACTCAGACCTTTGGCTTCAAGTTCTTCTGTACCGGCAATGGCCATATTGAACGGAACATTGTAATATCGAACGGCAAAATCTTTGCGGCCGATTTCTCTGATCTTACCATAGCGGCTCTGAAAAACGACTTTGCCATAGCCCTGCTTGAAGATCAAAAAGCCTGGCCATTTGTTGTCGTCAGTATTTTTCTTACCCTTGTGCAGATAAATCGCCTCATCCGGATTAAAGGTCGAGCGCGGGTCAAATTCGCTCGGACTTTTGGCCGGGTGGCTCATTGCGAAATACATGTTACCAAAACCGTCAGCCTTGATATCGTCGATAACGATGTTGGGTTTGGCACCGATGCTGCTCAAAATGCCACTGACCGGGATAGCCTGATAGCGCTCTTTGGAAATCGGCGAACCTGATTTTTCCTTGCGTTCAAACTTGTAAACCATCTTACCATTCTGGTCATAGGCGAAAACAATACCACCTTCCTGATTCCACTGGTTCGAAACGGCAACGGCAGATATATTCATCGCCGGAGCGTTCACGCCGGTGGCCTGTTTATACCAGTCTTTAATTACAGAAGTGCCAAGAGTATAAACATAGTCCGAATTGACATTGCGCATCGAGACGCCGATCCAGAGAGTGTCAGTATTATCGGGCAGACCGATGAGGGGGTTATCGGCCGCCGGGGTGTATTTTGCATTGTTCAGGGTTATTTCAGCCCCTGACTGGTATTTCGGACGTGCATAAAAATAAGTACGCGAAGGCTGAGACTTGATCGGCGGCATGAAAGCCAGATCGTTGGTCATTTCATCGGCGACACCACTGCCTGAACCACTGGCGCCACCGCAACCATCGAGACAACCGGCAAAAATCTGGCGGGTAATTTTTTTGTCATAGGAAGTCGCGACAACTTTCCCGACTGTATTGGTGTAAACCGGTGCATCGAGGTTCGGGTTATTCGGGGCCCAGGTGAAAAGTTTCCAGTTGTGGGCCTTGCCCTCTTCCTTGTCGCCAAACACGACGTAGAAAGTACTGAAACCATGTACAGCACCCGCAGTTTTCCAGCTTGAATACCAGGCGCCATTGGGGATTTCATACCAGTTTTTACCATTATATTTATCAAGGGTCAGCGCACCGGTAAAAGTTGGCAGAGGATTGCCAGCGGGGGCAGAAATCGAGGTGCCAGGGCCTGCAGACTTGAATGCAGAAGCGCCTCTGATGTTTCTGCCGGCAGGGCCGACGCGATAAACGTTAGTACCAACGCCCCAGCCGCGGTGATCATAATGAAAGTAGGCATGATAACCCCAGTCGGAGTGGTCAGCAGAAACACCGTCGAGAACCTGTCTTTTCAATTTAGAACTGAGCAGCGTAAAACCGGCTTCTACCTCTTCGGTAAAAGTATAAATATTACGGTTCAGGTCGACCGCGAACGAAAAGGTGTTGTTAGGCGTAAACAGATGCTTTGACGGGTCAAAGTATTTGTCTTTTTCGGGGTTGTTGAGACGAAAAACCCCTTTCATGACCGCCGGCCCCTGGCCGATCAGCAGATAGCATTCACCATTGCGCTCGTATTCTGGTGCAAGCGCAAAGGTGGCCGGTGACAGCAGCAGTATTGCTGCCAGCAACAACCCCGCCATTCTCATGATCCTTGCATAACTGTTAACCATAAACCCCTCCTGTTCTTGAGGAAAACCCGCTCAGTTAAGATTAACTGACTGAATTACCGCGTTACCAATATTTGGATCAATTTTATAGGCCTTGAAGATCGCTGCCAGAACTTCGTTGGTCAGATCGACACCGCCGATAAAAACGTCATTATCGAGCATAACCGATTTAAAAGGTTCGAGAATTTTGTCGCCATGACTCAGCCAGTTGGCAGCCATGCTTGTGACATTGCCATAATAGCCGCCAACCGCTGCAGAATCGTTGGCGATTTCTCTCGGAAAAGGAATACTGAAAATTCTGCCATAGTCGAGGTCCGGTGGCACGACATCTTCACGGGTTCTTGCAAGAACACTGCTTAAACTCGTGTTGAGCACCACCTGAACATTTTTCTGGGTAGCTATCTGCTGGGTGTACTGACGAATCTCTCCAATGATGGCAGCAAATTTTTTGCGGGTTTCATCTGGATCGGTGAAACCAACCGTATAGGCAATACGGCTCAGGCGATCATATTTTTCTTCAGCGGTGGCAAGCTGGGCACCAAGAGCTGTCAACTTAGCATGATAAGCAGCTTCCGCTTTGTTCTGATCAACCCTGAACTCCTGTTTTCTTACTGCGGCAGGACCAGTCGCCAACTGATCGATACCATCGGTATAGCGGGCCGAAAGCTCTTCCATCTGCCGGTTATAATTGCGGTGGGTTTCCTGAAGGCGACCCTGAAGTGACTTTATCGTTGCGGTCAGCTCATCGAGGGTTGCCTGATGCTGGCTGGCTTTCTGCTGCATCTGCTGCTGCGGCACTTTGCCTGCGTCAACCTTGAAGGCCTGGCGCTCAACATCATACGAAGTCATGGCCGGGTGCAGGAGGACCACAGCTCTAAGATTTATTTTGCCAATGTAGGCTATATCTCTGCTGCGCTGTGCCAACAAAGAAGTTGAAGCGGCGAACAGCAGAACAGTTAATGTAACTGAAAGGCGTAACTTGAGACCCGGATTCATTCTTTTCCCCCGTTATTTATTTAGCTTTCTTTCAAGCGACACAAGTCTGACGGCTTCTTTCGCGATGTTACGACCATACTGGTCGGTGTATGCCGCGCCGGCCTGAATAAAAAGCGCCTCGGTCTTCCATTTATCATTGGTCAGAATGGCCATACTGGCCAGCTGAATATTGATCGGAACTGAATTGAACGAAGAGTTGGACTCACTGAAGTTGTTGATCGTGAATTCAGGAGCGTTGATGGTAAAAGATCTGAGATATTGCGGCTGCCCTTTTTTGGCGGCTTCCCAGCAGGCATAGAAATCAGCGGGGTAAAGCTGAAATTTGAGCAGCGCCAGTTCTGTCAGACCATGGGCCAGATAATCGAGCTTGATTCTTTCATCGATCTGAACGGTCTGCGGCTTAGACCCGCGGGTCATCGAACTGTAAGCAATAGCCATCTGCAGCAGCACCACTGCAAACACCAGAGCAAGAATCAAAGCCATACCCCTGCGATTACCTTTGTTTTTCATGGGTCATCTCCGGATCTTTGCTTTATGCGAAGCGAGCGTATAGAACTTGTTGGCCTTGCTTCCCTTGTCCTGCCAGGTGACGGTAAGAATGTATTTGTGATATACGTTCGTAAAGTTTATGTTCTGGTTGGTCCAGCCCCAGTTTGCCGGGGTATTCGGCTGTTCGCCCTTTGCAAATGGATCATAGGTGGGAACCTGGAAAGTGACAGGAACATCAGACACGTCGAGCTGGGAAGTAAACTGTACACCGTCGATCGTTTCAGGCCCAAGAACCAGATTTATTGAACCGGCAGCAGCATTGCTTTTAAGGATTTTGGCAGTTGCGCCGCCATGCGTGCCCACTGAAATAGAGGTAAAAGGAAACTGCAGAGCGCGGTTGAGTTTTTCCTGACAGAGATTGACAGCTTTGATATTTCGGTCATCTTTATCAGTAGCCTTGATAGACGTGCCCATAACCCCGATAATCGGAATAAAAGCCGATGCCAGCAATGCCATGGCCAGCATCACTTCAGTCAGCGTCATACCAGTATTTCTGTTATTCCTTTTCATCAGAAGCCTCCAAGAGCGAAAGACTGCATCGGAACAGCCATATCGAGTTTGGCCTGAACCCCGTGATCTACGATCGTTTCAGGGTGCTTCGGGTTCTGCATGCGAATCTTGATACCAACGACCTTGTCGGTTTCGCCGCCGGCAGCAGCCGGATCGGCAAGACCCCATGAAATCGTCGCCGAAGCGACGTCGGTAAGCTTATATGTGTAAGGAACGGTTCCGAGGCCAAAATTCTGAGGGGTGTTGCCGAAACGGTTGTTAAAATTGCTGAAAGCCGCCGGGTTAGGCTTGAAATTGGCGGTGGTGTTGAAATAATCGACGCCGCCGAATGCGACATCCTGTGTATTGGCGTGCAGATGCAGAGTGTAAAGATTTTTTTCTGCCGGAACTGCCATCAGACAGTGATAAACAATAACGCCCTTGTTGGCCGCACTCAGATATGTCGTATCGGGCTTGGCAACAGTAAAAAGCATCATCCGCCGATTGGCGGTAATCTTGGCAACCTGAGTGTTGTTGTTCAGAGTCAGAAACGGGCATGGTGAAACGGTAATCTGATTTGCCGCCGTCGGATTTATCGAAGTGGCATTCGCCGACTGCTCTATGCGCTCTTTAAGGATCGACAGGAACCTTTCGGCCTCTTTCTGACGGGTCAGTTTCCAGCTGCCGGTAAGAAACATGTTGCTGCCCATTCGATAAAAAGCGAAAAGCCCGACCGTGAACAGCGAAAACACAGCACTGGCAATCATTATCTCGATAAGGGTAAAGCCTGCTACCCGCTTTTTCAGTATTTGAGAGTTCATAGACAGATATCCCCCAGGGAAATATACGCAATTTGAATGCCAACGGCATAAACCAGTCAGGCTATTGGCCGTTCAGTTTTTTTTCAGGCCGATCCATTTCGTAAATTTTGTTAATAACCGA
>CAZFUG010000310.1:0-5458 GCA_964522035.1 uncultured bacterium
TTGTCGCCATTATTGCCGGTGCAACTATACCGGCTGTGGCTGCCGATTTCAAAGAAATCAGAGTTATGGCCCCATTCCAGGACCTTTCAAAAGTGCTCCCCTCGGGCGATCGGGCTGTAATCATACCTGAAGAAGATTACAATTATCTCAAAGATATCGCCCAGCCGGTAGTCCCAGAGATTATCGCACCCAGTGAATTCCGCTTCGAAGCCGTTAAATACCACGGAACCGTTGAAGAACGCGGCGTCAGATTCAAAGCTGAATTCAAACTGGCACTGTTCAACAACAGCTGGAAAAAGATTGCACTTCTCTCGACCGAGGCTATTCCCTCTTCTGCATCTCTCAATGACAATCCCCTCGCCATGACCCTGATCGAAGACAATGGTGAAACCGCCTACGGCTTCATGACCAATGCCTCAGGGCCGGCCATGGTGACCGTCGAATTCTTCATACCGATCTCGTCGAGTGAATACCGCCACCTGAACCGTTTCGACCTCAAGATGATTCCGGTCTGCATTTCAACCCTGCAGCTGACCATCAACGAAAAAGACTGCGAAGCCTGGATCGATCCGGGCGTTCTGCGCAACAGCGAACGCACACCCGACAAAACCGTTTTTCGTGCCATACTCCCGCCCACTCAGATGGTTAATGTCGAGCTTTACCGCAATGTCAGCATGGCAAAACCAGAAGAAGTAAAACCAGAACCGGCCGCCGACGCCCCTCAGGAAGAACCGGTAGTCATCGAAGAAAAAACCCGCATCACGGTTCGTCAGCAGAACCTTCTGCACTTTAAAGAAGGCTTTGTTACCGGCACCAGCGTCTTTGAACTCAAGATCATGGGCGGCGCAGGCATTGCCACAGCCAGTTTCCAGTTACCCGAGCGCATCAGAGTTCTCAAGGTCGAAAACAAGCTGATTGAAGACTGGAAAATTGCTGAAGAAAAGGGCCGCCGCCTCGACATCGTCTTCAAATCAAAGATTCGTGGCAGCACCGAAGTCGTCGTCGAATTCGAAGAAGATATTCAGAATCTCAAAGACGGGACCTACACGGTTCCTGAGATTATTCCGCTCGATGTTGAACAGTCATGGGGTCTGCTCGGCATCGGCTGTATGGCAGCCCTTGAAGTCTCTGTAAGTGGTGCGCCGCAGGGTTATTCACCCGTGGTTGCCGCCGAATTTCTCAAGGACTGGTCGCGTGAGCGACCCGAAAAGACACCTTACGCCTTCAAGTTTCTCAGACACCCGAACAGCATGTCGCTGTCCATAACGAGACCTGAAGACATCGAGCAGCAGACTGCCGTAATCGACCGGGCCGAAGCGATGACCCTGCTTAACGAAGACGGCTATCTGCTGACCAGAGTCGTTTACGAAGTAATCAATAATTCGGAACAATTCCTCAAGGTTAAACTGCCAGTCATCGGCTCTGCAAAAACCGAGCTCTGGAGTACCCAGGTAGCCGGACTCTCGGTCAGATCAGGCTTTGACCCGGACTTTGGCGCTTACAATCTGCCAATCGTCAGATCGACGGTTGAAAAGGGCGAATCCAAATCCTTCCCGGTCGAAATTGTTTATGCCATCAAGCTCGGCACCCAGCTTTCGGCCTTCAATCACACTTACATCGAGCTGCCGACCGCTCACCTGCCGATCAGCGAACTGAGCTGGATCGTCTATCTGCCCGAGGGTTATGAACTGATGCGCGAAAAGGGCAACGTCGATCGCCTGATGAAAACCGCAGAAACGAGATTCCTCGACAACAGCTCTTATTTCTCTTCAATGAGCTCATATAACTCGATGCAAAAACGCCAGAAAGGCTCTTCACAGATTCAGATGCAATCGCGGCAGAGCGAGAAGGTTTTTGGTCAGAGCGGGCTGCTGCCGGTTAAGTTCAAAATACCGACCACCAGCTGGCCGATTTCTTTCTCGATGCTGCAGATCGACCCGAGCGGCAAGGCTCCTCATATCGAAGGCATGCTGGTTAACCCGAGAAAGGGCCGCGGCTTCCTTTTCCAGCTGATCATGATACTGGTCGGTATAATTATGGCAGTCGGTCTGATCAAAATGTTCACCTCAGAAAGTCGCTATACCTGGTTCCTGATCACTGCAATACAAGGCATTATTCTTGCAATCGCCGTCTATCTCAAGCTTTATCAGGCAGACCATTTCGTACAGCTTGGTTTTTCGGCAGCCCTGTCGCTGTATCTGCTGAACCGTTTCTTCTCATACAAACCGCAGGCTGCTGAATGACAGACATGGAAGAATTCGCACCGATAAACGAAAAACCAACCGGCAATGCCGCAGGCATGGCATTGCCGCTGGTTCTTTTTCTGGTCGCCGTCTACTTCTGGGACTCGATGCTGGTATTGCCAATCAAATACCTGACGGTATTCTTCCACGAACTTTCGCACGGACTGGCCTCGGTTTTGACTGGCGGCAGCATTGTGAGAATAGAGCTCAATGCCAATCAGGGTGGCGTCTGCTGGACAACCGGCGGCATAAGGTTTATCGTCATCAGTGCCGGCTATCTGGGCAGCCTGCTGTGGGGTAGCCTGATTCTGCTGGGCGCTGTAAAAACGCGTTTCGATCAGCAGATTACTGCCGGTCTTGGCGTGCTGCTTCTTGGAGTAACGCTGATCTGGGTGCGCAACCTTGAAGGCATAATCATCTGCGTGCTTACCGGCTTTGGTCTCCTGGCCCTGGCCGCTTATGCAAACGAAAAAATCTGCGACCAGTTCCTGAAATTTCTTGGTCTGACCTCGTGTTTCTACGTTCTGATCGACATAAAAGAAGACCTTATTGACCGTTCAGTAAGGGGTTCAGATGCTTATAAAATTGGCGAAATGCTGTTCATGCCTGACTGGCTGGTTGGTATAGTCTGGCTCGCCATAGCCGGGTTTGTCACCTGGAAAGTTCTCGCCTACAGTCTTAAAGAGTAAAAAATTTGATCAAGAGGTGTAATTATGAGTTTTAACCTGCAGGAACTGCAGCTTCTGCGCGATCTTCAGCTCGAACTCGATGGGGTTATCGAAAAATTACAGACCGCCCACCATGACCTCGAAACCTCGCTCGGGAAGGTCTTTATGTATCTGGCAGGAAAACTTAACGCAGTTTCTCTTTTCGTCGAAACCCAGGACGAGAACCTGAATCACCGGGTTTTCTGCTTTGGCGCCTGCGACGATAACATCAAAAGACAGGTGCCACAGCTGCACCAGATCAGCAGATCGATCCATTTCAACTTGAACGGGATTCTCTGGTATGCACAACCGATCGAGATGGCCGGCAAAACCACCGGGGCAATAGCTCTCGCCTTTGCCCAGGAAAAAGCGCCCGAAAAGAACATCGGCCCGGCAATTCTTGAATGCATAAGCGAACTGCTCGACGGCTTTTTCTTTGGCATTCACTCCAGCAGCCTCAAACACAGTCTGATCATGGGTGTCCAGTCGGCTCTGAAGAATCATTCCATCGTCGACTCTATCGACGGCGCCGTTTATGTTCTGAAAAAGGAAGTTCCGTTCAGAAAGCTGATCATTCTATATTCCGATCATGAGCTGACCGGTATCGAAAACATAAATTATCTGGTCTACGAAGGTGATCAGAGAATTCATGACTCGGTCGAAATGAAGCATGCCGGACTCGACGCCTTCATCGATGGGGGCGGCAATTGCCTGTCTGCTGATACCGAAGCCTTAAAAAAGGTGGTCGGTGAAGAAAACCTGACGATAACCTATCTTCTCGACGGCCTGATTGAAGAGAATCTGATCGGCAAGGTAATATTCGTGCCGGAACACGGCAACAATTTTTCAATTTTCTCCCGCGAAATCGTGCAGGTTTTTGCAGAAACTCTCAGACAGCGCCTCGTCGACTTCAACCGCGAGCGCAACGCACTGCGCAAATTTTTCCCGGATACCGTTATCAGCAGGCTGATCGCTGAACCCGGTTATGAAAAAATTTATCTAACCCCGCGCGAAGAACAGATCGGTATCATTTTTGCCGATATTTCCGGCTTCACCAAAATGAGTGAGCAGATTCTCAAGACCCCTGAGCGCATCACCAATCTCGTAGACAAGTGGTCGAACGGGATCATTCATCGGGTTTTTCCGCTTGGCGCGTGCCTCGACAAGGTGGTCGGCGACTGTCTGATTCTGCTGTCCGGCCCGCCATTCTACGAAGCTGATGCGGCAACCATCGTCGACAAGGTGCTCGAGTCAGCCCGTATCATCGTCGACTATACCAATGAGTTTCTGCGTCTGCCCGAAAACATCGACATTCAGAAACATCCCGACTTCGAAAAATTCGGGGTTGCGATCGGCACCAATTATTGCCCGGCCGTTGTCGGCCTGATCGGGCCAAACGATGACCTCACCGCCTTCAGCTCCGGCATGAACATCACCGCCCGTCTGCAGGGCCTCGCCAAAGCCAGCCAGATTCTTGCTACCGAAAAGGTCAGAGAACTCGCCATGGCCAGCGGCAAATGGTCATTTGCCGGCCCCGAATCGGCGCCAGTAAAGAATGTAGAAAAGCCGCTCGTCTACTACCACGTTAAAAAATCAGAGAAATGACAAAATCTGAAACGGGCGGTCTCTGGACCGTCTACATACTCGAATGCCGTGATGGAAGTCTTTATACAGGCATAACCAACGACATCGAGAAACGTCTGCAGGCTCATAACGACGGTACCGCCGCCCGCTTTACCCGCGGGCGCGGGCCGGTCAGCCTGAGATATACCGAACCGCACCCAGACCGCTCGGCCGCGTCAAAACGCGAAATCGCGATTAAAAAGCTGAGCCGCACCGAAAAGCTTTTGCTGATAAGGCATTTCGCCGAGAGTCAGCAAAAAGCAGCCCCAAAACGCAGGCAGAATAAAGCGCTGAAAATAACAGGTGCCGCTTCATAACCCCGAAACGGCACCTGTTGTTCCAGTCCTCTGTCACATTTGAATCCAAGAAGCGTCAGTTTGTGCGTCATCCCTGCGCTTGCCCCCCGGATAAGGGGGCAAGCAGGGATCTAAGCTCTTGTTAATCAGATTCCCGCCTGTACCCTCTGGGGCATAAACTAGGAAATGACGAATTTTTACCGCCTCTGATCAGGCTTTGAATCTTTCATCGACTACCGGTTTGAGCTTGCCGGTTCTCGGATTGCGCTTTATTTCACCCGGTTTGAACCACTCGATTATAATGTTCATCCAGTTATCGTTGAGCGATTCGGCAATTTTGTATGAACCCTTCTTAAGAGCCTCGATTACCTGCCGGTCGGGAAGTTTCTTTTCGGCTTCGAGACGCAGACAGAGCTGATCTCGACCATTTGCGGTCTGGGCTGCAATCTGAAAAGACTGACTGACGGGCAGACCAGCCAGGCCGGCGGCCACATCGACCGGCATCAGGTTGATGCCGCCGATAACCAGCAGATCATCGCAGCGACCAAGCAGTTCGCACGAGCGACCGCTGAAGCCGCACGGGCACTTG
>CAZFUG010000311.1:0-5454 GCA_964522035.1 uncultured bacterium
TGAATGCTAAGTTAGTGAGCGACTGCAGATAAGCCTTCTTCAAGCAAAGAAGATGCTTAAATCCAAACAGCCTGCCAGAGATCGATGCAACCTCACCAGACCAGCCGACGTTTTATTTTGAGCCTGATTTTAATTCTGGTTTCTTTTGTGCTGCTGGTCGGCATTGCATTCAACAGCCTCAGGTTCCAGCAGCAGATGCTCAGCCAGCAGAACCGTGCCGAAAAGTTGAGTCGCATCGATCAGATAGGCAAAGAATATTTCAGGCAGCTCGAAACATCACCATTACCCGCCGAAGCAATCCCGCTGCCGATGAACAAGCCGTCTTTGCCAGTTTTATCAGCTCCAGACAGCGCTCTCGCCCGCAACGTTTTCATGAAAATTGCCATGGGCGCCGGTTCTAAACAGGCATTGCTCATCGAAGCAGAACTGAACTCTTCACCCGACGAGCAGGATTTCTGGCGCTATCTGCAGATGAACGAATATGCCGCGACGGGCAACCACTTCGAAATGCGCCGCTGCGCCTTTCAGATTCTGAATTCAAATTTCGATTTTCTTCTCGATAACGGCCAAACTTTGAAGACCGAAGCGGCTCTGCAGGTCGCCCAGGCCTTTCTTGCCGAAAATAATCCGGAATCGTGCCGGCAGTGGCTTCTGCGCCTGCGCACCCTGCCCGTGCCGGTGGTGATTCCGCAAAGTCCGATGCAGATGCTGAAAGGCCAGCTCCCTCCACAACTTCAGGGCTGGCTTGATTTTCTGATTCATTGTTATCAACTTTCCTATGCCGAGCCCATTGAACCAGGCTGGAAACAGAATCAGACCACCGAAACCCTTGTCATAAAGCATGCTGACGGCGCCGCGGCTTTTTCTGCGTCGACAGTTCTGGCCGGCCTTACCGGCATGCTCAGACAAAGAGGCTTCTCAGAAGTTGCCGTTTCCAGAATCCCCGGACTGCAGGGGAATTCTCACCTTCTTGCCGGTTCAGGCGGTTCAGCCGGGCTCTGGGTAACCATCGATGCCACAGAACTGCCGGCGCCGTTCCCGGGCGGCTTTGTTCTGCTGCTGATTCTAACTTCTGCAGGCATTCTCGGCCTTTTCTGGTTTTCGCTGCACGAATGGCAGTTCATACAAAAGGCCCGGCTGCTCGAAGAAGAAGAAAACTTCTTCAGGCAAACCGCCCACGACCTGAAAACCCCGATCACCAACGTCAGCTTTCTTGCCGAAACCCTGGCTTTAAAGCGCTACCGCAACGAAGAGCAGCAGAATCGATATCTGTCACAGCTGCAGACAGAAACCAGCAAAGCTGCCGAACTGTTTGACCGCCTGCTTCTGTCGGTAAGACTGCGGCGCAAAACAGTTAACGCCGAACTCAGAAGCATTTCGGCAGCAGACACGTTAAAAAACCTGCTTATCCGCTTTAGAACCCGTCTGCATGACTGGAAAACAGTTGAAGAATTTGAATATGAAGGCCTGGTTCTCGCCGACCCCGACATGTTCGAGCGGGCTATCATCAACCTTGTCGAGAATGTGCTTCGCCACGCCTCTGAGGGCAGAACTCTGATTCTGCGCACCTGCATTCTGCCAGGCATGAAAGACGGCGAGGCCGCTGTAATGATCGGCGATGCGGGCGAGGCTTTTCCGGTTTCACTGGATGATGGTGAACTCAACCTTCTCAACAACGGCCTGATCTACCGGCCCGAACGCGGCGGCAGCGGCACCGGACTGTTTCTGGTGCGGCAGATTATGACAACACACGCCGGGCAGTTTTTCGCCCGACCCCGGCCCGAAAAAGGAGTCTGGATGGTAACCACCTGGAAAACCGTAAAATCATGACCAGAATTCTCATTGTCGAAGACGAACAGATCATTCGCGAACTGCTTGGCGATAACCTTGAGTTCGAAGGTTTCAGCACTACCCAGACAGCCACCCTGAATGATGCCGAAACCAGCATGAAGTCAGAAAAACCCGATATGGTGCTTCTTGACCTCAACCTTCCTGACGGCAACGGCGCCGACAGGCTCAAACAATGGCGACAGAATGGTCTGGCAGCCCCGGTCATCATCTGCACCATCAGAGACCGTGAAATCGATATCATCAAAGCTCTAGACGCCGGGGCCGATGACTATGTAACCAAGCCATTCCGTATCCGCGAACTGATCGCCCGCATCAAGGCAGTTCTGCGACGCACCGGGCACCGGCCCGAAAGCCGATCACACCGCATCGGCCGTCTCGAGGTAGATTTTACCGGCCGTTCTGTGACGTGCCCCGATGGCAAAGCCACCTTGACCACTACCGAATGGCAGATTCTCGAATACCTCTGGGAAAACCGCAACCAGGTGATCAGCCGAGAGCAGATAATCGATCGCATATGGGGAATCGACGATCTCGAAGACAGCCGGGCCGTCGATGTGCACATCGGTCGCCTGCGAAAAAAGCTCGAACCGGCCAGCGAGCCCGAAACACTGCTGACGGTAAGAGGGTTTGGCTACACCCTGAAAGCCTGAATAAATTCTGTTACACAACTGTTACATTCCCGACAAATGATTGCAACGTCGGCTGCAGATAAGAACGACAGCAGAAAATCAGAATGCAAAGGAGCAATTTATGAAAAAACTATTCATCGCCCTGTTTTCGCTCTCGTTATTACTCGTGTTCAGGCAGGTTATGGCAGCAGGTTCAGAGCTCGACAATGCCATAATCAAACTTTACAGCCATGGCCCCGACACACAGATCGAAGAAACTCTGAAACGCCTTAGTAACAGTTCTGAACAGAACGTATCTGAACGGGCCGGGTTTCACCTTGCCTGCCTGCAGATTCTCAAAGGTGGCACAGCAGCCGAAGAAAACCTTGCGAAGCTCGAACAAAGCGCCAGAAATGACTCAGAAAAAGAAACCGTAAAACTGCTGAAGGAAATCCTGCAGAAAAAAGCCGGAAAAGTGCCAGAACAGTTTCAGGACAAAATCTCTCTTGATATGAAAGACGTAAGAATAAAAGATATCGTCACCATCATTGCCAAGCAGGCAAACGCCAATATTGTCGTGCATAATAAAATAACAGATAAAATCAGCCTGAAACTGACTGATGCCACGGTGATACAGGCTATCGAAACCATCTGCAGAATGGCTGATCTTCGCTTCGAAAACAATGAAGGCATTTTCATCATTCTGCCCAGCGACAGCCGCCGTGAAGATTACGAAAAACGCGAAATCAGACTCGCCTTTCTCTCACCCGAAGAAGCTCTTAAAATGGCTTCGTCAGAGCTGGGAGCAGATAAGGATGACAAGGCACCGGCACATCTGACACCAGAGCAGGCAGCTTCCAGACCAACTGATGCAGAACGCCGCAATGTCACATTCAAGGCCACGCAGGATTCGATCATCATGGAAGGCGAGCAGACCGCCCTCGACAAATTTGAGACATTTCTGCGCAATCTCGACAAAAAAGGCAAAGCCCAGAAAGTTTCTTTCAGAATCTGGAAAACCAATGCCGGAAAAACCATTTCACTGCAGGAATTCGCTGGCATGGACGACGCAAAAAGAAAAGATGCGGCAACCATAATTTCGGCACCGGTTCTCATAACTCTGCCAGGAAAAGAAGCTAAAATCGAAGTTGGCGAAAGACGCAATGACGAAGAAAAAAGCGTCGGGCGCCCCATGTCATACTCCATGTCGTGCATAATCCATGAAACTGCCAACCCTGATCTGCTCAGGCTGATCGGCCGCATGCGGGTCACCGGAAGCACCCAGGAAGACGGCCGCACCGTCGACATAAAAAAAGAGTATGCACCGACCCTCGATATCGCCCGCAACAAATGGGTGCTTCTGCCGATCTACGAGGGCAAAGAGTCGATGTTTCTCGAACTTCAGGTCAGTGCCCACGTCGAATAAAAATCAGTGATTGCCGACTGACGCCGTGCCGATAATTAAATTATGGGCTGGCTTTGGAATGACATACACGACATGTTCGACGAAGATGACGGCAGCTTTCCCGAAATCTGCATCTGCGGATTAACAGCAGCGGAAGTAATCGCCGGTTATCGTCTTATCAGAGAAAAGGCCCGCTTCATGGTAGGCGGGCCTCGTTTTTTCAATCTCGAAGCAGGTCATGAAATGGAACTCAACGATGTAGAATGCGCCGCCACCCTTGTGTGCCAGAAGAAGGCCCACCCATTTCATTTCATGGTGCGCGATATTACCTTCGGCTCGGGCAAAATACACGAAATCGGTGTTTTCATTCTCGACAATGCCATTGCCATCGACTATGAGAAGGGGCGTATATGGGGAGAACTGCAGATAGAAACTCTGCTGTTGCTCATCAACAAGTTGAAAGAAACTTCAGACAAGGCATTTATCAGACTTGAAGACGCCGTCAGCCCCAAAGACAAAGACCGCCTCGAAGCAGCTCTCAAACGCCTCGCCAGTCCCCACCCTGACGACTGAGCTATCATTCCCAGTCATTCCCGGGGAGTCACCAATTCCAAGCCATTTTTTTGCACAACGCCCGGTTCCAGGTTTCGGTTCATGAGCCTGTCGAAGAATTGACGCGAGCACCAGGCATTTCCCCGGGCTTATTTTTGCTGATTTTCAGGCTGAGAAAAAGCGGTGCAACCAGGTTGCACCGCTTTTATTTATGCGAAGCTCAGACGCCGGAACAACTGGCGATTTTTTAAAAGTCAGTTTTCAGCGGCTTCGGCGAGCGGGTTGTCGGGGTTCAGAGGCTCGATTTCGTAATCAAGCTTGAATTCTTTAAAAACCTTGGCGGCGAAATCACTGTTGTCGGCCAGTGGCAATTTGACGTCAACCTTTTCGGCGGTCTCTGACCAGCTGTCAACGAGTGATTTCCAGGCATCCAGTTCTTCGTTGAGCTTTTTCAGCAATTCGGCAGGATGCGTCACATCCTTGTCGAACCAGAGCAGGCGATCGCGTGAATCGCTGTTCGAAGTATTGGCGAAACCTGTGTATTTTTCGACATCTTTCTCAAGCATCTGCAGAAGCTTGTCGGTTTCGTCGTAAGTTGAATATACCTGACCGAACCAGTCACTTATGGTACCGCCCTTGACGTCGAGAAAAGAACCGGTTTTCAGATAATCGCGCACAGCCCGGGTTTTGAAGCTTTCGTCGAACTGCTGCAGAGCGGCGTTGCGATCCTTCAGGTAGGCATGCATCAAAGTTGCCATGTCGATCTGCTGTTTGACAGTGGTCAGCAGCACAACGGTTTCGGCGGCTTTCTGTGAGAGCGACAGCGGCTCATAGAGCAGTGACTTTTCAACATCTTTTTTGAAAGTCTCGACAATTGCCTTTGGCGTCTTTTCTTTCTTTGAGTTGGTCCAGCGCCAGTTGAACAGGCGGCGGCCTTCGGTGAACAGCTTGTCATTCTTCTGGTCTGGATCAGCAGCACAGGCAACAGCAAGCTTTTCAAGGAACTTGCGAATGCGGGCTGCCTGCGGCAGGTCTTTT
>CAZFUG010000312.1:0-5451 GCA_964522035.1 uncultured bacterium
CTCTTTTTTTCGCTGAAACAGTTATCAATAAAGCATTTTCAGCCAGACAGCATCAGATGTCCACAAGTGTTTTTATGCGCTTTTCAAGCTCACACATATTTTCGCAACCGCACAATGAGAGAATTTCAGAGGCCAGCTGAATCGCTATCACTGATTCAGTCACTACAGATGCCGCCGCGACCGCATGGACATCAGACCGGTAAAAAGCAGGTCTGGCAGCCTGGCCGGTTTTTAAATCGACAGAATCGACGCCGGCATTGGCGGGCAATGGCTTCATATGAAAACGAATAATTAAAGGCTGGCCGTTGGTCATACCGCCTTCAAGACCGGCGGCATGATTAGTGACGCGGCTGATCTGTCCGCCGGCCACAGCAATCGGGTCGGCCGCCGGCAGGTTTGATTGTGCCAGTTCGAGCGCCATGCCGATTTCTACGCCACGCACAGCCGGTATGCTCATGACCAGGCCGGCAAGAATGCCATCGAGGCGTCGATCATAATGCACATGACTGCCGAGCCCGGCAGGGAGTCCCCAGAAAATCGCAGTTCCGGTGCCTCCAATACTGCGGTTTTCAGCGACACAATTATCTGTAAGTTCACGCCAAGACTTAATGACAGCAGAATCGGGAGTCAGAAATTCTTCGCCGTTCTGCTCAACAGCAGCAGCAATAGATTCGGGAGGCGCAGCGTAATCGATCGTGGCCTTTATACCGCCCAGGCTTTCAACAAAGCAGGTTGACCTGATGCCGAGCTGCTTCAGCAGATTTCTTGGCAGCACCGAGAGCGCGACCCGCATGGCAGTTTCCCGGGCCGAGGCACGTTCTCTAACTGGGCGGCAGTCATTCAGACCGTATCTGGTGATTCCTGCCTGATCGGCATGGCCAGGCAGCGGCACGCCGATTCGCCCGGCTTCGACATCGGCAGCGAATGGGTGCATATAAGCAGCATGTTTTTCGAAATCACGGTTTCTGATGGTCAGTGCGACCGGACTGCCTGTCGTCAGACCACCGATGATACCAGAAAGGATCTCGACCTCATCAGTTTCGATTCTCGAGCGGGCACCACGACCGTAACCGGCCCGCCGACGACGCAACAGCGATACAAAGTCAGACTGCTCAACCCTGACGCCGGCGGGTAAGCCCTCAAGAATACCGCAAAGCGCCGGGCCATGTGATTCACCTGCTGTTAAATAGCGCAATTTCATAGTTTCTCCCGTAATTACCGATATTTTAACCTTTTTTGCAGTTTTTTGCAGAGAAACTCTCAGCAATGTGCCGCATTGTGCCGATTACCTTTCTGATCAATAAAAAATCTGCTTTTCCCTAAAGTCGGCCGGACTTTCTGCCGATAATTCGTTTAGGGAAGGTATCAACTTTGGCAAACATGAATCCGGAAATTTCAAACAGCGATTATCAGTTAGCGGTTCAGCTGCTAGGCAGAGACCCGCGCACCCCTTTCGCCGTCAAAACACGTTGCGGCGATGGCAGCCCACAGGTTCTCATTGCCGACCCGGTGTTTCTTGAAGACGGCATCTGGAAGCCATTTCCCGCATTTCTCTGGCTTGTCTGCCCGCGGCTCAAACTTATGGTCGCCGAGCTCGAACAGCAGGGTTACATCAGAAAATATTCACAGCAGCTCGAAACCGACGAAGATTTTCGCCAGCGGTTTCTCAGCAGTCAGAATCATATTTCTGCCATACGTATTGAAATGGCCGAAAAAATCTACCCGGGAGAACTGCCCGAGCATATCAGAGAGATATTAACCGAGACCACTATTGCCGGCAGTCGCGATTTCAGGGGAGTTAAATGCCTGCATTCGCATCTGGCACACGAGCTTGCCTTTGCCGGCAACCCGATCGGAGCAGACGTTATCAGCATCGTCGGGCATTGTTCTAAAGCCGACAATTGCAGCCACCTGAACAAAGGAGGGAATCTGGAATGATACGCGGTATCTATACAGCCTCTTCATCGATGCTTGTCGAAATCATCAGACAGGACATGGTGGCCAACAACCTTGCCAACGTCGACACATGTGGTTTCAAGCAGGACCAGGGCATCTTCAAGGAACTGCCGACGATGGAACTGCGCCGGGTCAACGACGGCAAGCTTTACCCGCCCAGACCTATCTACAAATACCCGAAGATTGGCGAGCTTGGCACTGGCGTCATTCTCGACGAATCGTTCACCAATTTCAAGGCCGGTGCTTTTGACCATACCGGCAATGAGCTCGATGTGGCTCTTGAAAACGAGAAAGCCTTTTTCGTGGTCGAATCGCCGAAAGGCACAAGATTTACCCGCGATGGCATTCTCAACATCAATCAGGATGGTTTTCTGACAAATATGAGCGGTGATTTCATGCTTGCCGAAAGAGAACCGGTCGACCCCGAGAATAAAACCAGCATTCTCAACGAAGACGGCACCATGGCTTCTGAACTGGTGCGCGTTTCGGTTCAGGGCGGCCAGAATGTGCAGATAGACCGTGACGGACGCGTGCTGGTAGACGGTGTGCCGCAGTACCGCCTGGTGGCCGGCATGGCCGAAGATCGCAAAGCTTTTCGCAAAGAAGGTGCCAACAAGTTTGTCAGAGCTTATGGCGAAGTGGCCAGAGCCGATACGAACTTCAAGCAGGGTTACATCGAAAAACCCAACTTCAGCCTGGTTGAAGAGATGGTCAGAATGATCGAGGTATCACGCGCTTATGAAGCGAATTCGAAAGTCATTCAGTCACACGATGGTCTGCTCGACAAGGCCATCAACTCAGTCGGCGCCACCAGACGCTGATTCTAATCTGAAAGAGCCGGAGGAATAAAAGCCTATGATGAGAGCACTATGGTCTGCCTCTACAGGCATGAAAGGTCAGGAAACCAACATTGCCGTGGTTTCCAACAACCTTTCAAACGTCACTACCACAGGTTTTAAGAAGAGCCGCGTCGACTTTCAGGATCTCATGTATCAGACATTGACAGAGCCTGGCGCGCCCATTTCGAGCGACAATACCTACCCCGTAGGCATTCAGCTCGGTCACGGTGTCAGGCCGATCGCCACTCAGCGCATGTTCAGTCAGGGCGAATTCCAGCAGACCGAACAGCCCCTCGATGTGGTAATTGAAGGCAAAGGTTTCTTTCAGATTCAGCTTCCCAATGGCGACATAGGTTACACCCGCGATGGCGCCTGGAAACTGTCTGAAGAAGGCACCGTCGTCACCTCTGACGGTTATACAGTTCTGCCCGGATTCACCATTCCGCGTGAAGCCATCGGCATCAACATCACTTCATCAGGGATTATCGCGGCAAAAATGCCGGGTCAGGTCGACCTCGAAGTGCTTGGTCAGATCGAACTGGCCAACTTCATCAACCCCCCCGGCCTCAAAGCCATTGGCCGCAATCTGTTCATTCCGAGCGGCAGTTCTGGCGACCCGGCCGTCGGCACCCCCGGCACTGAAGAATTCGGCGAAATCGCCCAGGGCTTTGTCGAAATGTCGAACGTCAAGGTAGTTGAAGAAATGGTCAACATGATCGTCGCCCAGCGCGCTTACGAAGCGAACTCCAAGACCATTCAGACTTCAGATACGATGCTGCAGATAGCGAACAACCTGAGAAGATAGGGTAGTTAACAGTGCATAAACAGATAAATAATCAGATAAAGGCAACAATTCTAAGCTGCATCATGAGCCTGGCTCTGTGCTCAAATGCAGGAGCCGCGATCAACGCGGTAAAGACCTCGGATGCGGTTGCATCTTTTAAATCCACGGTTCTCGTCAACAGCAGCGAAATCAAGGCTGACAGCCTGATTAAAAATGACGCTGACGAGCGCCTGCGCGAAGCTCTCGCGGCGGTTCAGATCGGGTTCATTCCGAATCCGCTTGGCGAACTGGTCATTGACCGCGCCACACTGCAGAAAAAACTTGGCAACCTCATCAGAGATGTCGCTGTGCCTGAAAAAATCACGATCCGACGCAACGGCTCAATTCTCAAAGGCACCGACGTTAAAGAAAAAATCGTACAGTTCTGTCAGCAGAAAACCGATGCAAAGCTTGACATAGACCTGTCGCGGGTGCCCACCAACATGGTTCTGCCCGGGAACGCCACCAGCTGGGATGTAACCACTGCCTCAGACAATACTCTGGGTATGAAACTTTTCGTGGTAACAGCAGAAACTGACGGTGGCCCTTTCCGACAGTTGATTCAGATCAAGGTAAGCCGTTCATTTGAAGCGGCACAGCTCACAAGACTGGCAAAACCCGGTGAAGTAATCAATGCCAGCATGCTTAAAGCCAAAAAAGTCGTTCTCAAAAGCGACCAGGGCACAATTCCTCTCAGCTACGAAGAAGCACTCGGAAAAAGCCTCGGGCGCTTCAAATCTGCCGGAACCATGATCAGAGAAATCGACCTTGCCGAAGCGGTAACCGAACCCTGTGAAATGGACGGTGTAAAGACCATCGCGACCAACAAGGCCGGCCCGGCTGAAAAGGCCAACCTGATGATCAAGCCAGGCTCCAGCGTCGATTTTCTGGTCAACAGCGGCAATCTGTCGCTCAAGATCCCGGCCAAGGCAGTCAGCGGTGGCAACCCCGGCGATGAAATCACTCTGATCAACCTGCAGAACAAAAGAAGAATCAAGGGCGTCGTAACTGAGAAGGGAACTGTAGAATATGCGAAAAATTAATCTGGTGCTGCTTACAGTTCTGATTATCATCAGCTGCGGCCAATGCAACGCAGCTTCGCTGTGGCTGAGCGGCAATGACCTTTATTCAACCAAAGGCGGCAAGGATTACCAGGCCGGCGACATCATCACAATCGTTATCTCTGAAGAATCCAACGCTCAGTCACAGGCAACTACAAGCACACAGAAGCAGTCTACTACCGAAGTGACCACCGGGCCGAAGATTCCGACATTCAAGAAACTGATCGACAAATTTGTCGGCAACCACGAAATCAATAACGAATTTGACGGTTCGGGCACCACTACCAGATCTGGTCGTTTAAGCGGTACTCTCACCGCCAAAGTGCTCGAAATTCTGCCGAACGGCAACCTGCTCATCGAAGGGAGCCGCTCGATCATGGTTAACCGTGAAACTCAGATCATGCGGGTTCGCGGCGTCGCCAGACCTAAAGACGTTGATGCCAGCAACAGCATCAATTCAAAACTGCTCGCCGATGCCCAGATCAAGTTCGATGGCAAGGGCGCAATCGGCCGGGCAAACCGCCAGGGCCTGATTACCAAGTTCATGGATGTAATATTCTAACCACGTCTGGTCACTTTTAATGCCATAAAAAACCGGCCTTGCTGAAGGCCGGTTTTTTTATGCCTGCAGAATTGGGCAGACAAAGCATTATTACCTGATTTTGCCGATCAATCGCAGCAAGCCATCGAGAATAGTCCTCGGGTGAGGCGGGCAACCGGTAAGGAAAAGGTCGACCGCCATCAGATCAGGGACGCCGTTATTCGGTTCGGG
>CAZFUG010000313.1:0-5425 GCA_964522035.1 uncultured bacterium
AACCGTCGCGCAAAGCCCTGCCGACAAAGGGTTCGCTCTCGCCACCACGGTCAAAACCATACCCATGATACGGAAAAGCGGTATCTACATAATTGACGCCGTTATCAATAGCATGCCGAAGCATCTGAGTCGCAAGCTGTTCGTTGATCTGATGGGCAACCCCATCGATCACCGGCAGGCGCATGCAGCCGAAACCCAGCTGCGAAACTTCAACCCCGGTTTTGCCAATTTTTCTGTAGATCATGAAGGTCTCCTTTGTTCTGCTGATGCCTGGAGGCCAGGCCAGCAGCACGCCGCATTTCTGCCTGCCCGTGAAAAAAAAACGCCGGCCCATTTCCCATAAATTTTGCCCCAGATCGTATCGCGCTGTCAATTAGAGCTCAGCAAAATTACCTGCCCGGCAAACCAGTTTGTTTGCTAAGTTTTGTCTTTGTTGGTTTATGTTGCTTGAAATGGCGACAGGCATGCACTATATTGCCTTTTCTATGAGTAGTGAACTTGATCTGCACGGATATACCCAGGTTGAAGCCATCGAAGCTCTGGTGCGCTTTTACAACGCCCGGGTCAGAAAAGGCGACCGTAGCCGTTTCGATGTAATTCATGGCTACGGTTCTTCTGGCACCGGCGGCACCCTTCGCCAGCGCGTGCGCAGTTTTCTGTCGCGCTTTGCCGACTGCCTGCGTTTTGAACCGGGCGAAAACTATTCACCTGCAAACCCTGGTAAAACCATGGTTATTCCGCTGCGCGAACTGCCCGATACTCTCGATATGCTCGCCGAAGAAATTCTTGAATACTGCGCTACGGCAAGAACCATGAGCAAGATCAGCGGCAAATTCCGCCGCCATGGCGACGTTAAAATACAGGCCTCGCTGCGCGCCCTCGAAAAGCAGGGAGCGATCACCAGTTTCATCAAAGGCCCATACCGCCACTACCAGGCAAAATAAACGAGGTTACGGCAATTTATAATTCGAACCCGGCGCAGGTCTGAATTAAACCTCGCAATGGTCTTTTCATCACTTTCTGTGTAACCGTAAATCTGACGGTTCGTCGAGTTTTTGAATTTGAACTGTCGACGGTCAGTTGCTCATGGCAAACCTTTCCAGGCCTTTTTATGAAGAGTTTGATGACGCAACTGTTGTATTAGACGATGTATTGGTCAGTCGTGGTAACGATATTTAAACCGATAAGGTTTCGCTTTATTCAGGTCGATTATAAATATTGTAACGTTTGCTGATGTTGGTCTTTGTCCGTGCTTGTCCGGCAATGTATCTTTTTGGCGTGCGGCCCTGATGTTAAGCTGATATCAGAGTCCTAATCCGTTGTACAGGAGAGTCGAAAATGCGTTTGAGAAGAATCTGGTTCGTTGTTCTTGTTGCCCTGCTTGCGGTCGCCGGCCCCGCCGCCGCCGAACTTTATCTGAGCTCCGGCCCCAACTTTTTCAGGGTGCAGGCAATGAATGGCAGCTTCAAAGATATTCAGAATGCCCGTGGCCGCGTTTTCGTCTCTGGTAATTCAGCCCGCATCGATGTCGAAGCCGACGGCTACCGCTCGGGTTACGAATACGTCATGCTGCAGCCAAACGTCACAAGTTATTACGTGCGCGTTCGCCTCGAAGAACCGATGGTGTCGATGAATCTGGTCGATAACGACCTCAAACCGGTTGCCAACAGCTCTTTCAACCACTATTCACAGAATATGTACTGGGCCGACGAATTCGGTTTCACCGGCCAGTTCCCGAAAGCCGGCTTCGAAAAACTGACAGCCCGCAACTTTTCGGTGCGCATCAACCATCTCTACGCCTTCGCCCCAAGAGTTTATCTGAGCGCCAATGGTGATTACTGGCGCTTCGAAATCGTCGTTAAACGCCGCGACATGAACAGCATGTTCATCAACCGCTTCGAAATCATGATCGAGCGCGACCCGATCATCGCTCCGCCTGCAACTGCCGAGCTGGTAGCTCTCGCTGCTGATTACAGCCGCAATCTGGAACTGGCTGCCGCTGCCCGCAGCGCAGACGAAACTCTGCTGCTGCAGAGCCGCCTCGAGTCAAATGCCGCACAGATTATTGGTGCCTTTGCTGCCATTTCTGCAGACGATCAGACCTCGATTATTTCTTGTCTTAAGCATGAAGACGTTCTAAGAAGAACTTTGAAGAATATGCAGACTTTCGCGGAAATCCATCATTGATTGATTTGATTTATATCCGGAGCTTCTGATTTCGTTTCTTTGACTTCAGAGGCTCCGGTTTTTTCTGTCTTCTCTGCTGCTTTAATAATCAGTCTTGCAAACAGATAGGCTGGCAGAATTGCCAGGAGACCTATAATCGAATAGTCTGATTTGGTTACCTCTATCAATCCGGCCGCAACCGAAACCATATTGCCAATCAGAGTCAACTTTAAAACCAGAGGGAAACTGGCGGCGGCCGCCGCCTGTTCTCTTCGGCAGAAAAGCTTGAATTCTGTGGCAAACATTATCAGTTTGCTTTCGATGAAACATACCGCCAGTTCCATTATTACTGCGCCAGCCAGAAATATCAGCCCGCCATTTTTTTCGGTTATCCCTTTTTCTGAAAGCATGGCAACTAGCGCTCCAAGAGGCATACCGATCAAAATTGACCAGGTCAGTGTCGTCGCAATCAGCCAGAGCGGAAAAACAAGGTAGCTGCGGAAACCAAGAAAACGCAGAATGAGAGAAAAATAAAGAGTTTCAAAGAAAAGGCCGCCAAGGGCTGATATGGGGTCGACTACCGTAGGATTTGCAAATAATGTCGTGGGCAATAAAATAAGCCCTGTCGTCAGTTGCCATTTTTTGAATTGCATCGTTTTTCCCTTGTGCGGCGAATTTTGTGTTGATCTCAGCTGAGGAAAAAATCTATTTGCTTTCTGTATCCAAAGCAAGAGAAAAATGCCTCGATGCTTGCCGGTTTTTATGAAGACATTCATACACCTGATTTTGTTTGAAGCCAGTTATTGTGTTAAAATTCTCCATTATATCGGGTTTTTCAAAAACTGGAGGCAGAATGAAGTCTGAAAAATTCTGGCTGATGAAAAGTGAACCTTCGGTCTATTCGATAAAAGATCTGCAGCGTGACGGCAAAACCGCATGGGAAGGCGTTCGCAACTATCAGGCCCGCAACTTCATGCGCGATGCGATGCAGGTCGGTGATCTGGTGCTTTTTTATCACTCAAATGCCGATCCTTCGGGCGTGGCCGGCGTGGCAAAAATCGCAAGCAGGGCTTACCCCGACGCCGCGGCTTTCGACCGCAAAAGCCGATACTTCGATGAGCGCAGCACCCCTGAAAAACCGCTCTGGTTTCTCGTCGACGTTGCCTTTATCGCAGCCTTCGCAGAGATTCTTCCTCTCGAAACGATCAAACAGGTGAAAGAACTCGAAGGCATAATGGTCGCGAAACGAGGCATGCGCCTGTCGATTCAACCACTTTCCGAAGCTCATTTCAAACATATCTGCCGCCTGGCCGGCTGCCGACTGCCAGTTAAAGAAGCCTGAAATGAGCAAAGCGAAAGTCAATGCCGTTCAAGGCGATATTACCCGGCTCGAGGTCGATGCCATAGTAAATGCTGCCAACAGCAGCCTGCTCGGCGGTGGTGGAGTTGATGGAGCGATTCATCGGGCCGCCGGACCGGATCTGCTGAAAGTCTGCCGCACTCTTGGTGGCTGTAATACTGGCGATGCGAAAATCACCCCAGGCTTCAACCTGCCGGCAAAATACGTCATTCACGCGGTCGGTCCGGTCTGGCACGGCGGCAGTCAGAACGAACCGGCTCTGCTTGCCAGCTGCTATCGCAAATCTCTCGAACTGGCGCTCGCTCATAAGCTTCGCAGTATTGCCTTTCCGGCGATCAGCACCGGTGTTTACGGCTATCCGATCGGCGCGGCGACAAAAATCGCGGTTACAACGGTTACAGACTTTCTTCGCGAGACCGGCGCTGACCTTGAAGTGGTGTTCTGCTGCTTTTCGTCAGGTGATCTGGCAATCTACCAGTCCGAACTGAAAAAACGCTGAACCCAGCCCGCCGCAATGCTGGATGTTTTGTCACATTGGCATTAATAGAAATCTCGTCACTAACGCTGCGTTTATGTCTGGAGCGGCTGAGACGGGAGTTTTATAAAACAACGGCTTTGGGTCTCTGCCACCCGCTTCGGTGCGTGCAGGCTTGCAGGGATGCCATAATTGGGTGCCTGCTCTTGAACTCATATTTGATAAAGTGCTCGGATTATCGAATTGTAGACCTGCATGCTGCATTGAAGAAAGCTGACATCTGATTATCTAACCTCTCGGTTCAACAGGCCGATTTTCTCAAGCTCGCGGCACAACTCTTCTGGGTCACTCCAGGTAATGAACGGCACACCGAGCTTTTTGAAACTGGCGGCATGCTCATTCAGCTTCTTCAGGTGCTCTTCATCGTTCGAAACCAGATGAATGACAACGGCTTTTATCAGGCCTGGCTTTGCCAGATTTGCGGCGAATTCTGCATAAATCTGCGGGTCTTTCTCGCCGCTGTCACCGAAAAGCAGCATCGCCATCTGCGGAAACCGGCCGGCGATAGTCTGCAGCCAGCCAAGCTTGTGCTGCTGGTGACTGCCGCCCGTCAGGCTTTTTTTGAGAATAAGCGTTCCCTGCGGGAAACCGTTCGCCTGCAGAAAACTTTTCAGACTCCGGCTCAGAAATGCCGGTGAGCTGCTGAGATAGAAAAAGTGCGGGTTGCGCAGCGTCGCCGTTCCTGATGCGAGAGCTTTATACAACTCAGGGGTGCCGCTGACCGGTTCTCGGTTTTTGCTGCTTTTCAGCAGCGAATTATATACCATCTTCAGACGACTGGTAACTTCAGTGACCAGAATGGTGTCGTCAACGTCACTGACAATAACTGTCTCAATTGGTTCAGAAAAAGAAAACCGCTCAAAATGCAGCTGCTGGCCTTCGTGCTTGACGGAAATGCTGAAACTGCTTATTGAAGCCGGTCTGATTGTGCCTGAGAATTCACCGTTCTGAACCACCGCCGAACAGCTCGCGCTTTCGGTCTCGATGCTGACCGTGCTGCTCGCCAGCCATGAACGAAGCATTCCGGAAATTCGTGCTCTTTTGCCAATCGGTTGTTTGAAAGGGTCGGCTGCCGAAATGACTCCGGCAAAGTTTATGGTCTGACTCGCCGGCTCAGGAAAAACTCTCAGATCGTAAAGATCTGCCGCATCCGCCACCGGTATGATCGTAGCAGCTATTATTACAGCGGCCAGCCATTTTTGCATTTTTTTCAAGGTTTTGAACATTGTTTTTTTCACTTAATCCGGCAGTTCGACTGATCTGGTTTTGCGTATAAACCCCTGCCAGTGTCTGTTATTGATTACTGCATAAACAAAGTTGAACCGGTTCGTCGGCCCGGTCTATCAGTCGGGTTGCTTTTTCTC
>CAZFUG010000314.1:0-2249 GCA_964522035.1 uncultured bacterium
CTGGAAACCTCTGCTCAGTGAAGATGAGGCCGGCAGGGTTCTCGGCGTCTACAGCTATCGCACCGACCGCCTCGACCGCAGCAACATCACCATTGCCCCGACCTACGGTATCGAAAGCCAGAACTGGGGCTACACCGGAATCTATATGCAGCGCTTCGGCCTGTTCAAACTGACTGCTTCAATTGTTGATCAGACACGTGAAAAGAGCTATCTCAGCCGCGATTATTTCGAGCGCAGCCGCGAGAAGATTCTCAACATCGACTATCCGCTGAACCTTTCAACAACCCTTTCAGTCGGCATGGATCTCACGAAGAGACTGATAGCCGAAATACCTGCCAACAGCCCGGGGCCATTTCCGACAGTCGGCCGCGATCATTCTATCTATGGCAGAATCAATCACCGCGCCATTCGCACCGAACCATACTGGAAGGTTTTCCCGCGCAAGGGTCGCACGATCACGGCAGCTTACAAGCGTGGCAATGAGCTCCTTGACGGAGAAATGAATTATGACAGCATGTCACTGCGCTGGACAGAGTATATTCCGTTCAGAAACATGGTTGTCACTGCCCGCACCTGGCTCGCCGAAGACGACAAGGAAAACAATATCAGACGGCCTGATGACCTCAGTCTTGGCGGCACCGATTTTATGCGTGGCTTTGACGCGGCCTTCAAATCAGGCGATAGGCTGCGCGCCTTTGCGCTGCATCTCGGAAAACCGGTGAATTTCAGGTTTCCCAAATTCCTCAGCTGGGTATATAATGAATTCATGGTTGCCGAACTGTTCTGGGAAACCGGTGATGTCAACAATCAGGGGCGCTTTCACCTTTATGCCGACCGCGGCATCGAGCTGAGAAGCCAGATTCTTCTCTTCAAGCGCCTGCCGATGATTGTCAGAATCGGGTTTGCCGCGCAAAACGGCACCGACGAAACCAACACCTATTTCGCAGTCGATGTGTCAGACCTTTCTGACGTATTCCAGTAATCAATGCATTAAAAGGGAAACCTGTCATCTATGCCGCGTGCCTGTCTGAAGTTGCTTCTGTTGATCGCTGTGCTTCTGCCGATTTCTTTGGCAGCTTTCGAGTTGCCCCGCGAATTGAAAGGTGAAGTCCGCAAACTTTTCAGTCAGATGACGCCACCATTGCCCGCCTCTGAATTCGGCACCCTTCCTGATGGTCTTGAAATTGTCGAAGGCAAAGGCTATCGCGGGCTGAAACTGAAGCAGGGCAAGCTCGAGCTCAGGGTTCACACCTGGCTCGAAGACGTTGGTCTGCTTGAGACTCACAAAAAAACCGATGAGGAAATGAAGGCTAACGGCGAAGTTGAAGTTCTCGTTGCCTCGGTAAACGGCGCCTTCTATTCGCCCCGTGGGGTTCTTGGCCAGCTGATCTCAGAAACACGCCTGCCGCCGGGGGTTCTGCAGATACCAGGTATTCTCTCACGCAGCTTTCTTTCAACATTTCGCGGCGCCAAAAAAAGGCAATACTGGTATCTCGGCGAAACCAGCATGAAGGCGCACGAGCTTTTCGACCCATACAATCGTTCGAAAGCCTGGTTCAATACCCCGACCGTCTTCGATTCGGTTATTGACAACCTCATCGGTGGCGGTGGCTGGATTCTCAGAAACCGCGAAGATGTTCACATGGAAGCCTATGACCGGCAAAGGTTCAGATTCCGCAAAGAAGATCAGACCAGCCGTAAGACGGTAATAGCCCAGGATTCAGACAGAAACCTCTATTTTCTTGTGTTTGAAACCGGGCACAACTTTCACATGGTTGCCCGCACTTTTATTAAAGATCCGGCTTTTGCCAAAGTCCGCGATGCCATTTTTCTCGACGGCGGTTCTTCATCGACCATCGTTTTGAACGGAAAATACCTGGTGGCGCCCCTGTATGTCGTCGACAAGGCCAGATTTTCCTGTATTCAGGTTCTGGTGCCGCCCACAACCTGGTAACCCATCGGAGGCAAGCATGCCCTGGTTTCCTTACCCAGCTCTGGCTTTCAGAGGCCGGCGCTATCAGCCTGCCGGTGAAAATCAGCAGACCCGTTACGACGTAATCGTCGTTTCCGGCGACGCCTATGTCGACCACCCGTCGTTTCCGACCGCAGTTGTCACGCGCCTGCTGCAGAGATGCGGCCTGAGAGTGGCGGTTATCGCTCAGCCCGACTGGACAAAAGACGAAGATTTTCTCGCCTGGGGAAAACCCTCGCTGTTTTTTGCAATCGTTCCAGGCGCCATGGACAGCATG
>CAZFUG010000314.1:2259-3012 GCA_964522035.1 uncultured bacterium
GGTCGCCAATTATACCGCCAGCCGCATGCCACGCGGCCGCGATCGCCTTTCACCTGATGGCGAGCCCGGCCTTCGCCCTAAAAGAGCACTGCAGATATATGTGCAGAAGGTTCGCCAGCTTTTTCGCGATTGCGGGCTGGTAATTGGCGGTATCGAGGCATCGTTGCGCCGCTTTGCCCATTACGACTTCTGGGAAGACCGCCTGCGTGACCCGGTGCTCGTCGACGCACCCGCTGATATTCTCGTCTATGGCATGGCCGAGCCGGTAATTGAAAAGGTGGTCGACTGGTATAAAGCCGGTCGTCAGCCAGCAGTTCCGCAGATTCCGCAGACCGCCATCAGGGTTAAGAGCGGCAGCTGGAAAGAATGGCTGCCCTCTGAGCATATGGTGCTGCCTTCGGTTGAGGAATGCCGGCAGAACCCCCGCGCCTTCATGGAAATGTCGAAAATTCTCGACACTTCTGTGCGGCCCGGCGCCAGAATTCTGGTGCAGCAGCACCCGAAGGGCGATACCATCTGTTTTCCGCCGGTCGCCGAAGATTACCGGCGCGAAACAGAAATTATGAGCGATCTGCAGTTTAACCGTCGCTCGCACCCTCTTTATGAAAAACCGATTCCGGGCCTCGAACCGGTGCAGTTCTCGGTTCAGTCACACCGTGGCTGTGTCGGCGCCTGCAGTTTCTGCGCCCTCGCCATTCATCAGGGGCGAACCATACGTTCGCGCACTCAGGCCGATATTCTTGCCGAACTGGC
>CAZFUG010000314.1:3022-5417 GCA_964522035.1 uncultured bacterium
TTCCTGATATCGGCGGCCCGGCAGTCAATATGTATGGCTGGGAATGCCGTATCGGTGGCTGTGAACGCAATCAGTGCACGCATCCGGTGGTATGCCGCAACGTGGCGACCACTCTTAAGCCACTGGCCGATCTGCTGAAAGCTGCGGGTCAAGTGCCTGGTATCCGCCGTGTATTTCTCGGTTCAGGCCTGCGCTATGATCTAATCAGGCCAGAAGAATGGGCGATTTTTGAATATATTGTCTTTAATCATGTTTCAGGGCAGCTTAAAGTCGCGCCGGAACATTTTGACAAAAGGGTTCTGCACCTGATGCGCAAAGGCGAAAACGCTGATTTTGCCGGGTTTGCCCGCCGCTTTTATGAAGCCTGTGCCCGGGCCGGCGAAAGGCTGTTTCTCGTGCCTTATCTGATGACCGCTTTTCCGGGCAGTGAAAATGCCGACAAGGTTCTTGCCGATGTCATCAGAGAGCTGCATCTTGCTCACGAACAGATACAGGAATTCACTCCGACCCCTGGCAGCATCGGCTCTGCAATGTTTTATACCGGCCTCGATTTTGATGGCAAACCGGTTAAAGTTGTTAAAAACCAGTCTGAAAGACTCGAAGGCCGCAGCAGAATTCAGAGCCGGCCAGCCTCAGGCAGCGGCGGCGGTCATAAATCACCCGGCGCCCCGGCCAGAAAAGGGCGCGACCGCGATGACGGGCACGCCACGAAAAAGCCGCATGAAAAAACTCATGACAAGCCTCGTGAAAAGCCGCATGAAAAACGAAAGCCGGTGCATAAAGCGAAACGATGAACCCGCAGCAGGCTTTGCTCGACCATCTTTATCAGCACGAAATTCTTTACGTCGATGAAATCGACCGACTGCAGCGCCAGCCCGAATCAGTCTCGATAATTGCCGAAAAAAGCATTTTTACCGGCGGCTGGATCTACCTGCACGCCGATCAGAGCAGCGGCGACTGGAACCTCGCCCGCCAGCTAGGCTGCCCCGAAACGGCTCTTGCCGGTCTCGACCGACTGCCGGCCGAAGAAACCCGTCTGCTGGTGCCGCCAGAAGCTGCAGGTCTTTTTAGACACCTGCGCCAGGAACCCGACCTCATTTTTTTCTGCAGCCGCGAAGATGATTTTGAATGCGAAACAAAACCACTCGCAGCTGAATTCAGTCTAAAAACCAATATTGAGAACGGTCTGCCGGCCATTTACCTATGCCGCTCAGACGAGGTCTGCGGCTACGTCAGACCCATACGCCAGACCCGCCATTTCGTCGAAGTGTACATCGAACTCAAACCCGCCTGCCGCGGCAAGGGCCTGGCCAAACCTCTTCTGGCCAAAGCGACCGCCGAGATACATAAATTGCAGAAAAAGCTGTATTACGCCGTCTCCGCCGACAATGCCGCATCGCTGCAGACCGCCCACAGCACGGGCCTGCAACAGATTTTTTCCCTCTGCCGCTTTTTTAGATATGCCATCTGAAATTCATGAATAAAGAACCAAACCAATCCGAAATCATCCTCTATAAAACCGAAGATGGCTCCGTTAAAATAGATACCGTTTTCCAAAATAAAACCATCTGGCTTACGCAAAAAAAGATGGCTGAACTCTTTGATGTCCAGAGACCGGCTGTTACAAAGCACCTGAAAAATATCTTTGAAAGCGGTGAGTTGGATGAACAAGTGGTGAGTTCCATTTTGGAACATACCACTCAACATGGTGCTGTTGAGGGTAAAACCCAAACAAAAGAGACTAAAATAGTGTTTATTCGCAGCAAAAGAAACCGCCTTTGCACGTCCTTATTTTCGGTTAGGACTGGCGTTGAACAGTAAAAGGTTTACGTTTGCCATGGCATGACAAATAAATCTTGCAGATTTTTGCTGAAGACTGCAGAATTTAAAAAAATATCTTCAGGTGTTCAGTATGAATCAGAAACCGGTTGTCATGCTTCTTCCTTACGAAAGCTGCTCGGGGCTTGAGCTTTTTGGGCTGCGCTTTGCCGGCGACCTGCAGGCGCGTGGCTATCCCGTAAAAATTGCCGCGCCGGCCGGGTCGCTTCTCGACAAGCAGTGTCAGGCCAGAGGGCTTGAATTGTGGCCGGTTCCGGCTACAGTAAAATACGATCTGAGTATTTACCCTGCGTGTTTCAAGATGTTCAGGCAGCTCGAGCCTTCAGCGGTAGTGGCTTTTCGCACGCAGATGATGTACCCGATGTTTTTTGCCAGATTGTTTTCAAGTGCCGAAACCAGGCAGTTTCTGTTCTATCGTATCGGTGTCGGCAATCACTGGCGCAAAGACCCGATTCACCGCATTCTTTTCAGGGGCCTGAACGCCGTGGTTCCGAATGCCGATTACGTTGCCGGCAAGATCAGAAAATTCTGGGGCATCGATCACGAAAAAGTCGTC
>CAZFUG010000315.1:0-5406 GCA_964522035.1 uncultured bacterium
AATCAACCCAGCCTCCTTCGATCTTGGCGACCAAATCTTCGGCGCCTACGAAGTCTGCTCCAGCAGCGGTTGCTTCCTGAGCTTTTGCACCGGCGGCGAAAACGACCACGCGGGTAGTTTTGCCTGAACCGTGCGGCAGGACGCAGCTACCACGCAGCTGCTGATCGGCATATTTCGGATCAAGTCCGGTGCGAACAGCGATATCGATGGATTCATCGAATTTGGCGGTGGCAGTCTTTTTAACTCTATCAAAGCACTCTTCCACTGAATATTGTTTCAGATGAACGAGGTCTTTCTTAGCGTTATTATATCTTTTGGAGTGTTTCGGCATCTTTGCTTCCTCCTTTCTTCGAGGGTAAAGGAGTTTACCACAGGGTGATAAACTTAGTCAACTACTTCCATGCCCATGCTGCGGGCAGTGCCCTTAACGACGTTCATAGCGGCTTCGAGAGAAGCGGCGGTGAGGTCGGGCATCTTGCGTTCAGCGATTTCCTTGATCTGCGCCTTGGTTACTTTGCCAACCTTGGTGCGACCGGGAGTCTGGTTGCCCTTCTGAATGCCAGCGGCTTTTTTCAGCAAGAACGATACAGGCGGGGTTTTGGTGATGAAAGTATAAGAACGGTCAGCAAATACAGAGATTTCGACCGGAATAATTGCATCGCCTTCTTTTGCCGTCTTGTAATTGAAGTTCTTGCAGAAGTCCATGATGTTGACACCATGCTGGCCAAGAGCGGGACCAACCGGGGGGGCCGGATTTGCTTTACCAGCCGGAATCTGCAATTTAACGACAGCTACTAATTTCTTGGCCATAACTTAAATTAACTCCTTCTAAGAACGAATTCTTCAGTTTTCAAGCTTCTTCGAGCTGAATAAGATCGACCTCGATCGCGGTATCGCGACCGAATATAAACACAAGAACCTTCGCCTTGCGCTTTTCCTGGTTGATCTCTTTAATGACACCAATAAAATCTGTGAAGGGGCCGTCGATAATCTTGACGGTCTGACCTTCGGTGAACCCGATCGGGGTCATGGCGGCTGAGCGCTGTGGGCCGATGCCGGCGGCGCGCAGAACGGTCTGCACTTCTTTATCATGCAGAGGCGTCGGTTTACTGCCGAGACCTACGAAACCGGTGACACCGGGAGTGTTCTTAACAACAGTCCAGGTATCGTCGTCCATATCCATCTGAACCAGAACATAACCAGGATAGATTTTGCGGGTCTGAGTGACACGCTCGCCGTCCTGAACGCGTTCAGCGTTTTCCTCGGGCACCAGCACCTGGAAGATGCTGTCTTTTTTGCCAAGGAGCTCAACACGGTTTTCGAGGTTCTTTTTAACCTTATATTCTGAACCGGAGTTGGTATGGATTACATACCATTTTGCTTTTAGAATATCCACAGTAAGCCCTTATCCCATTCCGCCGCCGACGATAGCTGTCAGGATCTTTCCAAACAGGATGTCAAGCAGCCCGATAAACAGTCCAAGACCGATTGAGGAAACCACAACCACTTTGGTTGAGATCTTGACGTTCTCGTAGGTTGGCCACGAAACGCGACCATTTTTCGGTCTGACTTCAATCCAGACTTCACGCAGGAAGCGGGAGGTTTCATTCCACCAGTTTGCAATTTTGCTCATGTGACCCTCGTTTCGAGTGGGGTAATCATTCAGGCCAAGAGGGAGTCGAACCCCCAACCCCCGGTTTTGGAGACCGGTGCTCTGCCAATTGAGCTATTGGCCTATGTTCGCCAACAAACCCTTACTTGCCTTCTTTGTGAACGGTATGCTTGCGTTCGGCGCTGCAATACTTGTTCAGTTCGATGCGGTCGGGGTCATTGCGCTTGTTTTTCATTGACATGTAGTTTTTGCGTTTGCAGCTGCTGCAAACCAGAGTAATCTTTTCGCGCATAACATTAACCTCGCTTAAAAAAGCCGACCAGGTCGGCTTTGAAGATCAAGAAGGGGCGGGCGTGCACCCGCCCCCACTAACGTTACAGAAAAATCAGCTGATGATTTTGGTTACAACGCCGGCGCCTACGGTGCGGCCACCTTCGCGGATGGCGAAGCGGAGACCTTCTTCGCAAGCGATCGGGGTGATCAGTTCGCACTGGAATTCAGCGCGGTCACCAGGCATAACCATTTCTTTACCTTCGCCGAGCTGAACAACGCCAGTCACGTCGGTGGTTCTGAAATAGAACTGCGGTCTGTAGCCAGAGAAGAACGGAGTGTGGCGTCCGCCTTCTTCTTTGCTCAGGATGTAAACCTGTGAGTGGAATTTGGCATGGGGTTTGATGCTGCCCGGTTTGGCCAGAACCATACCGCGTTCAACGTCATTCTTTTCAATACCGCGCAGGAGGATACCTACGTTGTCGCCAGCCTGACCCTGATCAAGGAGTTTGCGGAACATTTCAACGCCGGTAACGGTAGTTTCACGGGTTTCACGGATACCAACGAGTTCAGCTTTGTCGCCGACTTTGATGATGCCGCGTTCAACACGACCAGTTACAACGGTGCCGCGACCAGTGATGGTGAAAACGTCTTCGATCGGGAGAAGGAAGGGTTTGTCAAGGGCGCGTTCCGGTTCCGGAATGTAAGCGTCGAGGGTTTCGAGAAGCTTCTGGATGCATTCGCAATCGGGACCTTTACCGTTGGCAGCAACAGCCTTGGTAGCTGAACCGCGGATGATCGGTGTATCGTCGCCGGGGAATTCATATTTGCTGAGCAGGTCGCGAACTTCGAGTTCTACGAGGTCGAGCAGTTCGGCATCGTCAACCAGGTCGCACTTGTTGAGGAAAACCACGATTTTGGGAACGCCTACCTGGCGGGCCAGGAGGATGTGTTCACGAGTCTGGGGCATCGGACCGTCAGTAGCGGCAACAACCAGAATTGCACCGTCCATCTGAGCTGCGCCGGTGATCATGTTCTTGATGTAGTCGGCGTGGCCTGGGCAGTCAACGTGAGCATAGTGGCGCTTCGGGCTTTCATATTCAACGTGGGCTGTGTTGATTGTGATACCGCGGGCTTTTTCTTCAGGAGCTGAGTCAATGTCTGCATAGTTCATTACTTTAGCTCCACCAGCTGCTGCTGATGTCATGGTGATTGCAGCGGTCAGCGTTGTTTTGCCGTGGTCGATGTGACCGATGGTTCCAACGTTAACGTGCGGTTTGGTTCTGGTAAAAGTTTCCTTTGCCATGTGGCGTCCTCCTGAGAAATAATGGGAAAATCAATATCAACCCAAAGATACGATAAAAGCCCGCGACCGGGATTGAACCGGTGACCTCTTGCTTACCATGCAAGTGCTCTACCGTCTGAGCTACACGGGCGATCACTGGAGAGAGGTGGATTTGAACCACCGTAGGCGCTAGCCAACAGATTTACAGTCTGCCCCCTTTAGCCACTCGGGCATCTCTCCGTCTGCAGCTGGCAATGGGACTTGAACCCGCAACCTGCTGATTACAAGTCAGCTGCTCTGCCAATTGAGCTATGCCAGCAGCACCAGTTCACTTGGAACTGTACCGCGTTAGCGGTATTGTCGGATTATAAAGCACGCCTGATTTAATGTCAACTATTTTTTCAATTATTTTTTAAAAAAATCTTTCTGGCGTAAAATCTCGTACAGAGCTACCGCTGTGCTGACTGAAACATTCAGTGATGGCGTTTTGCCAGAAAGCGGAATCGATACGACATCGTCGCAGACTTTTCTGACTCTTTCGCCGAGTCCGGCGTCTTCGCCGCCGGCAACCAGTACAATTTTGCCGCTGTACACCACTTCATTGTATCTTTTGGGAGCATCACCGTCGAGACCGACGACCCAGAAACCATCTTCCTTGAGTTTTTCAAGTGCGTCACCGAGGTTGTTAACCCTGGCAACCGGAAGATAGGCAGCAGCGCCCTGGGCAGTACGAATCGCCCACTCGGTCATGCCGGCTGAACGGTGTTTCGGAATAAGTACCCCGCTGCAGCCCGAAGATTCAACTGTTCGTACAATGGCGCCAAGATTTCTGGCATCTTCAACGTGATTGAGAGCGACAAGAATGCCGCGACCGGCACAGGCTTTCGCTGAAATTTCTTCAAGTGAGCAATATGCAAAAGAACCACAGATAGCAACGATGCCCTGACTCTTGTCACCAAATTTTCTGGCAAACAGATCAGGATTCATTTCTTTGACCGGAATGCCGCGAGTACTGGCAAGGTCGCGAACCACGCTGCCAACCGGACCTTTTACCGCAGTCGAAATAACTACCGAGTCGATCTGCTGACCACTTTCGAGAGCCTGAACGACTTCGTGACGCCCTTTAAGAATCAGGCGTTCATCTTCGCCGCCCTCAGGCTGCTGGGCCTCACCGACAAATGATTTTTCGCGCATGGCCGAGCCTTTTTCGAATTCAGGTTTCCGGGCCGGCCGCTCTTTGCGAAATGACTTTTCCGGGCGGTCGCCTTTTCTTGCCGGTCGATCGTCACGCTTTGCCGGTCGATCATCGCGTTTTTCGTAGCGGTCGTCGCGCTTTGCCGGTCCTTCACGCCTTGCCGGACGATCATCGCGTTTTGCCGGCCGAACGGGGCGTTGTTCCCCGCCATGACGTTTCTCTTCATCGCGGCCCGGGAAAGACGGCCGACCACGCTCGACAAATTTGTCGTCGCGATCATGTTTGCGTTCGTGCTTGTCTTCTGAAAATCTCGGCTTTCTGCCTCTTTCGCCGCCGCGTTCTTCGCGACCGCTGTCTTTAACGAAACCACTCTGCTTTTTATTCATCTTATTATCCTTATTCTTCATTCAAACCTGCAGCCACCGCCATCAGTGCCCACAGGCGATCATTCTGTCCGGTCAGAAACAGATACCCGACCCAGGCCTCGAGAGCGGTAGCCCTGGCATATTCAGCCCTTGTTCCGGAGCCGTAGCGGGCAGGCGTCTTGGCGTTACGCCAGTTTTTAACCAGTTCCTGGTCAGCTTCGGGCAGTTCAGGGAAAATCAGCTCGAACACCCGCGCCTGGGCCGTCGAACTGACAAGTTCGACGAGTGAATCATGCAGACGACCGGCGCCATCGATACCTTTCCTGACATGGTTCATCCGCAAACCCAGTTCATAAACCCCATCACCGATATAAGCGAGGGTGCGGGCCGGCAGACGGGCAACTTCGGCCTGGTTCCAGGCTTCAGCCATCAGAAATGCGTCAGAACCGCCAAGAAGCGCTTTGTTTACATCCATATCAGGCCTTGCGCCAGCGCATGCCTTCTTTTGTGTCTTCGATCAGAATGCCGCCGGCTTTGAGACGGTCTCTGATGGCATCGGCCACGTCGTATTTCTTGCTGGCCTTCATTTCTTTGCGCAGCTCGATGATGATATCCATGATCGGCGCAATGTCAAGGCCGCTGTCAGCGCGGGCAACTTCGGGAACGATGCCGAGAATGT
>CAZFUG010000316.1:0-5401 GCA_964522035.1 uncultured bacterium
GACATTGCCCAGGCCTTTGTCAGACTCAACGCCAGTTCATTCAATCTGAAGGGCCGAGTTGGTCTTGACGAAAACGTCAGACCCGCAGACATCGACCTGCACCTGTTCATACCCGAGGGGCCAATCTCAGATCTGACGGTTTATCTGCCGCAGATTTTTCGTGAAGCCAGCGGCACGGTCAAGGCCGATCTGCATCTCACCGGCCGCCCGACCAACCCTGAGATTTCTGGCGAACTGCAGATGACCGCCGATCAGCTCGCTTTCAGCAACATGCGCAAGCCTCTTAAGAATGTCGATTTCGCCATGTCAACGAATGACCGGATAATCAATATCGACCGGCTGGCAGCAGATCTTGGCCGTGGCAAACTGATGGGCACCGGGCAGGTCAACTTTCGCGACTCGCTTGGCTCGATAACCGCAAATATCACAGGGCAAAAACTTGACCTGAGCTTCATGAATCTCGAAGTAAACAATGCCAGTGCCGCAGTCAATGTCACTGGCGACCTCTACAACCCGGTCGTCGCCGGCAAAGTCTTCGTTCCCCGCGGCAAATTCAACATCACCACCGATCTGCTCGCAAAACGCAAACCGATCGACTTCTTCTTCGACTCGCTCAATTACCACTTCGACATCGAAGTTCCGCGCAATTTCTGGCTCAAAAGTTCGTTTCTCAACTCTGAAATGCGCGGCAAATTTTCGATTGCCGGTGATCTCAACAATTTCAGACTCGATGGCGGCATCAGCTGCGTTCAGGGCAAACTTTATTTCAAGCAGCGCCAGTTCCAGATCGAAACAGGTGAAATCAGATTCGGTGGCGTAGATAACAGCCTGGATCCACAGATTTACGTAAAATCAGAGGGGCAGATTCAAAGCACCAAAGTGTTTCTGACCCTGCAGGGCCATGTTTCCTCTTTCACACCACAGATCTATTCGACACCACCAATGTCTGAAGGCGATCTGCTGGCACTGCTTACCCTCGGTCGAGACCTCAATACTGCCATGCACACCGATTCAAAAGAGCTTTTTGAAAGCGAAATTCTTGAAGGCCTCAAGAATTCCTATATTTCAGCCCTGATCGGCAGCACTATCTCAAATGCCCTGAACCTAGACGAACTTTTCCTTTCATCACTTTTCGACCGCACTTCCGGCAAATCGCGGTCTTTTATCAGAGTCGGCAAATACATCGGTAAAAACATCTTTATGGCCTACGAAGGAACGACCGAGGAAGGCCGGGATGAAAGCTACATTTTTGAATACAGACTTCCCAAAGGTTTCGTGGTAAATATCGAATTCAAGGAACCAATCAAAGAACAGCGCATCGGGGTACGCTACGACTGGAAATTCTGGTAAAATTCGAGCGGGTGCAATGAATGATTCTTGAAAAAATCGAATCTTTGATGAATGTGAGAGCCAACGAGTGGCGTGAAACCGGCTTTTTCTGGCTGTTCACCTTTCTCTGCTGGTTTTCGCTGGCACTTGGCGACTCGATTTCTGACACCCTGTTTATCAAAAGGGCAGGGGTCGAAAACCTGCCGGCGATGTTCATGATCTGCTCGATTTTCGCGATTCCGGTCAGCGTGCTTCTGACCCTTATGCATGGCCGTGTGGAAAAGCGTACCCTGACTTTTGCATCGGGCATTGTCTCTGCCCTGGCGATTGCCGGCGCCGTTCAGGTAATTCATACAAGCGATCAGCAGACAACTACCGGCTGTTACGTTCTCTACTTTATCACCAACATTCTGATGTTCGTCATACCGGTTGTGCTGTCGGTAGTGATGGGCACACAGTTCAACGCTCTCAAGGCAAAACGCCTGCTGCCGATCATATTCAGCGGCGTGATTGTCGGTAGAATCGCTGCCGGTCTGAGCCTCAACTGGCTGGCGGCAATCTATCCGGTGCCTGAGATTCTCAGAGCCTGGCTGATCATTCACATTTCAGCCTTTGTCTTTTTCATTATCGGCAGCGGCAGTTTCATTAAACCTCAAATTCAGGCCTTTCTTACACAGCCAAGTGAACGAAAAAAGGTTCGCCTGACCGAGAAGCTGCGCATTTTCATACGCAGCCTGACCGAATCGAAACTGGTTCTTCTTCTCGTTCTTTCTGCGATTTTTTCGAATCTGACCTTTTATTTTGCCGAGTTTCAGGCCGCTTCGATTTTCAACAGCCATTTTACTTCCGAGAACGAACTTGCCAGGTTCTATGGGCTTTTCGTAATTTTTGCCAGCCTGTTCGCATTTATTTTCCAGGGTGTCATCACCGGTAACCTCATTCAGCGCTTTGGCATCAGCAACACCAATCTGATGTACCCCGGGCTGGTTCTTGTCAGTTTTGCCGGAACGGCGGTTTCCTATACACTCATGCCAGGCACAGCACTCAAGTTTGTGCAGGTCGGCCTGCAGAACGCCCTGTATCAGCCGGTTAACAGCCTCTTCTACAACGCACTGCCGCCCCGCGAAAAAGCCAGAATCATTACCGTCAACGAAGGTATTCTGCAGCCGCTTGGTACTATCTGTTCAGGAGCTCTGCTTTTTTACGCCGACAAAACCGGGGTTCTTGTCAGGTATTTCCCGGTGATCGCTTCGCTGGTGTGGGTTTGGGTTGCCTTCCTGATCAGGCGGCCATACCGCGAGAGCCTGCTCAAACTTCTGCGCAGTTCAAGCCTCGACTTTTTCAGAAAAGGCGAACTGCAGAAACTCAATCTCGACACCAATACTCTGAACCTGCTGCTTAACAGCCTTGACACTGCCGACGAAGATACCACCGCCCTGGTAATTCAACTGATCGTCAGCCACGGAGACCGCAGCAGCCGCGAACAGATGACTGCCAGACTGAACCATTTCAGCGACGAACGCAAACTCGACATTCTGCGCCAGATAAATCTGCCCATCGACCATTTCGTTGCCGAGTTTCTCTTTGGCTGCCTTGAATCGCGCAACGACGAGCTCAAGCGGCATGCATTACGTGCCCTGACCAGCTTTCCAGCTTCCGCACGTTTGCGCGACCGCGCTCTGCCTTTCCTGAAAAGTGAATCTGAAGACCTGCGCCGACTGGCATCGATAGTCTTCGTCAAAATCGGCGACCTCGATCAGATGATGCAGTCGCTGGGAGTAATTCAGGGCTGTATTTCGAGCGGAAAAGAACAGCAGATTCTCAATGGCATAGAAATGCTCGGCCTCACCGGCGACGAAAGATTCTGGGTCAATCTGCGGCCATTTCTGCGCAGCGACGAAATCAAGATAAGACACGCTGCCGCCGCCGCGCTCGAAAAGATTCTCAAAACCGGCGATTCCGACGAACATTACGAAATCATCGGTCGGCTCATCAAGGATGATTCGCGCGAAATCAGGTTTCTCGCCCTTAAAATGCTGGCCCGGCTCAGCGACCAGAAATGGTTTTATCACGTGGTTGAAGGGCTCTCCGATTCGAGCCCGCGCAACCGCAAGCTCGCCGAAGAAATTCTCATTTCGCACTACGACGATAAATTCAGCGAACTGATCATGGTGCTCGAAAGCAGCGACAGTTCGCTGCATGCCAGGGCCGCTGTCGCCGGCATTCTTGCCGCCTCACAGAACGCCGGCGTTCGCGACTATCTGCATCATTTCGGCCACAAGGTCATTTTGCAGCTCTACGAATACAAGCTTGAAGAATTTGTCATCAACCGTGAACTGCGCCGCGAGCATTCTGTCTACCTGAAAATGCTGTTAAAGGATCGGGCCTGGGCTTTAACCCGCCTGATCGTATGCCTTATCGCGCCAGAACAGAATCGCGAAGCCCGTGACCTTTTCAAAAGTCTCTATTCTAGCAACGAAGAGCTTGTCAATAACGCCATAGAAGTGCTGCAGAACATGGGTGAGCGGCAGCTCGTCTATCACATCATTCCGGTGCTCGAAAACATTTCTCTTGAACAGATTGCCGCCTATGGCATGAAGGTCTTCTCGTTGCGCGAAAAAGATCTGCGCGTCATTCTCGGCAAATACCTCAATTCTTCAGACAGCGAGCTCAAGGAAGCGGCAATCTACACAGTCTGCATTGCCGAGATTCATGAACTGATACCGGTTCTTAAAAAGATCGAAAGCGATGCCCATCTCGGAGAAAAAGTCGCGGTCACCTGTCGATGGGCGGTCGAAACCCTGAAAAGCCGCGGACTTACCCTGCAATACAATTGAAAGAAGCCTATGATAATCATTGAAAGAATTCTGTTTCTCAAAAGGATCTCGATTTTTTCGAGCCTTTCGAGCTATGAACTCCGCAAAATTGCTGAAGTCATAGCCGAAGAGGATTTCGAACCCGGCGAAATTATCTTCTCTGAGGGCGAATTCGGCGAAAGCATGTATCTCGTCGTCGAAGGCAAAATCTCGATTTTTACCGGCAAGCCACCGGCAATCAAAGTTCTTGCCAGCTTCGAAAAGGGTAATTTCTTCGGCGAAATGGGCCTTTACGATGACAAACCCCGCGCCGCTTCGGCAATCGCCGATGTGCATTCGCGCACCCTGGTGCTGCGCAAAGGCGAATTCTGCGACCTGATCAGCGAATTCCCGATGGTGGCGCTCGGCATCATGAAAGAGCTCAACAACCGCATCCGCGCCACCAACAAAAAGCTCAACATCATCGAAAAGAACATCGTCGACAGCTCGAGCCGTCTCTATTCCCGCGAATACTTTCTCGACTGTATGAAATCGATGCTGAACCGTGCCCGCAACGAGAAGGCCACGGTCGGCTTTCTGATGATCCGTCTGAAAAAAGTGCATTTCAACGAAGGTGACAGCCAGCAGGGCGAACTTGAGAAGTTCCGAACCGATCTTATTCGCGAGCTGGGCCTGCGGCTCGAAAGCTTTATACGCGAATCCGACATGCTGTGCCGCTTTGACGACAGCAGCATTCTTCTGATGATCCCTGAATTCAATGCCAAGAGTACGCTGATGTTTCAGGCCCGCATCACTGATGACCTCAATCGCGTTCTCATCGACTTCGAGACCGGCCGGCGGCTGTATTCAGACATCGAATTCCGCACTCTGATTTTCCCTGAAGATGTCGACAGCGCCGAAAGCGTCGTTAAAGCCTTCGAGACCGTCTGACATGCAGACAAAACTGATAATCCGCCTGCTGATCGTCATTCTCGTCACCGCAGTCGTCGGAGCGTTTCTTTACCTGCCGCAGATAAAAGATGCGACCGGCTGGTACAATTCGGCCGAATTTTCGATTGCCGCCGCTACCCTCGATGTGCCGCACGCACCGGGCTATCCGCTTTTTACCAGACTCGGCAACCTCGCCTTGCGCTACCTGCCGGGCTCGACTCCGGCTGCCCGCATCAATCTGCTGACCGCACTAACCGCCATTCTCGGGGGAATCCATACCACAACCATCGTCGCTGACGGAAAGCATTGCGTAACTTCCTGGAATG
>CAZFUG010000317.1:0-2364 GCA_964522035.1 uncultured bacterium
ACCGCAGGAGCGAATAAAAGCTGGTCAGGGCAACTTAGACAACGTGCCGCTACAGTAATTTTCTGGCAGCCTGATTGCCCCGGATATGGCCATAGACTTTCCGGTAATAAGTATCTTTACTTTCTCAGAGAAGCTTTTGAAAAAATATAATCGTCGATTGGCTGGTCAAACTCTATTGAATCAACGATAAACTCGGTGCCTTTTCCCGATTTAAGCACGTCTTTGTAGAGTATCTGAAAAGGGTACCACCTGTCAGCGATCATTCTGAAGTCACTAAGTGTCGTGCTTTTCAGAAGCGTGCCGCTCTTCGCATAAAGCTCTTCTTTCATTGGCGTAAACCGCTCCTGGTCAACCCACAATATTCGCTTTTGATAGGCGATATCAGGCGTCTTTGCAACAAGATTGACGACAAAGCATGAGCGGCTGGCAATCGTATCGATTCTCACAACTTCCGCAAAGTAGATTTCTGACAGTTTTTTGTCGCCCATCATGTCTTCATACGAAAGATCTGAGCCCATCAGCGACTGCCTGAGCATATGACCGGAAATCTGAATCGTTCGGTCGGTGGCAGGGGAATAGGTCCAGAGACGGTCGCCAAGCTTGAGCATTTTTGTGCCCTTTTCCCTGGCCGGCGATAAATACTCGGTAAAGGCCTTGTCATCGCCCTGTGACCATGATTTTGCCTCTATGGTTCTTGAGCCGCGCTGACCATGTATAATCATTTTTGATCTGACAATGCGGTTTTTAGAAGCCATGTTTTCGTCTATTCGCCGCAGAATGTCTTTGCCGTCGGGGAATGACGCTGAAAAAGCGCTCATTGCCATTGCAAACATCATTAATATAACTATTCTCAGTTTATTCATGTGTCGAGCTCCTTGAAAAGCTGGGCGGTCTGACGCTGGTAAATGCCGATGCCAGCCAGTGCCGACCCGAGAAGAGTTGAAAGAAGGCCGGGAATAAAACCAATTATGAAGGTAATTCGGGATATTTCTGCGCGCATTACATTTGACATCATCATTGAAGAATTTTTCGTCATTGCCCCGATATCGATCCCGTGAACCTGCAGATACAGCGCCAGAATCAGGCCTATGGCGGTGCCAATTATTGAGCCGATGCCGCCAATAATCAATGATTCTACAATCAGCGAGGCATACACATGATGCTTGTTTTCGCCAATCGCCAGGCGCAGCCCCACTTCTCCGTATCGGCGCAGCCCGCCTATCAGGCCGATGTTCCACAAAACGATCGACATGGCGAAAACGAATACGGCCGAACCAATTGATGAAAAATAGTTTCCGTGTTCTATGTAGTCTCTCAGGCCGTTTTGCTCGCTTAAGGTAATCATGGTCGGAGAAAAGTCGTCTTCAGGATTGTTGAAATGCTCATTAAATGCCGCTTTAATCTGTTTTGCGGCCGCATCATCATAAATTCCGTTTCGGAAAAAGCCAAGCAGTTCTCCAGTTGCATCATTCATGTCTAGAGCCTGCCTGATATCTGAAATATCGATAAGTACCGCGCCCCTGTCCATTGCATTGATACCAAAACGAACCGTGCCCGAAACCTGAAAATTATACATACTCATGCTGCCATACATGGTCGAGCTCATCAGCGTCACTTTGTCGCCCGGGCCGATTCCAAGCTTTTCGGCGAATTGATCGCTGACCAGTATTTCACCCGCCCGGCCCGGAATTCTGCCTTTTACCAGAGCTTTTTTTACATTTAATGTTTCAGGCTCGGTGCTCCCCGGCGAAAGCAGATCTACTGCCAGCCCGATCGCAGGCCCCTGCGAGCGTGTTTCACCCACGTCGTCCGGAACATCGAGCAATCCGCCAAAATGAATTCTCGACACCCAGTTCATCTCTGGAAAGCGCTCATCAAGGGCTTTTTTTAGCTCGGCGGTTCCCATAAGTGCCAGATCATTTGGCGCCCGCGAAGAACTTTCGGCATAAGCTCCGGTCATTATTTTGAAATGGCCCGTTGAAAAGCTTGCAGTCGAGCGAATTACATCTCCCATTGCTCCCTGAAGCCATGCCTGCAGAAGAACTGTAAGAGTTACACCGATGCTGACGACAATTATGGGGAAAAGGCTGCGTGAGCGGTCTCGCAGCAGGCCTTTGACGAGAAATCTGATCATGTGATTTTCCCCCTGATTGCTTCGGTGGGGTTCAGCTGCAGAATTTTGCGCGTTGGCATGTAGCTGACTACCGTAACAACAAGCATTATTATCAATGATGTCGTTAAAACCAGTTCGCAGCTGTAAACCGGAAAAATCTTTTCTGCAATGGTCATGCCAAAATCATCAACGGCTTCAGGCATCGCAATGCCGTGTTTCGCGCTGTATGCCAGCAGGGGAATTCCGTAAAT
>CAZFUG010000317.1:2374-5386 GCA_964522035.1 uncultured bacterium
GCAACAAGTGCCGCAAGAATGCCGTGCATGGTTCCTTCAAAAGTGAAAAGCCCGATAACCGAGCTTCTTGTCATACCCAGCGCCATTAGAGTGCCAATCTCTTTGCGCCGTCGAAAAATAGAGAGAACCTGCGTGTCGAATATGGCCAGAAGAGCCAGTGAAAGCAGAATCGCATACATAATGCTGCCACTGACCTTTTTCATCTTGATCATGTCGGTGTGATCCTGACAAAGGAAGTCTCTGGTTTTAAACTGCCAGTCATTGAATTGTGCCTGCAATGAAGGCTTGTCACGCATTACCATGATTGTGGCCTGGTTGTGCAGCTGCGTCATCTGCTGCAATCGTTGCAGGGGTATCCAGATCTGCCCCTGGTCAACAGATTGAACATCGGTCTTCATTATTTTTACCACCCTGCCTTCGGTCGCATCAAAGGCACCGTTTGCGTCTCTCCACCTGATTATGAATACGTCGTCAACCTTCAGACCCGTAGCTTTTGCCATTCTGGTACCTATTAAAACGGGAATTTCCGGAAATTCCTGTTTCAGTGATTGAGTTGGCAGTTTTAGCAGCGTCTGCGAGATCGGAATGCCTTTGATAACCACATTCTGCATTCTCTGATGCGGATAAATCGATGCCTGGATTATAAGAATCGGAACCACTGCGGCCGAATCTTCAGACGATAAGGCTTCCGGAATCACTGCGTGACTGTTCTGCAGACTTAATGGGTCGTAGGGGTCATACTCGCGGTGCCAGTAATGGCCTGAAGATATTTCCCATTCGATCATATCTTTGAGAGCCTGCTGGTTCCAGCCGTCAAGAATGCCGTTCTGCCAGATGATTATGACATACGACATCGACAGAACGATAACGCTCAGCCAGGTGCGCAGGCCTGCACCAATCATATTTCGCCAGGCCAGTTTGTGAATGATCATTGACCGTTGACCTCTGAAAGCCCAAATTCTTCAACAAACTTTGGCCGGCCCACCTGCCTGTCTGCAGTTACTTTTCCGTCACTCAAATTAATTACCCGGCTCAGATAGCCAATCACTTTTTCGTCATGGCTGGCAAAAATAAAGGTCGTCTTTAATTCCCGGTTCAGTTTGAACATTGTCTGCAGTATATGATGCGAGTTTTCTGCGTCCAGATTGGCAGTTGGTTCATCTGCCAGAACTATTTCCGGGCATTTGACCATGGCTCTTGCAATCGCTGCCCTTTGACTTTCTCCCCCCGAAAGCTGTGAAGGCCTTGAATCAGCCTTGTCTGAAAGCCCTACGGCCTCAAGAGCTTTTCTGACCGCCTCTTCACGTTTTTTGTCAGGCAGATTCAAGAGCAGCAGCGGAAATTCAACATTCTCATAGACAGTGTAAACCGGCAGAAGATTATGCGTCTGAAAGATAAAACCGAGCTTTTCACTGCGGAGTTTTGCGGCCTGAGAATGGCTTAGACCGCCGACTGACGCAGATAAAACCTCTGCAGTTCCCTCTGTGGGTGAGTCGAGAGTGCCGATAATATTAAGTAAAGTGGTTTTTCCTGAACCGCTTGGCCCAACCAGACCGGTAAATTCACCTCTGGTAAAAGCGAGATCGATGCCGTTTAACGCGGTAAACTCTCCATTGCCGCAGGGAAACCTTTTTACCAGACCAGAAAGTTCAACGATTTTAGCCTCTTGCATCTGCTCACCTTTCGATAGTGTTACCTGGCTCAATGATTGTAAATGAGCATGATCTGAAACCCTTTGCCGGCAAAGTTGGCATATTCTGTATTCGCAGACGCGGCATTCTTCTGCTCAGGGTTCCAGAATGCGCTCACATGCAGTTGTCTGTTGTCATAAGTTCTTTGCCAGCTTAGATGGCGTGACCATTGCCGGTTGCTGTCGTCATAATAAATGACACTCGAGACAGAATCAAAAATACTCATGGGATAACTCACAGACAGCCCCGAAAAAAGGCTTCTGTCACCATTGGTGAATGGGTGCTTTGCCAGCAGTACCACCATTTCCTCGAACAGAACATTCAGGCCCCTTCCCACGTCGAATGTATAATCGCTGCCAACGCACACAAGGCTTTTGTAAGGATACTGCTGTCTCTTTTCTTCCTGGCGAGTTACGCTGCTTTCCAGCCATAGTCCGACGCCAACATCCAATTTCGTGTCGAATCCGAAGGACTGCTCGTCATAAAAACGATAAGCGCCCTTTGCCCGGCGCTGATGAATACTGAAAGCCATTTCACCATTTTTGACCGGAAACTGAAAGCGGCCACCCGTTTCAAGGCCATGTTCGCTGCCTTGCACCGTTTCCCAGCCCTTGAGCTCTTTGTTGCCATGCAAAGCCCAGGCCCACACATTGGCATTGTTGAGAAAATAATATCGACCGAGCAGAGCGTAAACCCCGTTTGTGAGCTTTAACGGGTCTCTCGGGTCAACGCTGTCAAACCAGCGCAATGGCCGCAGCAGGGTTGCTGAACCAAAATTGATTTTCTGCAGTCCCGCACGAATCTCGTATCTGTCTGCTGCCATTCTGGCCCATAGACGATAAGAGCTGATGTCAGAATGGCTTTTATGTTTGTTCAGGCTTTTTAACTGCGAAACAGAAAAAGCATTTGCAGCTGCTTCAATACTGAGTTCCCGTTGGCCTGGCAGCTTTTGGCTGTATGATAACTCAGGTATAAATCTGAGGCCATAATACATATTGCCGCTGCCACCGCTTCCCCAGGCTGATGTCTGGCTGCGAAAGCTCAGCGGTTGTGAAAACAGAGCCCCGGCAAAGAACACTGATAAAAGCAGCGCAAAGCAAAAGCGCTTCAGGCGGTGCTTTCTGTATGTGGTCATTTTTTTTAACATAGCAAAAATGACCATAGTGGTCAAGAAGCTATTGTGGCCCTTTTGGCGGCAGGGTTCAGCAGTCAGATAGATCTCGGTCGAGTATAAAGAGGCCGGTTAATTAATTATCAGTAACAGTCCCAGGGCAAACGCAAACTATTGACTGATTCAGAGCGAACTCACGGTTGTACTTTG
>CAZFUG010000318.1:0-5358 GCA_964522035.1 uncultured bacterium
AGTTTACTTCCAGCCAATGAATAGGCAACTTCGACATAATCGTCAGCCATGGCATCTGCATTTTCGACTTTTGGCACCATCATGCTGATATTACTGCCACCGGCAACAAGAGACGGTATTACCTTAGGCTTGCCATCTTCAAGGTTAAGTTTGTCGACCTTGGCCTGAGAAATAGCAATGTCATGCTGTATATGCTTCAGAACGATTTCAGCGGCACCCTTGGCTTCTTCTTTGGCCTGAGCAAGCTCAGCAACGTTTCTGGTGGAAGAAAGAACCGAGTAAATCCCGCCGGAAATAATGACCATGATTGTCATTGCCACGAGAACCTCGATCATACTGAAGGCTGCGACAGGCCATTTCCTGATCATGGTTTGACCACCACAAAAGAAAGCTTTTCAGGCTTGTGCTTTGAGCCATCGTTGGTTGTCCAGGTTACTGAACCTGAAATTTCAAGAACCGTTTCACGATCAGGGCTCACTCTGATTTCAGGAGAAAACTGAAAATCTTTGTAGTCTCTCTGAAATGCAATTACGTCAGACAGAGTCTTGGGATACCCGCCCGCCATATTGACAAACGCAGTGGAACCGCCGGCAAAAGTTTCGAGCTCTTCAAACTTTCGGCCCATAACTTCTTCGCGAAACGATTCAAGAATCTTTCGCGCCATTGAAAGCTTGGTGGTTTCTATGCCTTTGCTGGCCCCGCCGGCAATGGCATAATAAATCGGAACTGCCGCCCCGACAAAAATAAGTGCGGCCACCAGAACTTCGACCAGAGAAAATGCTCTTCTTGTCATGCTTTAATCGTCTTTTTTGGCAAATTTATAACTCGACCAGTTATCTGATACGGTTACAATATACCTTTTCGGATCAAATTTGCCAACATCTCTCATGACAGAAAGTGGCGAAACTCTACAGGCAGCAGAATTGTAGTTAACGTCGAGAAAATCGACAGTCGCTCGATCGAATTCGTTAACGACAAGGTTTCCATTTATTTCGATCTTGGAAGTGCCATCAACAAGGGGTGAGCAATTTGAATAACAGGCAGCCTCAACTTTAGAACAGCCGGCAAACTGCAGATAGCCAGCCCTTGCAATCAGTGAAAAAACCGTGTCGCTGTCTTTTCGAGTCACATTGGCTGAAATGACTATGCTGTCCTTGGCCACGAGAATACCCTTGCCCTGAACCTCAAAGGGCTTGTTGATATTAAGATCACCCATGATATAGGTTACGCCGTCGCATTTGTAAACCCCGCCGACAAACCTTTCCGAGTCAGCCCAGAATTCACCTTCGCCGCGATAGAAATGCGTCGCTTTTTTTGCATACTGCATAAGACTGAAGAGATTTGACGGCATGTTTTTGTAGCTGTCGGGTGACCATGAACTGCTGTTATAGCCTTCGTGCCCCTGAATACCGTATTTTTTTTCCTTGTTAACATAACGGATATTAATTTCGGAAAAATCATAAGGGTCTTCTTTTTTGCCGATCGGCTTAACTTTAAGCACCAGATTGGCATAGCGCTGCTTCATTTTGGCTTCAAGACACATACCAAGCGGAAACCCGATAAAGCAGCGGCCGAAAAACTGGCTTGGCGCTTCAAGAGCAGTGCACAATGAAATAACATTCAGCAGATTCTTGAAACCTGGCGGCGTATAGTCATCGATCCAGTCTGTTTCCCGGATTACCGGAAATTCGACTTCATGAGATCTTGAAACGGTCGTATCATTCCAGGCATAGGTCGGCAAAACGTTGTAAGACGGCATGTTCTTTTTGTTGACGAGCGCGTTGAATTCTGTCAGATCCGGCTCATCAAGTGTGCCAATATAAGCGTTAACCGCCATTTCATTGCGCGAATTAATGCGAACCATACCTGGAACCTGGCATTTTTTGCCTGCGCCACCGCTTGAACCAGTCAATCCAGTTACCTTCTCGTATTCGCCGTCAGGCAGATTCAGTATACAGATCGATGCAACCGAATGGGTCGGCGACCAGCTGATCTCAGCAGGAAGAGCCAGACCATATGGATTATCACCATTACCTTCGAATGGGAGATTTGAGTTGGCCACGAAAAAAGAATACTCGGGTGCAGGCGGCTGAAAATCGGTTACCTTGAATGGTCGGTTGGCTATGAGAGTCTTCTCGATTTTTTTACCGGAAGGGCCGTTCGGAAAATATTCAACCATCGCCCTGATCTGGAGAATACCGGTTTTTTCAACTACAGATGGCTTGTCGCTGAAAGCGTCTGATGGAATCTTGCTCTTGATAGCTGCCGGAAGTTTGCCATAATCATCTTTAATCTCGGTAATGAGATTGCCTGCCTGCCACTGCAGGCCTGGCATGCTGTGATCGCCTTCCATTGCCTGGTCTCGTAGAGCTTCGGCGGTCAGCAGGGGGTAAGACTCGTCAATATTAACAAAGTCACGAATGTACTTCATTACATCAATCGTTAATGATGCGTTATCATCCGGTGGAGCCATCTCAAAAACAGTAACTCCAAGCGCTTTGACCTTTACCCAGATTTCTCCGAGAACTTTAAGCTGGGAGGCATAAGGCGGAAGTCTGGTTATCTGCAGCTCACTTTTCTTAACGGAAGCAATTCCAGGGAGCCCTTGAAGGTATAACTTGTGCTTATCCTGATAAGTGGTATTCGGAAGTTTGAAATCGATCTTCCAGTCGCTGTTGTAGGCGGAAAGGCTACCGTCGCCGCTGCCATCGAGCTTGGACATCGAGTCAAGGAATTGGGCAGACAGACCTGCTGCTTCAGCAGACTTTTCACTGACCCCGACGACCTGGTAGCCCTCTTTCCCGGCACCAAATGCTTCTGCATAACTTACCGAGCACTCAACCTTCAATTTGACATTGTCACTGCCACCAAGCTCATCAATAATATTCTGCAAGGGCTTCAAAGCCGGAGTATCAGCCGTCATTTCGATTGGCTCTTCATAATTTGCGAGGTTCAGAGGAATGTTTTTTCCGCTGGTAGAGCCAATTGAATCTTTCGTAAGATTGCATGGATAGCGAAAAAATGGATAAAAATTCAAATCATCCGGTTTATTCATTTTTTCTTTGACAAAGCCCATTACCAGATCTACCGCAGATTCTGCGACAGCCTCGGCCTTTTTTTCGTCGCTCATCATCCTTGTACTGAAGCGCCTTGAAGAAGTGCTCTTGAAAAAGAACACCACAATTACGATCAAAACTGATATTACGCCAATGACAAAAAGATAGGCCGAGCCTCTTCTGTCAGATTTCAGAAAACTGTTCATTTTTCCCCCGTTATTCAGGTCGTCTTGTCAAAATCGGCCTGCCAGTCAGCGAGATCCTGCTTGAAGCGCTCTTCTGTGGCTTCACGATCTTCTTCTTTCAGATTTTTTGCCTGCATAATCTCGTCAATAGATTTTTTAAAGCCGTTGACCGGATCTTTTATCGCCTGAACGAATTGTCTCCTGGTTTCATAGAACCTCGTGCCCATGGTACTTTTGTCAATTCCGAGGATACTGAGATCGTCGTTTTCAATCAGGCGCCCCTGCTCTTTGAGTATTTCAAGATAAAGATCATAGTCTTTCAGCATCTTGGCACACATGCGCATCTGATCGAAACAGGTATACTTGGTGATCGGATCGGCGTCAGGGTCTTTGACACCGGCAAGAAAACCTTTGATTGCTTCTGCCCAGTTACCCTTTTTCATGGCCTCGTTGCCATCAGCGTAGCCTTCGATCATTTTCAGCCGATAACGCGCCTGAGTTTTGGCGCTGAGACCGCTGCCGGCACTTGCCCGGGAAGCAACCCAGTTCTGTTTTCTTTCAAAAATCCGGTTGAGGACCGTCTGACGTTTGGCCCGCAAAACTTTGGCTTCTTCTTCGGTAAACGCCAGTCGCGGCGTTTCGTTCTTTGAGGCGGAATTCAACTCGCGGGCCGACTGAAAAGCCGGTGTGGATTCAGATCCTCCGGCATCATTCCCCGAAGAACCTGAACTCCCGGCAGAACCGCCAGAACCTGCCGAGCCAGAATCACTGCCCGCAGGCAATCTGACATTGGTATTTACTTTTGTTCCGGCCGGGGAAGACAAACTACCACTGGTTGAAACTGTGGTTAAAGTATCATCTGAAGATGCCGGAGCACCTGAAACAACGGATTTTACAGTTTTCTGACCTGGCAATGGTTCTGAGACTGGTGAAACTTCAGAAAAAGAAGCAACGGCAGGTGATGATGCCGATGCAATCTTTGCAACTGCGGTATTGCCAGGCTTATGGTCTGCGCCGGATACCTGAGAAGTTGAATTACCTTCTTCTCGCCGACCGACAGAACCTGAAAAAGAGGAGGATTTACCGGATTCTTCGTGCTTTTGCGTTATCCTGCCATTTTTGGCAGCACGCTTTTCGTCGAGAGAGGAACCATGCTCTCTCGATGATCTGGTTGGCCAGAAAAGAGAAAGTAAAATTACAATAACACCGGTTACTCCGAGAGTAACCGCTATTTTTCTTTCGTCCATCTTGTGATTCTCCCTGTGATGGAAGTCCCTCTATATGAACATACGAGCAAAGACCTGTAAAAGTTTCATCGGTCATGGAAAATTCACAGGCCCACTGCAAATTGCTCGAACCCGGCATCGTTGTTACAAATTTCTTGTAAATATGGTACACGAAATGATATTAAAAATAAATCCCAAACCGGAGTATTTATGAGAGACGCAAGATTTATTGCCTTTTTTTGTCTTTTTCTGCTTTTAACATGCACTCAGGTCCAGGCCCAGCTGATAATAAAGCCGCCGGCCTTTGCACTTACCGGTGTTAAAGCCGAGTTTTCAATCGAAGGATTGAAAGAAGACAGCAGTCAGCCGGTGCAATTCAAAGCCACGGTAAATAACCAGACAATTGAATCTGGCGTTTCGCTGCCGAAAGACCTCAAAACTATAAAACTGGCGATTCCAACCTGCGGAACCAACGACCTGACGCTGACAATAGCCGATCAAACGGCAACTGCGCGCGTAAGATGTATTCCAGGGTGGCTTTCAATCCTTCCGCCAGTCGTAGCAATCATTCTGGCGCTGATCACCAGAGAAGTAATCAGCTCGCTGTTTCTCGGAACCGTTATCGGTGCCACCTTCGTATTCTCATACAACCCATTCATAGGCTTTCTGCGCACCCTAGACAAATATCTTCTCAGCTCAGTCGCCGACACAGCCAACTCCGCCATCATTATCTTCTCTCTTTGCCTTGGCGGCATGATAGGCATCGTGAACCGCACAGGCGGCATGCAGGGAATTGTTGAATTAATATCGCGAAAGGTCAAGGGACCTCGAAGTGCACAGCTGGCAACCTGGGCCATGGGCGTCATCATTTTCTTCGATGATTATGCCAAC
>CAZFUG010000319.1:0-5287 GCA_964522035.1 uncultured bacterium
CCGATAATCGCTCTGGTCGGCAGAAGCAATGTCGGCAAATCATCTTTGATCAATGCGATAACCGGCCGCAAAGAACTGGCAAGAACCAGTTCTTTGCCCGGTAAAACGCTGACCATAAATTTCTACTGTATCAACGAAGCCTTCTACATTGTTGACCTGCCCGGCTATGGCTATGCAAAAGCCTCAAAGGTTACCCGGGCCCGCATTCAGGCAATGATGAACGAATTCTTTGCCGAGTGTAAAAACCTCAAGGCTGTAGTGCAGGTTCTTGACATAAGACACAAGCCGTCGCCGCTCGATATTCAGATGCACGACTGGATCAGAGACCAGAAATTCAACAATTTTGCGGTCCTGACCAAAGCCGATAAGCTGAGCAATCAGCAGGCTATAAAAATGCGGACTTCGATTACCCGCGATATCAAAGGTGCCTATTCGATTTTCTTTTCGGCCAAAACTTTCAATGGCAAAGACGACTTTCTCGATGCCATTGAAAAGGTAATTGCCGGCCTTGAATTCAAATCGAACGAAGGCAGACAGAAAAAACACCCGCGCAATGATGAGCGTCAGAATGATCGGCAAAATGATCGCCAGAAAAACCGCCCGCCACGCCCACAGAGACAGGAACGCCCCGCCCAGGAAAAAGGGCAGGGGAGTCAGAGAACCGAAAAGGCTGACACTGGTGAAGCCACAGAAAAAGCTGATGTGGCTCCAGTAAAAAGCCCCGACACAACAACTGAAAACCAGCAGCCGGCGAACAGACCGGCACCTCGGCGCCCACAGTCTCAGCCACAGCAGAGACAGAACCAGAGCGGCAATCAGGGTAATCAAAGTAACCAGGGTAATCAGGCTGGCAGCAATACCGGCGGCAACAATAATCGGCGTCGACGCTGGAAAAACAGAAAACCGGGGTCTGAACCCCGGCAGGAACCCCCGAAGAACGATTGAATTTGAGTGGAGGAACACCAATGAAGTATCTGCGAATTTTGCTCTGTCTTGCCCTGGCTTTTGCCTGCAGCAATCTGCATGCTGCCCCGTCTCTTGAAAAAACTCAGAAAAAGATTGCCAGTGCAGAAAAACTCTGGGATTCAGATGCTCAGAAGGCACAGAGTTTGCTGAAAGAAGCTTTTACTGAAGCCATCAACTGGACCAGAGCCGAGTATGTCGAAAATGTTCGTGAACAGGGCTTTTTTACCGCAATAACCTGTCTCAGTCCTGAGCTTGTCGATGAAGTAACCGTCGCCGCAGATACTTATATAAAAGTTTTCCCAAAGGGCAGATATCTCAAAAAAGTTCATCTTTATCGTGCCATGGCAGCATGGGCGGTAAAAGATTCTGAGAGAGCTCAGCAGGCTCTCAACGATGCCGCCGCCATCGGCCGCCTTTCTTACCCCGAACAGTCGATGATAATGGCCGGCTATCTTGCTGACAACCGTCACCGCACTGCCGAAAAATTCATTGAAGGCCAGAGAATAAGCCGGCCATCTGCCCGCCTGACCCGTGATCTCAAGAGATTTCATGCTGGCAACCGCCTGGTTGAAGGCCTGCTCAACCGTTACCGTGATGGTAAGATAACCAGCGACAAGGCAGTCGTCATGCTCGAAGATGCGGTCAGCCGCGCCTGGTTCGCCAAACGTGCTCCTGAAGCTGCCCTTAATGTAATTGCCATCAAAGACAGTCAGGCACCTTATTACAACTCAATAATCACTGAATGGTGCGGCCTCGAAAGAGTTGTAAAGCACGGCGCATCGCCGCAACTCAGACTCGGCAGACTTGAAAAAATCATCGGCAACTTTCCCGAAGCGGCTCCCGAAGAGCGCTTCAAAGCGCTTATCGACCTGATCTACCTGCATCAGAACGAATTCAGAAACCCGGAAGAAGCTGCCAGATACCGTCAGATGCTTACCGGTCTCACAGGTATTGCAGAAAAGGTTGAACTCGAAAATCTGATTTCGGCTCTCACTCCGGCCCGTCTTGCAACCGAACAGGCTAATGCCGACCTGCAGAGAATTCTTGAACTCAAGGCTCTGCTGCCATACGATAACGGTAATCTGCCGGTTGTTAACCAGAATTACATTGAATTCATGCTGGCAATCAGCGACATGATTCTTGGCCGCGCCAGCCGCATCGAAAAACTTGATTTTGCCGGCTGGGGCAAACTGCCTGCCGACCTTCTCTATTTAATCGCGACCAACAAAAAAGACAAGGCCTGGGAAATGTTCAACGCTCTCAAGCCCTCCTTGAATGCCCAGACAGTTAAACTCGTCGAAGATTTCCTGCTGCCGATGTTTCTCAATACCAAACCCAAAGACCGGATCTTTCTTGCTGGTCTGGCGGCGGTAGAACAGTTCCCAGACCTTGGCACCGACCTCATTATCGATGCAATATCAGGCGCCAGAAGAATTTATAAAGCCGAACACGGCCTTGCGGTTCTTGCCGACGTCTATCGCCGCCACATGGCATTCGCCGAAGCCCAGAGCGTCTGGAACACTCTGAAAAAACTGTATCCCGATTCAATCTGGCTTAAATAAAGCTGAAAAATATAACCCGTCCCTTTCCGGTTCAGGAGGTAGTTATGAAGAAAATACTTGTCGGTCTGACATTATTCATTCTGACTGTTGTTGCTGGTTACGCCGAGCGACTGTTCGATTACCGCGGTGTCTTTCCGGCCGATCGCCCGGCGACCGCAAAAATAACCAACTACATGCTCCTGAAAAAAGATACAGCCATAACCTTCGAAATCGAAGAGCAGGGGAAGGGCGTCTCAAAGCGCATCATCATTCCAAAAATCAAGCTGACTTCTGATGAAAAGGTTTTTGTCGAAAAGGCCGACGGCCTTACCGGGCTGCGGGTTCCAGAAACCGGTATCTATGAGATTACGCTCGTTCCTCAAACCACCGAAGCCGGCGAAATCAGATTCATTCTGAAAGTATTCGAAAGTGCTCTGACCGATCCTGGCGTTGCTTCAGATATCGTTGTCATTCCGCCGCTCGCAGTCGAGAACCCGACAACCACGGCAGCTCCCGTTACCGCCGCATCAGCCCCGGTATTGATTGCCAGCCCGGTGGCAGTGGCATCAGCTCCTCTGATTCCCACGGCTTCGGCAGGTGGCGATCTCAGCCTGCTTCTGCCTCAGGCTTCAGGAACCCCGCTGATTCCGACTGCCGCTTCGTCTTCAGCTGCATTTGCTTCCGGAACTCAGATACCTGATGTGTTACAGGCCTCGGCAACCATTCTGGCCTCGGCAACCATTCTGGCTTCGGCGCCCCCGCCGGCCCCCGAAAACATGGCAAAGCTTATCAGCCCGAAACCCGGCTGCTTTATGAATCCATTCAATGGCATACGGGTTGAGTATGATGATGTCAGCTTTGTTCCTGCCGAAAAGCTCTCGCAGATGTTTTCCCTGTTTCTCAGAAAAGCTGACGGCAGTGAAGTTCCGGTCAAAGCCAGAAGGTTCAGCCCGGAACCGGATCTTCTTGTTTTCACCCCCGAAAAAATACTGCCGGGTGCGGTTTATAACCTCAGCATTGCTGATGAAAGCCTCTCGACCAGAAAATTCTTCATGCTCCCGGCTCTGCCAGAGGTAATGATTGAATTTTCTCAGGCTCAGACCGAAGTCAAGGCCAGAATTTTCTGGAATCAGTCTATCGACCTGCTGCCGACTCCGGCCGGTCAGGTTCAGAACCTCAACGGCTGTTCGCTGGCGATTTACCGCGAAAACACAATAGTTGCCAGACTTGACATCAATGAAGCTCTGCCTCCGGTCGGTCAGGCCGAGAATATTCAGTATCGCGCCCAGCCTTTTGAATTCGAGGTTACCCTGCCGGTTGCTATCTTCGAAGGCAAAGCAATGGCACTCGAAGTTAAGGCTTTGATCGATGGCGGAACTGAGCCAGTGACAATCCGCAAGGGCGTTTTTCAGCCTGAAACAACAGACGATGACCCAGAAGAGGTTGAAGAAAAACCGGCCTCGGCAAATGGCAGTGACTTCAGCGATGCTCCGGCAGTGGATCACGAAGCCAATGCCGGGCCTGTTGCAGCCGAGGTCGAAGAAATCGTCTCTCTTGCCAGCCTTGCTGCATCATCCACCTTCAGCCTGGAAAAAAGTTTCGCCGTAGTTTCAGAAGACGCCGAAAAATTGAATGCCTGGCCGCAAAGCGTCACCTGGGGTGAAGCCGGAGGGCTTTGGCTTCTTGACAGCCAGCTTTTCAAAGTTTCCCGCTTTAATCTGAACGGCAGCCTCGTCAGTGCATTTGGAGCTAAGGGCAGCGCTGACGGGCAATTTGGCCTGCCCGTGGCGATTGCCGTCAAAGACAGGAAAATCTATGTTGCTGATACAACCAGACGTGCCGTTCATATCCTCAATGAAGATGGCTCATTTGCTGGCGTAATTGCTGGTGACCCGGCAACAGCCGCTAAAATTGACCTGCCCTCGAGTATCTGCTTCAGAAAAAATGAAATCTGGATTGCAGACCGGGCCCAGGCACGCATTCTCTGCTTTAACGATCAGGGCGCCTTTCTCGGCAGCTTTGCCTCGACTGCCGCTGCCCCGATTGTTGCTCCAGTCAGTATTCGTGCCGATGCAGACTCGCTTTTCTTTCTCGAAAGCAACGGCCTGGTAAAAAAATTCAGCCCAATGGGCAGCTTCGATGCCACTTTCCAGTCTGGCTGCAGCGAAAGCAGCGGGTTCGATATCGACCCATGGGGTGGCATCTGGGTCTGTGACCCGGTTAAATTTATGGTGCATCGCTTCTCACGCAACGGCAAGATTCTTACCAGCATTCTGCCGCCTCCGGGCCCCAAACCCTGGGTGCCGACTTCAGTCGCTGTGCGCAAAGACGGCAAGGTTGCAATTACCGATGCCCAGAATAAGATGATCCATATCTTCAGCCCGGACAAATGAAACAGCAGAAACGCTTACCGCTATTTGTAACTATGCTGCTGATTGCTTTCAGCAGCATAGCTTCGGCCCAGTCGGCTGCAGGTAAACTCAATCTGGATTTCTCGTTCCTGCGTGGCAGAGTCTTTTTAAAATCAGGCACAGAAAACCTTTATGCCTTGACCATGGGTAAAACCGAGGTTCTTTGTGGCGCATCGATTCTTACTTTCTCTGATGGCGTCGCTATTGTTTCTGCTGCGAAGGAAACCGAACTGCGCCTGCGTGAAGATTCGACGCTTGCCTTTCCCGCCAGCAATTCGTTTGAGTTGAGAAAAGGCATGACCGGAATAAAACATGCGGGGCCCCTTTCTCTTCTCGCAACACCTCATGTAATGACTGATTTCACCGATA
>CAZFUG010000320.1:0-5262 GCA_964522035.1 uncultured bacterium
TGAAAGCGCCGGCACGAACCTGAACCATGGGTGTTTTTTCTCGATTTCCTTGAATTCTTCGACGTAATAGAGGTCTTTTTTGGTCACGGCACCGAAGAAGAACGTGGCTTTGCGATTGCTGATGCCACGGTCGATCAGGTCGAGAATGATGCTGCGAATCGGGGCCAGTCCAGAACCACCCGCAATGCAGACGATTTCGCGGTCGGTATCGCGCAGAAAGAAGTCGCCAAATGGCCCGATAAGTTTGACCTTATCGCCTTCCTTGAGGTGTTTGAAAACATAGGTGGTAACCATGCCGTTTGGCACGTATCTGATGATCAGTTCAATCGCCTTGTTGTCTTTCGGGGCCGAGCTGATCGAATAGGCGCGCGAAGTTTCTTCGCGCACTTCGTCGTAGGGTTTGCTGAACAGGTTGGCAAACTGGCCGGCCCTGAATTTGATCGTTTCACCTTCAGGCAGTTTGAAGCGGATGCCCTTGATATCGTGCGTAAAATCGGTGATTTTTTCGATCACGGTTTCAAATTCTTTGATGCTGAGCAGTTCTTCTGGTACCTGAATCTTGATGTCATTTTTGACTTTTACCTGGCAGGCTAGGCGAACGCTGGTTTTGCGCTCTTCGTCGTTCAGGTAAGGGGTTTCGGTCGGCAGCAACGGGCCGCCGCCGTCGACAACGCGGCATTTGCACGTGCCGCAGCTGCCGCGGCCACCACAGCCTGAGGGCAGAAAAAGCTTCTGGCTGGCGAGGGTGGAGAGAAGATTGGCGCCGCCCTTGACTTTAAGAGTCTTTTCGCCGGCGTTGACGTCGACGGTCACTTCGCCATAGTTGGCAAAGAAAAATTCGGCGATGAGCAGCAGAATCGTCAGGCCGCCGGTAAGGGCGCTGATAACTACAATTGCGGTTATTATCGGTGACATGGTGCTTATCCTGTCAGTTGATTTTTACGATACCGGAAAAGCCGATGAAAGCCATCGCCATAATGCCGGTAATGATAAGGGCAATGCCAGGGCCTTCGAGTTCGGCAATTACCTTCGATTTCTTTTCCATGCGCGTTCTGATGCCTGCAAGAGCGGCAATCGCGAGGGCCCAGCCTGTGCCGGCACCTAGACCGTAGGCGATCGACTGCATGAATGTATACTGGCGGATAACCAGAAACAGCACGCAGCCGAAAATGGCGCAGTTAACCGTTATCAGCGGCAGAAAGATGCCGAGTGTCAGATACAGCAGGGTACTGACCCGCTCGATGATCATTTCGATAATCTGGGTAAAGGCCGCGATGACAATTATGAAGACAATATACTGCAGGTATTCCAGGCCAAAAGGAACCAGGAGTTTGTGGTAAGCCAGCCAGTTCAGCGGTGCGGTGAAAGTCGAGACGAATATTACCGCGACGCCCAGGCCGAGCGAGCTTTTCAGGTCTTTGGAAACGGCCAGAAACGAGCACATTCCGAGAAAGTTGGTCAGCAGAATGTTGTTGGTGGTGATAGCGGCGAAGAAGATTACCAGTGGGTGAATGCTTTGAATATCCATACTGTTTACCTCTTACCTTCGCCGGCTTTGAAAGCCCTGACGATCCAGATGAAGGTTGCCAGCGCAAAGAAGCCGCTGGGGGCAATTACCATCATGTTCCATCTTGTCCAGTCGGTGGGGAAGAGCTGCATTCCGAAGAAGGTGCCAAGTCCGAGCGGCTCACGAATCATCGAAATCGGCAGGAGAACAAGCGAATAGCCTATTCCGGCGCCGATGCCATCATAAATAGAGTCGATCGGTTTGTTGTTCATCGCGTAGCCTTCGGTACGGCCCATTACGATACAGTTGGTGATGATCAGCCCGACGTACGGCCCGAGTTCGTTGCTGATTTCAGGCAGATAAGCGTCGAGAATGATCTTGATGACAATGACGTAGGCGGCGATTACGAGAACCTGAATGATCATGCGCACCTGCCGCGGAATGACGTTGCGCAGCAGCGAAACGGTGAAGCATGACATCATCAGAGTGAAGATCAGGCCAAGGCACATTACCAGAGTGTTTTTGACAAGGTTGGTAACGGCAAGAGCCGAACAGATACCGAGAATCTGCCCGATTACCGGGTTTTCTTCCCAGAGCATACGTTTTAAAGCGGCAATACCTTTTACTGGTCCGGCGGCCATTACAGCTTACCTCCTTCGTTCAGCCTGATAAAACTGGTTATGGTGTTGTTGATGATCTTTTCGACTGCATTAGAGGTACCGGTGGCGCCGGTTATACCGTCGACTTCATCAGGTTTTACGGCAGAACCTTCGGCGACGATTTTAAGGCGCAGCCCGTCACTTCTGATACTGTTGATCGGCTTGTCTTTGAAGCGTGCCTTGAATTCTGGTTCGCTGATACGGCCGCCAAGGCCCGGGGTTTCGCCGTGCTGGGTAAATTCAAGCCCGCCGATTTTGCCCTGATCGAGGTCGAGAGCGATGAAGCCTGAGATGTTGTCCCAGAAGCCCTGGCCGGAAAAAGCCACGACAAAGAACCGGCTGGTTCCCTGGCTGGGGCGGTAACATTCAACGGCAGGCGCTTCGGTCAATGAGACTTTGGCGGTTGCCGAGGCGAAAAGCTGCGGAATTTCTGCGTCGGGCAATTTATTGTCTGGCTGATAGAGACCGAAAAGTCTGAGAATGACTTTCTGTCTGGCAACGGTGCGGTTTGCGACGATCTTATCGTTGAGCAGGGCGTTAACACCACTTACCATGAAGACAAAAACAGCGGTTACGACAACGGTGAAGATTACGGTTCTGATCTTTTCGTTCATGCTGCTTTTTCCTTCTGCATTTTCTCAAATTCGACACAGCCGATTTCGATCAGCGGGCCGAAAGTATTGCCGAGCAGAATGGCAAACATGAAGCCGGCATTGAAGGCCGACAGACTGCGGATAACCGCCGCCAGAAAACCGATCAGCATGGCATATATCCAGCGGGCTTTATTGTTCATCGGCGCCGAAATCGGTTCGGTTACCATGAACACTGCGGCGAAAAGGGTGCCACCGGCAAAGACGTTGACCAGATAGCCCTGAACCAGCGGCAGAGTTTCGAGGCCGGCAAAATGCAGCATCAGTTTGGCGAGCATGATGCCGATAAATGGCCCGATCAGCAGCGGAACGAAGAGAATTTTCTGGTAGAGCAGCCAGGCCATGCTGATCAGAATCAGAATCGAGCTGGTTTCGCCCATCGAGCCGTTGATGTTGCCGATAATCAGGCGACTGAGGGAAATGCCTTCGAAAGCTTTGAGAGCCTTTTCGGCTTCGTCGGTTTTCTGAGCAGCAAGAGCTTCACGTCTGTGGCTGTTGAGCTTTTTTACGGCGGTGAGGGTTGTGGCGCTTGTGACACTGTCGACATTGAACATGCTGGCATCTACCGCAGCAGTTCTGGTGGTCGTTGAATAGGCGGCAAAACCGGCAACGCCGCCCTGAAAAGGCACATACCAGGTGGCGGCAAGCGTTGCCGGAAAACTGATGTAAAGAAAGCATCTTGCGACCATCGCGGGGTTGAAGATATTTTTACCGAAGCCGCCAAAAGCCATTTTAGCGAATATAATGCAGAAGAAGTCGCCGACCGCAATCTGCCAGAAGGGTACGTTGGGCGGGCAGATCAGGCCCAGCAGAGCGCCGGTTACCAGAGCGGCTGCAGAGGCAGGTTTCCCTTCGCGGCGGGTGAAAAGATATTCTGCCAGCCAGCAGCAGAACATCGAGAAGAAGACGAACAGGGCGGCGCGCCAGCCAAAGTTGTATACCGCGCCGAGGAGCGGCAGGCAAAGCGCGATCAGCATGTTCACCTGTGGTTTCTGATACTGAACGTACTGTTTGAGAAATGTAGACATGGTTCCTCTGATGGTTGAATTATTGAATCTGCAGAGCTTCTTTTATGATTCTGATGCAGTCTTCGGTATGTGAAAGGGGCAGGGCGTGGCCGGCATCGGCTATTGATAACTGCTTTGCGGCGGGGATGCATTCGGCGACAACCTTTTTCTGGTTTTCGACAGAGCAGACCGCGTCTTTTTCGCCGAAAAGAACGTAGACCGGGCATTTCAGACTCTTCAGCCCTTCTGTTACTTCGTTGAGGGTTTTGAGCATGTTGTTTTTGTCGGTCATCATTGCCATCAGCGATTCAAAGCGGGTATAGCGCGGCAGCCAGGTTTCGCGGAAATCGTCGGCCAGAGGTGCCGGCATGAAAACCTTTTCGAGGTGCTGCTGCATTTTTGTCTGCGAGAGCAGCGGCAGAACAATGCCGAGAGCGGTACCAAGAACTGCACCTTTGGCAAGGTCAGGTATGGAAGTGGGTTTTTCTGAAGGGTTGTCGGGGGTGAGATACGGGGCAGTCATGATGATGCCCTTTACTTTGGCTGGGTGGCGAATGGCGATGCGGGCGGCGATATGACATCCCATCGAGTAACCGAACAGCCAGGCGCTGCCGTTGCAGCGGCGGTCGATCAGTTCTGCGTAAACATCGGTATCGAGCCAGACATCGTTGTTCTCATTAATCAGTTCTTCGCTGCCGTTGTGCCCGGGCCGGTCAGGCATTATCAGACGGCAGGCAAGACTTTCGGCGTGAGCCTGAATGCCGGCGAAATCCTTGCGGCTGCCAGGGTTGCCGTGCAGAAAAAGAACTGCCTGACCCTTGCCGGTTTCAGAGAATGAAATGCGCGTCTCTTTTATTTCAATGGCCGTTGTCTGTTCAAGTGCCGTCATATTTAACCTCAGGATTTTTCTGTAATACTATCACAGAGAAATAATCATAGCTATAGTATTGAGAATTACTCAGAAGATAAACGGGGAAATCTTAATTTTAAAGCAGTGCTGGAATTTCGCAGACCCTGAGGTAAAATTGAACGGTCGGCGCTCGACAAACACTTGCAAACAATAGTAACCAATCGCAGGCAACCCGGGGCAATCTCGCTAAAATGCTCATATACTGATAGAACAAGTTTCCCGCCCGTATCCATTTCGGTTATAGATGCGGAAATGACGGATATGAACTTCGTTATTCCGGCCTTAGAAAAGGAATCCAGTAGCTTAGTGCGATTGACCTGTCAACCAGGCTGATATGTACAGAGTTCTGATTCATCGAACAGGTCGGGTTAAATCAGAACGAACGGTCTGATTCAAAAATTCTACTATCAGAGCCGAAAGCCAAAGGTTTTGCGTGTCTGTCATGATGCAAGCACTCTGGCTGGTTAAAGATTTTTTGTAACTGTTCACGTGGTGGCACTCCCACATGACCAGATTTTTGCGTAAGCAC
>CAZFUG010000321.1:0-2510 GCA_964522035.1 uncultured bacterium
CTGCCGTGCAGGGAAACAGCAGCATGAACAAACTGCAGAGCGATGCCAAAAACCGCGAAGCAAAATCCCTGACGGTCAGCGCGGCAATCAACGCCAATGGCTGCGATTTCCATCCTTACAAGGTGATTCCGACCCCGGCCGGTGCCAGCCTCGCCATTCGCCGCGACAAAAAAGACGACGTGAAATCAGAAACCGTTCTTTTCTTCGGCCCATATGTCAACAAACCCTACGAAGAAACCATGGCCGTCTACGTTGAACGCAAACCGGCCGCGGCTACAAAGATTCATCACTTCTACGTCACCATCACCGGTGAACCCGAAGTCTGCGACGCTTACATTGCCCAGATGAACCTCAGCGGCCTAGCCGCTCTGATAAAATAAGATCAGGCAGTGCCTGCGAAAAATCGCAGGCACTGCCCCATCAGAACAATGCAAACACTGCCAATAAGACTTTTACCCGGTGATGATCTGCGAAAAGGTGCAGAACAGGCTCTGCGACAAAACGGCGGCAAAGCGGCCTTCGTCATTGCCGGCATCGGCAGCCTCAAGCCCGCCTGTCTGAGACTGGCAGACCATGACCAGCCCGAAATTTTTCCGGGCAATTTTGAGATACTGACTCTCATGGGGTCGGTTGCGCCTGATGGAGCACACCTGCATATTTCGGTTGCAGATGAATCAGGAAAAGTGACCGGAGCTCATGTCAGCTACGGGTGTATCATCGATACCACAGCCGAAATACTTCTGGTAATCCTGCCTGAATGGTCGTTTTCCCGAAAAATGGATGCCGCCACCGGATTTCCCGAACTCGTGATTCAGGCAGCCAAAAATAATTCCTGATAGAATCAGGGCTGATACTCTGAAACTTCTCTGGAGATGAACAAATGAAGTCGATTTTGTGCATGTTTCTGGCCATTTTCCTTCTTGTGACACCGATGCTTGCTGCCGAAGGCTACTGGCAGTTTGTCGAAACAAAAACCTATAACGGCAAAAATACTGATAATGACACCTGGATTTATACCTCGTCAGGAAGCGGTTCAGGGGCGATTCTTGAAATCATGCTTTCTCAGGATTCCCCGCTCAGGGAAAAAGGGCAGAAATTTCAATGCAAAGCTTCCTGGACAATTCCGGCCGGCGCGTTGGTTCCGGGGCAGAAACTCCACCTTAGCGTAGAAACCGACACAATTGAAAATGGCCTTGCCCCATGGGGCCTGAGGCATAATGTCGTCTACAGCATACTTTCTACAGACCCAGGCCCGAATCTGGAAGAAGGCCAGGGCGAGAATCTCATATCATTGAATCTCGGCACCGGTGACCGCTCTGCCCGCGCAGGTCACGACTGGACAGTTCCGAATGGCAGCGAAGCGCAGAAGGTTCTCTATCTCAGAATCAAGTCATACCCGACTGTTCATCGAACCAGTTACAAATATGCCTGGATTGAAAAGGGAAACCCGCCTGCCGAAGTCAAAGGCCCGGCCGACGCGATCAGTAAAGAGAATCCGGTAAACAATGAAGGTGCAGCCACCGGAGCATCTGCAAAAGAACCGGACACCAGCGTCACCTTCGACGATAACAGCAACCTGCAGACCGGAAACCAGACTGCCTCTGCCGGCCTTGCAGAATTCAGAAAACACCTGAGATCCGGAATCAATGAATTTAAAAGCAAAAACTGGTCTAAAGCCTGCGAAAGTTTTGAGAAGGCGGTTCAGCTCAGGCCGGCCGGCGAAGATTTTTCCCTTACCGGTATCTGGCGGAGCAATGCCCCGGGGCAGTCATTTATCGTGCAGGATGGAACAGCTTTTTCAATGCTGTATGTTAACAGTGACTTCGCCCATCTGGCTGAAGGTTCGATCGGGGCGAACGGCCAGATCAGAACGATCATGCAGCGGGTGAAAATTTCGTCGGGAACGCTCAACCGCATGGAAGTCATCTACGAAACCATAAGCCCTGACCACCTGAAAAATTCATGGAAAAATCTTGAAACTGCCGATATTCCGGCCGGCATGACCGGTCAGGATGAATGCCACCGTGTCAAATGAGGTTAACATGATTATTGTAAGTGCCTGTCTGGCCGGCGTGCCCTGTCGCTTTGACGGGCAGGCGAAGGGTTATGAAAAAATCAAAGAGCTGGTTAAGAACGAAAAGACAATTCTTGTCTGCCCTGAGCAACTAGGCGGCCTGACCACGCCTCGCCTGCCTTCAGAGATAAGAGAAGGCAAAGTCTTCAGCAAAGCCGGAACTGATGTAACAACGCAGTTCACCCGCGGCGCCGAAATCACTCTCGCTCTGGCCAAAGAATACGGCTGCAGCCGCGCGATTCTTAAATCAAGATCACCCTCGTGCGGCAAGGGAAAGGTCTACGATGGGACCTTTTCGGGCCGGCTGATCGACGGAAACGGCTTCGCAGCTGACCTGCTTCTGAAAAACGGCATCGAGGTGCAGACCGAGGAAGAAATCTGACCGGCCTGCCATCGGTGACTGTAGATTAAAATCGATTTGCCGGTTCAACGGCCC
>CAZFUG010000321.1:2520-4074 GCA_964522035.1 uncultured bacterium
GTTTGAATTTGTTTTTTGCAGGATTCAACGATGAATGACTCAGAAGGCGTTAAGAGCAGCGTTTATATCGTTCACGGCTTTGCCGCAGCGCCGTGCAATCACTGGTTTCAGTCACTGAAGAAAGCGGTTCAGCAAAAAAACGTCGAAGTTCATATTCCGGCAATGCCCGAGTCTTCGACCCCCGACCTGCAGAAATGGCTCAAGCAACTGCAAAGCGAAGTAACCGCGCAAAAGCGGGCATTTTTTGTCGGCCACAGCCTCGGTTGCATCACTCTGCTGCAATTTCTCTCGCACGTCTATACCGGGGAAATAAGCGGCCTCTGCCTGGTTGCCCCGTTCGACGAGAAACTGCCGAACCGGCCGGTAATGGATTCTTTCACAGTCGCAAACCCCGACTATGCAGGTCTCAAAAGACGCTGCGCCGCTTCTTATGTTTTTGCCTCTACCAATGATCTGGCCGTGCCACTGCGCATGTCAGAAAGCGTGAGTAAAAAGCTTGGCGCCAGCTTTGTCATTGTCGAAAATGCCGGGCATTTTCTTGCATCAGAAGGCTATACCAGCTTCAAACTGCTTGAAGAGACCTGCCGCAGCCTGATTCTAGGCGCAGGCTTTAAGAAAACCGAAGAGAAAAAAAAGTGAATTACAGTGTCGGAAAAATCATTGCCAACGACTGGCCCTCGCTTGCTTCGGCCGTGGGAATTCCGATTATCTGGGGCATTTATTATGCTTTTCCTTACATAAGGCCAGGTGCAGCGCTTATTTCAATATTACTGCCGATCCTGATTTCTGCCGCTCTGGCTCTGGTTCTCGCTGGGCGCGTCAGACGCGTCGCCAGACTTTTTTCATCGGGAATTCTAACACGGGCCGTAGTTACCGACCTGCGCATCGAGCGTGACCGCGGGCGTCTCGAATTCGCCTTTGAGCATGGTGGCAGGCGCATTTCGTCATGGATGCCGGTGCACAAGACTGCGGCAGTAATGGCACTGATTCCGGGCACCGCCATCGAAGTTCTTTGCGACCCTGAAAAGCCTGAAAAAGCTATAGTCAAAAGCCTTTTCGAAGTCTAGACAATTCACCGGATCGGGCAAGGCAAGCCAACTGCAGGCCTGAGAGAAATCGTCGGTTCTCACCTATTGTAATCAGCCGCCGCCTCCTGTATCATATGGCGTCATTGAATCTGGCCGGCTACCCCCAATACGGGGCACCAATAAATAAAAGAGGTTCACACAGATGTGCTCTATTTTTGCAATTCTGAACATCAGATCCAACGCCAACGCCCTTAGAAAGACCGCCCTCGAAATGTCGAAGAAGCTGCGGCACCGCGGCCCCGACTGGTCTGGAATTTACACTTCCGACCGCGCGATTCTGGTGCACGAACGCCTGTCGATCGTCGACCCGGGCAATGGCGCCCAGCCTCTTTATAATCCTGAAAAGACACATGTGCTCGCCGTTAATGGCGAAATCTACAACCACAAAGAACTTGAAAAGAACCTCAAAGTCGATTTTCAGTTTCAGACAAAATCAGACTGCGAAGTACTTCTTGCCCTGTATAAA
>CAZFUG010000321.1:4084-5257 GCA_964522035.1 uncultured bacterium
CAACGGCATATTCGCTTTTGTTCTCTACGATGCCGAAAAAGACGCCTACCTGATCGGCCGTGATCATATCGGCATCGTTCCGCTCTATACCGGCCGTGACGAACACGGTAATTTCTATGTGGCTTCTGAACTCAAGGCTCTCGTTCCTGTCTGCAAGACCATAGAGGTTTTTCCTCCGGGGCATTACCTCTGGAGCGGTGATGGCGAGCTCAAACGCTATTACACCCGCGACTGGGAAAGCTTTGATGCGGTAAAAGACAACCAGACCTGTCTCGAAGACCTCAGAGGTGGCCTCGAAGAAGCGGTAAAACGCCAGCTGATGTGCGACGTGCCCTATGGCGTTCTGCTTTCCGGCGGCCTCGACTCTTCTGTCATTTCGGCAATCACCAAAAAGTATGCGGCACGACGTATTGAAAATGACTGTCAGTCTGAAGCCTGGTGGCCACAGCTGCATTCATTCGCGGTCGGCCTCAAAGGCTCCCCCGACCTTGCTGCAGCTCAAAAAGTCGCCAATCACCTCGGCACCATTCATCATCAGATTCATTTCACGGTTCAGGAAGGCCTAGATGCAATACGCGACGTCATCTATCACATCGAAACCTATGATGTAACCTCGATTCGCGCTTCGACGCCGATGTATCTGATGGCGCGCTACATCAAGGCGATGGGCATCAAGATGGTTCTTTCCGGTGAAGGCTCTGACGAGATTTTTGGCGGTTATCTGTATTTCCACAAAGCGCCGAACGCCCGCGAATTTCATGAGGAAACTGTGCGCAAACTCTCTGCTCTGCACCTTTACGACTGCAACCGCGCCAACAAATCGATGGCAGCCTGGGGCGTCGAAGCCCGCGTGCCATTTCTCGACAAGGAATTCCTCGATGTGGCAATGCGTCTGAACCCTGTCGACAAGATGTGCGGCAACGGCAAAATCGAGAAGCGCCTGCTGCGCGAAGCTTTCAGCGGCATGCTGCCGCACGAAGTGGCCTGGCGACAGAAAGAGCAGTTTTCCGACGGCGTCGGTTATTCATGGATCGACAGCCTGAAAGCGCACGTCGAGCATGAGGTGACCGACCAGATGTTTGCCAATGCTGCGTTCAGATTCCCGGTAAATACGCCGCTGACCAAAGAAGCCTATTATTACCGGTCGATTTTTGAAGAGCATTTTCCGAGTGA
>CAZFUG010000322.1:0-2591 GCA_964522035.1 uncultured bacterium
ATCCGGGACCGGCTCCTCTTCTTCCTGTTTTTTGCGCCTTGTCAGCATTTTGATCAGCCAGCGCATCAGTCTTTCAAAATTGTGGCGGATGACATAGAGCATCAGAACGCCGAAAAGCCCGGCGAACATGGATTTCAGCATTTTCGTGAAGGCTGATTTCTGCGCGGCCTGCTTTTTCTGCTCTTCCTGCTGTTGTTTTTCCTGCTGCTTCTTCTTGTGCTGCTCGAGCCGGTTTTTATCCGGTACAACCGTTCCGGGTGGTTTGGCTTCGGTAAGTTCTTTTTCATATAAATCGCCGGAATTGCGTTCGGCCGTGCCCTCTTCGCGGGCCTGGCGGGCGGCCTGCTGGCGGTTGGTTTCCAGATGCTGCTGCAGCTGTTCCTTCGTCGGAACCTTCTTGCCCGACTGCGGATCGTTTCTGCCTTCGGGCGTGCGTGCGGTGGCGATATCGATGAGTTTCCAGCCGTGCGTCGTCAGAACCTCGGCCCAGGCGTGCGCCATCGCGCCGGTCACCAGGTAGCGGCCTTCGCTGTAAAAGTCGCTTAAATAGCCGCCGCCCATGCGTGCCGGAATACCCTTGAGCCGGCAGAGCAATACCACCGAACCGGCGAAATGCTGGCAGTGACCCTGCATGCCGGTTGTGAGAAATTCCTGCACCGGGTGCAGTGCGGTGGTGCGCTTGAAATCGGCTTTGTAAACGCCGTTGGCTTCCAGAAAATCTCTGATCGCGAAGACTGTTTCGCCCGGCGAAACGGCGGCGGTGGCGATGCCATCGGCGATTTTCCGGATTTCGAGAGTGTCAAGCATGCCGTAGGCCAGCAGCGCGCTCGTCGGCGCAACCCTGTCGATTTCGTCAGTCGCAGCCAGCGGGGCCGGAGTCGCGAACCTGACCTCGAACTCGTCGCCGACCGCGATTGTCTGTTCGAGCCTGATGCTGCCGTCGAGCATCGCACAGTAGGGCAGGGGCCCGCCAATTTCCATCGGCAGCGGCGGATAAGGCAGACGGGCCTCGAAATTCTTATAGAAAGTTATCCGGCAGACTTCCGGGGTGTGCGGTATTCCGGTCGGGATCGGTTCAAAGGCAAAGTCTGGCCACGAGCGGCCGGGCCATCGCGAATTTTCGGTCGTCATGCCGTTGAATGAGAAGCATTCGGCCGTATCGACACGCAGATAAAGACCCTGATCGGATTTGCGGCCGGGCACCTCGACTGTCATAAGCGTGGCGGCCAGCACCTCTTCTACGCTTTCGAGGGGTTTCTGCACGACCGGCGCAAAGTCGAAGCCACCGGCACCGTGCACGACGGCGGCCTTCTTCGGGCGGGCGGCCGCGCCGGCCGTTTCCCCGCTGTCGGGCAGCCAGTAGTCTGAGAAAATGTACAGCGAAAGAACGTAGACGACGACAGCACAGGCCAGCGACACGCCAAGCAGGGCGTGCCCGATGGTGCGGTTTTCGGCGGTGGCAATGCGGACGTCGGTTTTCATGCGGCACCCGCCATTCTGGTCGTTTCTTCTTTTCTGATCGGCAGCAGGGCAAAGTCGAGGTCGAGCTCGTTGAGCCGTTTGAGCAGATCTTCGCGGCTCATCAGGATTTCCTGGCCTTCAGAAAAGCGCGCCTGGCCCGAGTCGTCGATGGCCCGGAACATGACCCTGGCGCCGCGCGCCTGCATGGTCAGCAGCGTGTGCACCACCGGCTCGATCGGCACCTGAATCGTCTGACTCAGAAAAATCACGATACTGCCCGGGCCGGCCTTGCTCAGCGACAGGTCGAGAAGCGGCTGCAGGGTTTCTGATTCGGCCGGCTGCACGCTGGCGAGCAGTTCGGTCATGAAACCGTAAACCGGAACCGCACCGCCCAGACGCAGGCACTGGGGGCAGTTGTCGATGCCGATGACGAAAGCCGTCGGCAGGCCGCTCTGCTGGCTGGCGCCGAGCACGGCGGCGGCGATGCGGAAAAGCCGCTTCATCGAGTTGCCGAAGCCCTGGCCGCGCAGCTGCTGCCGGTCGGTGTGAATGACGACCAGCACGTCGGGGCGGCTGTCGCGTTCGAACTGCTTGATGACCGGCCGGCCGGTCTGGGCGGTTTTGAGCCAGCTGATCGCCCTGATATCGTCGCCGGCCGCGTATTCCTTGATGCCGAAGAAGTCCATGCCGTGGCCGGTCTGGCTCGACCGGCTGTCGCCCATCGGCGTCAGCGCGTTGTCTTTTACCAGGTCGAGGTCTTCGGGGGCCGGCGGGTTGAGCCAGACCTTGAGAGGGGTTTTGAGCGGCAGCGTCAGCCGGGTTTCGAAAAAGCCGAAGGGGTCCTGCACGGTAATTTCGAGCGGGCCGATGACAAAGTCACCATAGCCACGGTTGAGCGGGTTGGTGTATTGCAAGACCGCCCGGCCGGTGCGGCTGAAATCGCGGTTGCTGAGAAACATCTGCGGGCTCGACATGATATCGACCGCCGGGAAACTGTCGACCGCCCAGGCCGTCGCAAAGGGCAGGGGACTTTTGTAGCAGAGCTCGAGCTCGACGCTGATCGTTTCGTTTTCGAGGCAGGCGGTGGGCAGGGTTCTCTGCAGCAGCACAAAGCCGCGTTCGGTGGCTTT
>CAZFUG010000322.1:2627-5250 GCA_964522035.1 uncultured bacterium
AGGCGAAAGCGGTTACGAAAACCGGAATGAACAGCAGCAGCAGGCCGCGCGGCTCAAACTGCAGGGTGCCGAAAGTGAAAAACAGCCCGGCGACGAACATGGCGAAAAAGGCCGTGCGGGTGCGGCTGGCGTGGATTTCGCAGAAGTCGCCGCCGGCGTCGGCGTTTTCCTGTTCCTGCGGCTGTGGCGGCAGTTTCATCGGCTATCGGTGTTCTGCCTGGCTTTGCTGACCGGCACGGAGACGGTGTTGAGAACCTCTTCGACAATTTTCGCGGCCGGAATGCGCTTGACGATCGCCTGCGGCTGCAGCACCAGCCGGTGTGCGAAAACCGGCCCGGCGAGCTTTTTGACATCGTCGGGAATGACGAAATTGCGGCCATTGATGACGGCCCAGGCCCGCACAGCGTTCATCAGGGCGATCGAGGCGCGCGGGCTAGGCCCGAGAACCAGATCGTGGTGATAGCGCAAAGCCTCGGCCAGCGCCAGAATATAATCGAGCACCTCGGGGGCCACGAGAACCTTTTCCCTGACATGGAACTGCAGCAGCCTGAACTGTCTGCGGCTCACGACCGGCCTGATCGAGTTGATCGGGTTGCCGCCCATGTGCGCGCTGAGCATGTCGCGTTCCTGGCTGCGTTCGGGGTAGCCCATGCTGAGTTTGAGCAGGAAACGGTCAAGCTGGGCTTCGGGCAGCGGGTAGGTGCCGTGCTGTTCGACCGGGTTCTGGGTGGCGAGCACGAAGAATACCGGCGGAATCGCGAAGGCGGCGCCGTCAACCGAGACCTGGCGCTCTTCCATGACTTCGAGCAGGCTCGACTGGGTGCGCGGTGTCGCGCGGTTGATTTCGTCGGCGAGGAAAATATTGGTGAAGATCGGGCCGCGCTTGAAGGAAAAGGTCGAGCTGGCGGGGTTGTAGATCATCGTGCCGCTGACATCCATCGGCAGCAGGTCGGGCGTGAACTGCACGCGCTTGAAAGTGCAGTCGATCGAGGCGGCGAGCGCGCGCGCCAGCATCGTCTTGCCGGTGCCGGGCACGTCTTCGAGCAGGGCATGCGAATTGGCGATCGCGGCGGTCAGAATCTGCCTGATCACCTCGGTTTTGCCGACGATGATTTTTTCGATATTGGCGATAATCGCCGCAACCAGCGGCGCTGGCTCAAAGCCGACGAGGTCGGCGGCGGTCAGGGCGGCTTCGTCGAGGTCGTCGGCGGGGCTGCTGCAACGTTTGGCGAGCAGCTGCATCTGTTCGCTGTACCAGTCGTCCTGGATGTTGAGAACCTCTTTCAGCGCAAACAGGTGCCGGCGCTCGTCTTCGGTGAGAATGCCGTCCTGCAGGGCCAGTTCGCAGGCACTCGCAAACAGCGCGCGGGCGTCGAACTGCCGGGGGCCGGCGGCCGGTTCTTTCTGGGTCGCCGCTTCGCGCAGCATTTCTTCGACTTCGCCCTTCTTGAGGCCGAGGCGCTCGGTCAGGGCGAGAATTTTCTGCTTTTCGTCGTCGTCGATGCGGCGGTCACGCAGTGCTTCGAGAAGCATCAGTTTCATGGTGCCGGCGGCGTTGAGTTCGTGCTGTGACATGTTTTCCTCCGGTGTTCTGGCGCGGATGTTTTCTGACAATTTACCACAATAGCCGGGTTCGGTAAGCCGCTTTTTATTGATTACAGCTCAGGTGGTGGAATCGACGGTGGTAAAAATGGTGAATTCAGCTTTAAGCTCAGCCGGCTTTAACGAAAGATAGCAACTGTGATGATCATAAACGACAGTGTTATAAACCTCGCCGCTTTCCATCTGGCTCCAGTTGGTTTCCCAGCATTCACGGTTGTCATTGTATGCAAGTGCGGGTCTGGAAAGCTCCTCATCAGACAGATTCAGCATTCTGCCCGGCAGGATCACCGTACTTTCGGGTCTGAGACATGTGTATTTGCGATTGCCTGAATTGCAGCTGTCGGTATGTGCAAGCCGGGTAGTAACCCTGCATAGTTGCCCATTCAGAGTGATAGCCATTACGCCTTTTTTTCGGTTTATAAGCATGACGACCTCATATTTCACGCCTGCATGCTCGACAGCAGCAAGCCTGAGCTGCTGAAAGTCACGCTTTTGCAACCAGTCAACCGGTGGATTCGCAGCAAGCGCACTTTCGGGATCAATCATCGGCTGATAATCTTCATACGGGTTCTCTTTCGGCATGAATTCTGCCATATAATCCCTGAGGGGCGCAATGTGCTGTTTCTTCTCCAGCATAGATGGATCCCAGCCACCAATTCTGAACAGTGCAAGCAAACAGCCTTCGCCGACTTCCTTGACATCTTCGTCAGCAACTTTGACTGCATCATAATCAACGATCAGCTGCTGATAAAGCTTCTGAATTTTCGCGATTGTTTCTTTGCGCCCAGGCTTCTCGTCGCCCATATACCGGTAGCTGGCGATTTCAAGCGCCATGGCCTTCACTTCAAAATCCTTGTGATCGATAAATTCTACCGCCTGTTTCAGGGAAAGTGCGTCTGTCTTGTCACGCAATGGGCCAAGCTGCCTGGCACAACGAAGTCGTTCCGCTTCTCTGGCATCGGCAGGAGTGTTTTTATCTGCCGGGCTGAAAAAACTGGCACGCATCGAAAGCGGCACCTTG
>CAZFUG010000323.1:0-5245 GCA_964522035.1 uncultured bacterium
CAGCATGGGCGAAGAAGAAGCCGCCACCCTCGGCATAAAGGTCTCGACGGTGCGCAACCTTATGATTGCCATAACGACAATGATCTGTTCGATAACGGTGGCGCTGGGCGGCATGGTCGGCTGGGTCGGCCTGATGATTCCGCATATCACCCGCATGATTACAGGCCCCGACAACCGACAGGTTCTGCCGGCCGCAACGCTGATCGGAGCTCTTTATCTTCTGGTCACCGATATATTCTGCCGGGCAGCATTCAGCACCGAACTGCCGATCGGTATCATGACATCACTGATGGGCGTACCCTTCTTTATCTTCGTTCTCAGCAGAACCTCAGGCAGGTGGAACTGATGCCGGCAATCGCTGTAGAAAACCTCAGCTTTCACTACGACAGCCGCAAACCGGTGCTCGACAACCTGTCTTTCACAATCGAAACTGGCAGCGTCACTTCGATTCTTGGCCCCAACGGCAGTGGTAAAACCACCCTGCTGAAGCTTCTGCTTGGTCTCAAGCAGCCAGTTTCCGGTTCCATCAGTATAGCCGGGCGGCCACTCGATCAGATTCCGCTGGCAGAAAGAGCAAAGCTGCTCGCCTATGTGCCGCAGCAGCACAGCCCGATTTTTTCCTACAAAGCCCTCGATGTGGTAGCAATGGGCCGGGTACCACATGCGGGCATTTTCTGCAGCATGACAAAAGCCGATCTCGAAGTTGCCCGACAGAACATGGCCCGTCTCGGCATCGAGCATCTGGCCGACCGCCCATATACCGAAATAAGCGGGGGCGAACAGCAGCTGGTTCTGGTTGCCCGGGCCCTCAGTCAGGGTGCCGGCATCCTTATTCTCGACGAACCGGTAGCCGGCCTCGATTACGGCAATCAGCTGCTTCTGTTGAAGCAGCTGCGCAATCTCGCCGGCAGCGGCATAACCTGCATCAAGACAACCCATTACCCGGAACACGCTCTCTGGACCTCAGATCAGGCAATTTTTATCAAAAATGGTCGAATAGCCGCCTGTGGCCGATCAGAAGAAATCATCAATTCAGAAATGCTGCAGCAGATTTACGGCGCCAGAATAAACGTTCTCGAAACAAACGCAGGCGCGCATAAAATACGCACCTGCGTTCCGGAATTCACAGATTGAGATCAGAGATCAAAAATCAAGATTGTGATGGCGTACGTCCTGCCCCTTTTTCATAAAAATGGCTATTTCGGCAAGATTGGTGGCATAGTCGCCGATTCTTTCGAGAGACCGCCCCATCGACATATAATCAAGAAGACTGTCGACATGCGTCGGCTCGCGTTTAATCTCTTCACGCAGCGCCTCGAACAGAGACTTGAATTCCTGATCGATAAAATCGTCAGATTCAAATATCGATTCGGCCAGCTCCATATCCAGGTTTGAAATCACGGTTAAACCATCTTTGAGAATGCTTTTTACCATGGCTTCCATACCAAACAGCTGCGGTGGCTGTTTTTTCCACTGGTTTTTCGAAACATCCACCCCACGCCTGTTCCAGACAATTATCTCATCGCCGATGCGCTCAAGATTTGACGCCAGCTTGATGCCGCCGATAAGAATGCGCAGATCGGTTGCCGTGGGCTGATACAGAGCCATGATTTTCCAGGTTAAATCGTCAATACGCATCTGTGAGCGGTTCACTTCGACTTCGATGGCATAAACTTTGTCGAAAAGTGCCTGGTCAAAACTGCCGCTGCGCTCCTGAGAATATTCGAACATGCGCAGCACCTTGTCACCGGTAGATCTTACCAGTTCACGCAAATCAGCCATTTCCTGATCAAAATGTCGCTTGATTACCATTATCCGCTCCTGTTAATACTTTAATAATCGTGCCGCAATCCTGTCATCAACCGAACTTGCCTGAAATGTAGTCTTCAGTGCGCCGGTCTGAGGGGCTGCGGAAAATCTTCGCCGTTTTATCGAACTCGATCAGTTCGCCCATCATCAAAAAGCCTGTAAAATCCGAAATTCTAGCCGCCTGCTGCATCGAATGCGTAACGATCAGAATCGTATAATTTTCCTTCAGCCTGAAAATCAGCTCTTCGATCCGCTGAGTCGCAACCGGGTCGAGCGACGAGCATGGCTCATCCATCAGCAGAATTTTTGGCTTGATTGCAATTGCTCTGGCAATGCAGAGCCGCTGCTGATAATCGGCTGAAAGACTGACTGCCGGGGCATCGAGACGATCCTTGAGATCTTTCCAGAGATCGACCGCACTCAGGCACTCTTCTGTGCTGGCCATCAGTTTCTGCCGGTTATTTTCACCGGCAATACGCAGCCCGAAAACCAGATTTTCGAATACCGTCTGGGAAAATGGATTCGGCTGCTGGAAAACCATGCCGACATCTCGGCGCAGCACAGTTACATCACATCCGGGTGCAAATATATCATTACCAAGTATGCGCAATGTGCCGGTTGCCCGACTCTCAGGCACGAGATCAGACATGCGGTTCATCACCCTGATCATCGTCGATTTGCCGCAGCCTGAAGGGCCGATCAGAGCAGTTACCCGGTTTTCCTGAACTTCAACGTTGATGTTTTTAAGGGCGTGATACTGACCGTAAAAGAAATTCAGATTCTGCGCCTGAATGATAATATTGCTGCTCATCCAAACCTTCCTGAAATGTAATCGTCCGTGCGTCGGTCGAGGGGTCGACGAAACAGTTTTTCGGTCGGCCCGACCTCGATGAGCTCAGACATCAGAAAAAACGCGGTTAAATCGGCAACCCGGGCTGCCTGTTTCGTAATATTGGTAACCAGTATACAGGCTGTCCGCTCTTTTATTGCAACCAGAGCTTCTTCGACTTTTGCTGTAGAAACAGGGTCGAGAGCAGAACATGGCTCGTCAAGCAGCAGTAATTTTGGTTTCAGAGCCAGAGATCTGGCAATAGAAAGGCGCTGCTTCTGCCCGCCGGAAAGCCGGTTGGCGTTAAGATCCAGGCGATCCTTGACTTCATCCCAGAGGAAAGCCGCCCGCAATGTTTCTTCGACGATACCGTCGAGATCGGATTTTTTCGTTTGCCCTGCCAGGCGGGGGCCAAAGGTGATATTGTCGTAAATCGACATATCGAGTGCCTGAGGCTTGTCAAAAGTGAAAGCCACTTCGCGGCGCAGCTGATAAGGATCGTAACCGGCGTCGTAAATATCGCGGCCTTCAAGTCTGATGCTGCCGCTCATGCTGCCGTTAATCGTGACTTCCTGCAGGCGGTTCAACAGACGCAGAAAGGTTGATTTGCCGGAGCGGCCCGGGCCGATTACCGCAAGAATTTTTCCGGCCGGCAGTCGCAGCGAGATGTTTTTTAAAGCCTGAACCGGCGCACCGCCTTCGACAGGGTACAAATATGAAAGTTCATCGACTTCGAGAAGAATTCCGGATGACTGCAGCTCAGACATTCAGTTTTTCCTCGCAATCAGCCAGGTGGCGGTAATGTTGATACAAAGAATCATGCCCATAAGAGCCAGTGCCGTTGTGTATGCCATTTCCATCGAAATGCCCTCGCGGGCGAGCAGGTAAAAATGCACCGACATGGAACGGGCCGAATCGAAAAACGAAGTCGGCAGTTCAAGTGAGATGCCGGTGGTGAAAATTACGCAGGCAGTTTCGCCGAGAACCCGGCCAAGAGCCAGAATAATCCCGGTAAGAATGCCGTTTTTCGCCTGCGGCAGCACAATGTGCCAGATAACCTGTGACTTGGTTGCCCCGAGAGAATACCCGACCTGGCGCAACCCGCCGGGAACAGCCTTGATAGCTTCTTCTGAGGTCCTGATGATAGTCGGCAGAACCATGCAGGCAAGGGTCAGACCGCCAGAAATGATCGACCAGCCCATACCCATTGCAACAACAAACAGCATAAAGCCGAAAAGACCAAAAATGATCGAAGGTATGCCGGCCAGGCACTCGGCACCAAAACGGATAATCGTCGTTAACCAGCCTTCGCGCGTATATTCAGTCAGAAAAATCGCGGTAGTCAGGGCAAAAGGCACAGCAATGCACAAAGAAGTGACCGCAAGCAGAACCGTTGAAACCAGAACCGGAAAAATGCCGCCTTCGCGGCCGAGATCGATCGGATACTGCCAGAAGAAGCCAGGCGAAAGGTGTTTCAGGCCCTTTACCATGAGAAAAGCAATTATGCCAACAAGAATTGCGCCGACCATGATCGTCATCGCGCGGCCAAGACCAATACCCAGCCGGTTATAGAATCTGTTTGCCGCCATTGCTTCTGGAGTCATATATTCACCTTTTCCTTCTCACGAACAGGGTCGCTGAAATATTCAGGCAGAAAATCATGACGAAAAGAACGACACCGGTAGCAAAAAGCGCCTGTTGATGAGTGCCTGATGCATAGGCCATTTCGATGGCAATGTTGCTGGTAAGCGTTCTGCAGGGGTGCAGCGGCGAAGTAGGCACTACCACAGCATTTCCGGCAACCATTATTACCGCCATGGTCTCACCCATCGCCCGGCCCATTCCGAGAATAACCGCAGTGATGATGCCTGACCGGGCGGCCGGTAGAACAACTCGCACTGCCGTCTGCCAAGGAGTTGCACCCAGAGCCAGACTGCCCTCGCGGTAATTCTGCGGCACCGCGCGCAAAGCGTCCATCGATATGCTGATGATGGTCGGCAGGATCATAATTCCGAGAATGATTGAAGCAGATATGACCGAAAAGCCCGTACCACCAAAATAGTTGCGAACCAGCGGCACCATCAGAACGACGCCGATAAAGCCATAAACCACTGAAGGAACCGCTGCCAGAAGCTCTATTAGAGGTTTCATCACGGTTCTTACTTTGCGGTCTGCGAATTCAGACAGATAAAGTGACACCAGCAGCGAAAGCGGCACCCCGATCATAAGTGCGCCCAGAGTTACTTCTACCGTGCCGATAATCATCGGAAAAATACCAAAACTGCCTTTGGTCGGTGCCCAGCGCTGACCGCCGATAAATTCCACCAGGCCGTTTTTAAAAATCAAAGGCAGCCCTTCACGAAAAACGAAAATAATAATCAAAGCCAGCACTGAAACAGAAGACATTGCCATCAGGAGCAGAATTCTGCGAATCCGCTCTTCGCGCTGGCTTAAACTGACAATCTGCTTATTTTCCGGCACTGACACAACCTTCTTCCTGCATGATTTTTTCACCAGCCGGGCTGAAAACATAATCCAGCAGGCGCTGCGAAACCTCGTCGAGCGGGCCCCGGGTCAGAAGCAGAAACGGGCGAACCAGCTCATACT
>CAZFUG010000324.1:0-5206 GCA_964522035.1 uncultured bacterium
GTTGGATAAGGGACTCGCACCCTCAAGTTGCCGAACATGTCCGGCGTACAAAGAATAAAGGCCGCACCATTTTCTGGTGCGGCCTTCTGTGCGAATTGGCTAAATAATCAGTTTGTCGGGGTAACCAGCTGTTTTTCGAGCTGAGCGATCAGACGTTTTTTCTGTTCCTGTTTGAAGCGCATATTTTCAAACGCCAGCTGGTCACGTTCGTTGATCTGCCTGAAATAAGGCACATCTTCTGAGCCGGTCTTCTTTTTCACTTCGTCCTGAACACGGGCATCGGCGTGCCGGGTGGCGAGAATGCTTACGGCTCCTTCAGTTTCGGCAAGCTGTGGGGCTTCGGTACGTAACAGTGCGTGTTTTCCTGAAGGCAGCCGCACTTCATAGAGATGCGGTCTGATTTTGGCTATTACCGATACTTCAAGAGGAACAACACCGGAAAGTTCCATCTGTTCAGAGAGAGATTTGAATTCGCGGCGGGCCTGGTCGAGCTGCATCTGCACCTTTTCACCACGTTCAAGCTCGGCAAGAGCGCGACGAACCTTTACAAATTCAGGGCTGGCGGCATTCGCCTTCACAAGAAGTTTTCTTGCCGTATCGACATGTCCGGTCTTGATATAAGCTTCAGAAAGGCCAATAATGGCATCTTCATGTGAGTTGCGCTTCTGCAGAGCCATGCGGTAGCTCTTGATGGCGTTTTTGTAGTCTTTGCTGACCATAAAGGCATTACCGAGTTTCACATAAGGTTCGGGGTTTTCCGGTTCGCAATGAACGGCGCGGGTATATTCGACAACCGCTTCCTGGGTTTTGCCGCCGGCGACCAGAGCTTCGCCTTTTCCGAGCATTGCCCAGACCAGCACCGGCATGCGGTCGATGAGTCGCTGATAAGTCTCGACAGCCAGTTCCCATTGTTTGAGCTGCAGATAGAGAACGCCGAGATGGCGATGAGCTTCTATATAAGCAGTGTCGATGGCGCCTCTGTGTCTTGCAATCGCCTGTTCAAAAGTAACAAGAGCGTTGTCAGGCTGCTTAACTTCGAGAAAGGCCATGCCAAGCATGAACAGGTCGTTGAATTCAACAGCATGGTGGTCTGACCAGGGGTGAAGCAGTCTTATCACTTCAGACCAGTTCTTGCTGGAAAAGGCAACCACGGCTTCCTGACGGGCAGTGACGAGTGCGCCACGAAAGACGGCCTTCTGTGGCAGCGGAGTGCCGACCTGGCACTCAACCCGGGAAGTGTGAATATAGCCGGTTCGACCATCGTGGCTGGCCCTGAACCAGGACCCGTTAACATCGGCCATCAGCTCAACCTCGGTGCCTCGCGGCAAAGTTTTGATCAGACGGCTTTTCATGTCTGGGGCCATTCTAAAGTTGGCTCCACCAGACAGAACCACAGCCATACCAAGCGATGAGCTGGTTGCCCGCCCGGTATAGGCAACTGCCAGAAGCGACGCCAGTAGAACAGTTAACAGTGTTTTTCGTGTCATAGCAATTGCTTAATCGGCAGATTGTTTAATTTTTTTAAGCCCGCCATAAATGAAACAATTAATTTTAAAAAAAGGTTAAAGAATTTTCTGGTGCTGTCGATATTGGTGATGGAACAGATTTTAATCTTTTTTTGTCGAAAGAAGGGCTGCATGAAGAAAAAAGGCGCATTCAGGAGCACCATTGCCCTGCTTCTGAGCCTCGGAATGATTTCCGGGCCGGGAGCCAGCTTTGCTGCGCCAGCTAACTGCGGTTCAGAAAAGGCTTCAACCGGCTGCGCCGACAGTGAAGTCAGCTTTTCCGGCTACTATACGGTCAAAAAGGGTGATACCCTCGCCAAAATCGCCTCAAGATATCTTGGTTCTTCAGAACGCTGGAAAGAAATTACCGCTGCTAACCCGGGCATCAAGCCAAACCGCCTTGAAATCGGGAGCAGGCTGAGAATGCCCGTCGATGCAAGACTCGACGATCTCGAAACTCCCGGCCCTAAATCGGTATTTTCGGCAGGCGGAATCTCGAAAAGTTCAGATTCAGACCTGGTGGCAAAGCCAGTCGACAAAGTCGATCTGTCGTTCCTTGATTCAGCCGGCAGCAAAAGCGTTTTCGACAGTATTCTGCCCGAAGATGACGAAGATCCGGTTAGAGAAATTACCGGCACTGACCCCGAAACACCAGCAGATGAAGCGCCAACAGCAAAGTTTGTCAATACCGACCTCAAGCTGCCCGAAGATATCAAAACCGGGAAAATCAGCCAGTATTTTGCCAATGCAAAAGGCTGTCACGGGCTTTTCAATACAGAAAGCGCCTGGTACCCGGAAGAACGGGCATTGATAGTCGGCATGCAGCCGCGCTACGACAACTACAAAAAATTCAAGTTCAATGGCTTCGAAATGTCTGGCAGCCAGTGGGTAATGCCGATGAATATTCTGTTTCTGCGGCACAAACTTATGGCAGGCCTGACAATACCGGTTCAGTCGTGGGAAGTCAGCCGCACCGGGCTCACAAACAATGTTTCTTTCAACGGCATGCATGACCCGGCCCTGCGCGTCGGTTATCAGATCTGGCGCGACTACGCCGGATTTCAGGCTGTCAGCCTGCATTTTGAAGGTCGCTTTGCTTCGGGCAACTACCATCAACCGATGCTTAACATGACCGACAAAACCCGCACCGGCGTACAGATCGGGCCGGCTGAAGCGACACGCGGCGCCTGGTTCCAGATTGGTGGGGCCTATTCACGGCAGCTTACCAGCCGCTGGAACAGCCACCTTAACCTTACGCTTGCCAACGACCCGCGCGATGGCATTTCAAAAGTGAACCCGCGCGCCAGCCTTGAGTATCTGCTCGATCCGAACTGCGTCGCTCTGGCTGAAGTAGATGCCCCATCATGGACAATGGAAAAAGGCCCCGATGGCAACAATGTCGACATGCTGCTCGGCCTGGCCTGGTTCAACGAAAACTGGCAGTTTTCGGTTGGCGTGCCGTTTGCGGTTCAGTCTGAATGGGGATACAAGCGCGATTATGGCCTGATGCTGGGTCTGAATTACCGCCAGGATTAAAAACAACAGATTAAGCAAAACCGCCCGGGCAAAGAAGCCGGGCGGTTTTTTATCTGCCGGTAAAAATTAATAAAGGTCGCAAAATCTGAAACTGCCCTGAAAACAAAAAGACACTCTAAGACAAAAAAGCATTTTTTTCTGCAGTTTTTCGGTAATCCAAAAGCATTTAGGCTGATCCGACCCTGTGGCCAAATCGACCTAAAAGAAACAACCCCCGTTTAACGGGGGGCTGTCTGTTGAACTTGCAGATTAGAATCGGTTTTCCTTCTCGAAGACTTATCGATGCATGGTTCATCAGTCACGTCACCGTTACTGATTTCCCCTTCGTGTCGTTACATATTCTTTAGAGTTTTAACGTGGCTGCACTATGACGCGCATTGGTTACGCCAAGCCTCAGGCGTTCATCGCCCTCGAGGCCTTCGATACAACCACCAGACCGGAAGTTAATCAAGTCTTTCTATTCTCTTGTGAACTTCTGCCGACTTCAAGGTACTGCACACATCTTCATTGGCTGGATAACGCCAACGCCTACTGAGGTTTCTGCCCTCTTAGCGCCGTCACCGTCAGACGTGACAGACAGGATTCCGGCCCTGTCGCATTCCGCTCCCAGGTTTTCTCAACCTCTCAGCAGAACCTGCGTCTTAACAGCTTGCGGGTTTGTTCCACCCCGCTGGCACTCCCAGGGTATTGATCTTCAGAGCCTTACCTCGAACTGATCGACAACTGTTTACAGCTGCCATGCTCCTACGCAGTTACCGTCTCTACATGGTTTTCTTCCAGAAATTGCTGGCAGTTCCCACTGCCTGGCCGCCGAACTTACGTTCAACCCGACCCTGGCTTTCTCTGGCCCCGTACTGCAAGCAGCCGGTTTCCATCTTGAGATTCGGTCTACCTTGAAGCTTTGCTCCCAGTTTGAAGCACCTCCTACGCCGTCGGATTTCACTCCTTCGTCGCGATGGTAACTCTCATGACCTTTTGTCCTTCGGGGTATCAGGCTTCACCGCCCTGGATGTTATCCTTCCTCTTACAGGGTTTGAGACCCTCGTAGAGTTTTTCTGCGGTTGAAGTTGGTTTCTCCGTCGATGCGGAGCCCTCCCCCCATGGAGTTTGTGCCTTATGACACCTGCTTCCTCTTCGGTTACGCGCAACCCGAGATTATTGATTCTCTTCAGGGTCGTTTTGCCTGTCACCAGACATCTGCACCCGTCTTTGAATTGCTGCCCGGAACCTGCCGGAGCTCAGAAGCAACTGCCTTGCGGCTACCGATTCTATTGTCAATGATCTGTTCGTTCAACTAGATCAATATATATTGTTTGTTTTTGTTTGTCAACACTTTTTTAAATTTATTTTTATCCGGCTTTAAAAGGTGCTCCAGGCAACAGTTTAAAAGACAAGCATGCCGGCATATTATGAGTTCAGGAAGGCATATTATTTATTGCGTCATCCCGACGCTCGTCCCCGGAAGAGTAAAGGCAGGGATCTAAGCCGGTCAAGATCAGATTCCCGCCTGTACCCTCTGGGGCATAACCGCGGGACGGAAAACCATGCAATTCTAGTGTGACAGAGGACTAGAAAGTGATGACCATTTTGGCATTGAGAACGGTGGCATCGTAGCCCTGCCCAACCAGGCTTTTTGATGAATGCACCCGTTTGAGTTCGCCGTCGATGATGGTGTCGGTGCCGATGAACTGTGAAAAATTAACGCCGCCTTCGTAGTGTTCACTGCTGATCCTGGCGCTGATGTCCTTGTGAGTAGCAAAGAAACGATAGCGCTGGCTGCGGGAAACGGGCGTCAGCACGACTGCGAGGCGCTTTTCCCATTCGAGGCTCGGCTCGTTGGCCTTGATGTCGTTATGCTGCAGACCGAGCTCGAGAGTGGCCCAGTGGCTGAACTGCCGCTGCAGACCCATAATCTTGCTTTTGGTGAAGGTGTCGTTTGTATCGACGTAGACATCGTTTTCGAGCTTCTCTTCATAGGTGGCATCGAGAATGTAACCGGCGGTAAACTCATGGCGCAGCTGCAGAGACTTGATGTTGTCGCGCAGTTCGCTCTGAGGCTCGTGATTGCGGTTGAAGCCCTCTTCGTATTCAGTCGTCACCAGCATCTTTTCGAACGGTGTATAGCGCAGTTCGTAAGTGCGCCGGTCGTTGCTGGCAACCTTGAT
>CAZFUG010000325.1:0-5187 GCA_964522035.1 uncultured bacterium
GCCCGAGATTTTATGTCCTTTTTTGAGGAAAATACTGGCCAGACCACTCATTCCAACGCCGCCGATGCCAATGAAGTGTATCCTGTTACGACGTGTCATCTGCTTTTTTCTGCGCCTCCTTGCATTTGCCTGACTGTTGCAGGAACTTTTTCTCAATAACTATCGGTCGTTATCCGGCGGGACCTTAGAGAAAAAATCAGACAATGCAATTCTTCTGGAATGAAGGTTCTTTGCAAAAACCGGCAGTCAGGATAGCACAAAATGCGAGGGTATGCAATTTATTTAAGACTGGTGCATACGCTGGCGAAACAGCAGGCAGTGCTGGCCGGAGCTTGAAAAAACCACCATCGATGGTATCTGAGCCGACTTGAATCCGTGCGCTTTGCAGCCATAGGGTGCCGAAACCTGCCAGGTTACGAAAAAATACTGGCATTCGCGGCAGTTTATGCGGCCCTGTGCGTCTTTGCCGCCATTTGCGGCAGATTTTGATACGGCTTTGTTAACGGTAACCATAATGCGTCCAATGCTGCTGAATTTACTGTCTGGCGATGACTTCTGCAAGTCAAATTTTCAATTTCTTGACTATGCAGCAGATAAAAAATAGATTGAACAGATGAACCCTGAAAAAATTGAACGTTGTTTCTGGCTTCTCTTTGGTGGCTGGCTTATTTTAAGAAGCGTGCTGCTCTGGGCACAATACACTGGCAGCACTGACCCGTCCGCCGCCGGTGAAGTGCTGAAGTTTTTCAGTCAGGAAGACATCTCTGCCGGCCGCGAGTATGCGCTGCGCGGTTTCTGGTTCAAGACGGTGTATGGCATTTTATATGCCCTGGCACTGGTGGCACTTTTGCGCTTCGGTTTTTTTTCTGCGCTGTGGCAGAAGGCAACCGCGCTGGTAGGGCCAGGTCCCCTGCGCGGCGACCTGGTTTTTATTCTTGTTTTTCTACTTATAATTCAGCTTTTATCACTGCCATCGGCCATCTATTTCGGCCATTTCAAGGAAACGGCCGCCGGGTTCGCCCGCATCGATTTCGCCGGCTGGCTGCTGAAGCATGCCAAGGCAGTCGGTCTCAGCCTGCTGTTTGAGACGGCTATCATAATCCTGTTTCTTGCCCTTATCAGGTGGTTCCCCGGCAGGTGGCCACTTGTCGTGCCGGTGATGATGGGAGTTTTGGGGCTGTTGGTCACGTTTCTGATGCCTCTTGTGATTACACCGCTTTTTTACAATCAGCAACCGCTTGAGCCGGGTGCATTTCGTGATGGTTTGCTGAGAATGGCTGATAAGGCCGGCATGTCGGTTAAGGAGATATATGTTATCGATGAGAGTAGGTATTCTAGCCATACGAATGCATATTTTACCGGGGTTGGTTCGTTCAGGCGCATCGTCCTTTATGATACGCTCATAAAAAGCCATACACCCGATGAGGCAGCCCTGATTTTTGCTCATGAGGCTGGTCACTGGAAGCATAATCATGTTGCCTGGGGACTTTCACTCGGAGTGGGTGGCGTTCTGGTCTGCTGCCTTGCCTGGTTTTATCTCTATGCCTGGCTTGAGCCGGTATCCTGGTTCGGTCTGAAAGGCATCGGCAGTGCGGCAAATATGCCCTTTTTAATGATCGTCGTCATGTTTCTGCAGCTCTTCACATCGCCGGTCGAAAGCCAGATCAGCCAGTTCATGGAAAGGCAGGCTGACCGCGCAGCTCTTGAGCTGACTGGCCTGCGCGATGTTTATGTTAACGCCCAGATCAGACTTTCAAGAGACAATAAATCTGATCTGCTGCCGCACCCGTTCAGGGTATTCTGGCTTTACACCCACCCGCCGGCAATTGAACGCATAAAAGCGGCGCAATAAAAAACCGGGCTGTCTGAGTTTTCAGGCAGCCCGGTTTGTATAAGGCTCAGATAATGCTTTCCTGGTTGTTGAGAGAGAGAATCAGGCTGCTGACGTTGAATTCTTTTTTGAAACGGTTCGAGAAATCGACAATCTTCACCACCTGATCGTTCAGGCTCCACTTTGAAGTATGGCCGGTCAGAATGTGATACAGACCGCCGTGTCTGGTAACCGGGCCCTGGACTTCGACGTTTTTGAGTGTCTGCGAGAACTCGGCAACGCCGCTTTCAACCCAGCGCCTGGCAAGCTCTGCTCTGGCCGGCTCGTCGTCGAAGGTCGGCATGAACAGGCCGATGGTCTGGTCGAAAAGAACCTTCATTGTCTGTTTGCGGCAGACCTTGCTCAGCGGGTGGTCGGGAGACGTCTGAACGAGCAGCTGTGCTTCGGGATCACGTTTCCCCTTAAGTTCCTTGCAGAACGGTATCTCGAAGCTGATTCTTTCGTGATCCTTTTCGGTTATCAGGCTTTCCTGGGTCGGGTCGTCGGTCATGTGGTTGACGCCGAAAACAATCTTTTCGGGGGCGACTTTCCAGCCACGCCGGGTTTCGTCGAAATGGTCCATCAGGCCGGCGATCGAGACGTTCTTGCTCGAGATCAGATAGATAATTTTGTCACAGTTCTGCACGATTTCCTTCGTGACTTTGGTGAACATCGAGCTGGAATCGACGACCACGTATTCATAGTGCTCCATTACTGTCTGCATGAGTGAGAAGGTATGGAATTCCTTGAGTCTTACGTCGGTGAGGCCGTTTTCCTGTGGCAGCAGGGTAAGAAGTCCGCAATCGGTTCTTACCACATATTTTTTCAGGTCGGTGATCTTTTCGCGGTCGATCAGTTCGTCGATGATGCGTGAGCGTTTTTCAACGCCGAGGCTGCGGGCGACTCTTTCATCACGCAGATTCGGGTCATAGAGCAGTACGTCGCAGCCGAGTTCTTTCTGCATCGCCATAGCCAGATTGCGGGCAAAAAGACTTTTACCGGAAGAGGTGTCGGGGCCAAGAACCGCATAAACATTGTGCATTTTGGTCTGGGCCGAGCCGATGTTGGTTTTTGACAGGCGGTTGCAGAGGGTTCTTATGATGCTTAGAGATACGCCGGGGCTGGTTTTAAGCAGATTGTGAAAACTGTCTTTGTTGATTCTGATGACTTCGGTTTCGGCGAGAGCAACCGCAGAAGCGGTGCGCGGTTCTTCGGTAAGAAGTGCCATTTCGCCAAAATATTCACCGAGTTTGAGATGCGTAAGCACCTTGCGGCCGCCTTTGCCGTCATCGCAGAAAATCTGAACAATGCCGGATTTGATGATGAACATTGAATCGGCCTGTTGTCCTTCTTTGCAGATGAAGGCGTCTCTGACGAAATTGACAACTTCGGCCTGTTTGCTGACATTGCGAAGTTCTTCCTCTGAAAGCTCTGAAAAAAGCGATACAGCCTTGAGAAAATCAGTCTGAACCATGGTTGCTCCTCTATGTTTCTATAAGCACATGCTACAAACAGCAGGCAAAACTGTCAATCCTGATCAATCACTTTGAAAAGGGTCGCGGGTTCGATATTGCAGCGCCTCTGCAATATGAGAGATCTGCACTTCTTTTGACTCTTCAAGATCGGCAATGGTGCGGGCAATTCTGATGACCTTGTCGTAGCCGCGGGCCGAGAGCGAGAATTTGCGGGCCGCGTTCAAAAGAATGTTGTGCGCTGCGTCGCTTATCTGGCAGATCTCGTTGAGAAATTTACCGGGCAGGTGGGCATTGAGAAATTCGCCGGCCTTCGCGTTGCGCTGCTTTTGTAAATTTCTTGCGGCGATGACCCGCTTTCTGATTGTTTCAGAATTTTCACCGGCGGGTTTGCCGGCCATTTCTTCGGGCTTGAGCCGTGGCACCTGAACCTGCAGGTCGATACGATCGAGCAGCGGCCCAGAAATTTTCTGGCGATATTTGGCCAGTTGCCCGGCCGAACAGATGCAGTTGTGTGCCGGGTCAGTAGAAAAACCGCACGGACATGGGTTCATCGCCGCGGCGAACAGAAACCGGGCAGGAAATTGACATGTCTGTGCAGCCCGCGATATCGATACAGTACCCGAGGTCAGCGGCTCGCGAAGAACTTCAAGCACCGATTTACGGAATTCGGGCAGTTCGTCGAGAAACAGCACGCCGTGATGGGCAAGCGAAACCTCGCCCGGCGCCGGCACACGACCGCCGCCGATCAGGGCAACGTCAGAAATCGTGTGGTGCGGGTCACGGAATGGCCTGTGTCTGATCAGTCCGGCTCCTGGCGGCAGCAGGCCCTTGATGCTGTAGACACGGGTCACGTCGAGTGCTTCTACAAAGTCGAGCGGTGGCAGGATGGTTGGCAGAGCTTTGGCCAGCAGAGTCTTGCCGGAACCAGGGGGCCCGGCGAGCAGGATATTATGATTTCCGGCTGCCGCGATCTCAAGGGCCCGGCGCGCCATTGTCTGACCTTTGATGATCGACATGTCGGTTGTGTGTGCCAGTTCGGAGGGCGGCTCATGATGGCTTGAGTCGCGATTTTCCGGCTGTGCGGGCGTGGCGCCTGAGAACGCAGAAATCAGTTCGGCAAGATTTGAGAACGCGAGAACCTCGAGATCCGGTACAACGAGTGCCTCGCGGGTGTTGGTTTTCGGTATGACAATGCCTTTGTAGCCGAACTGCAGTGCCATCAGAGCTATCGGTAGAATAGCCCTGGTATGACGAAGTTCACCATTCAGACTTAGTTCCCCGGCAAAAAGATATTTTGCTGCCGGTTCAGCCGGCAGCTGCCCAAGCGAAACCAGTATGGAGACCGCGATTGGCAGATCGAAGCCGGAGCCTTCCTTTCTCAGGTCGGCGGGGGCGAGGTTGATGATGATTTTGCCGGCAGGAAGAGCGCAGCCGGAGTTCTTCATGGCGGTTCTGATGCGCTGGCGTGACTCTGATACCGAGGTGTCTGGCAGCCCCACAATGTCGAAGCCGGGCAGGCCGCCGGCAATATCGGTTTCGACAGAAACCGGCAGTGCCTCAAAACCGTCGATGGTGGCAGCTGAGATCTGTGAAAACATCAGGTACTCTCACGCTCTTTCCTGAAAATATTGTTGCATCTGGTGGTATTATTGTATCATATTTAAAACAGTGAAAAAAAGAAAGCAGTAACGAGGACTGACAATGTCAGCTGAAAAAACGGAAAAGGGTCTGAAACCACAGAATGAATTCTTTACCGATGCGCAGCGTGATTTTAACGGTGCGTTTGAGGATGCCCTGCTGCTCGAACGCTTCGACGCTGCTCAGGCACAACTTGATGAGCTG
>CAZFUG010000326.1:0-5167 GCA_964522035.1 uncultured bacterium
TGCGCAAGCCATCCGAACAGAAAGAAACGCTTAAGAAGGCCGCCGCCGGTACTCTCGATATTGTCATCGGCACGCATCGCCTGCTGTCTTCAGATATCGGCTTTCGCGACCTTGGGCTGCTGATCATCGACGAAGAACAGCGCTTCGGGGTCAAGCACAAAGAGAAACTGAAGCAGCTTAAGGCGCATATCGATGTGCTCACTCTTACTGCTACTCCGATTCCGAGAACCATGCAGATGGCCATGTCAGGCATCAGGCAGATCAGCATCATCGATACGCCACCACAGGACCGCCGGCCGGTGCAGACATACGTTGCACCATTCGACCCTGCATGGGTCAAACGCGCCATTATCGAAGAACTGAAACGTGGCGGCCAGATTTATTACGTCTATAACCGCGTTGAAACGATCGAACGCAAACTGACTTTTCTGCGCGAACTTGTGCCAGAGGCTCGCATCGCAGTTGCGCACGGGCAGATGCCTGAAGAGCAGGTCGAAAAGACGATGCTGGCATTTGTGCAGCGCGAATTTGACATGCTGATCGCGACCACCATCATTGAGTCAGGTCTTGACATACCGAACGTTAACACCCTGATCGTTGACGAAGCCGAACGACTGGGTCTTTCACAGATGTATCAGTTGCGCGGCAGAGTAGGGCGCTCGGCCAGACAGGCGTGGGCATACTTTTTCTACACGAAGAACCGGCGACTGACCAAAGAGGCCACCGATCGCCTGGAAACCATCGAAGAGCATACGGCGCTCGGTTCAGGCTTTAAAATCGCGCTGCGCGATCTGCAGATAAGGGGTGCCGGCAACATTCTCGGCGAGTCGCAGAGCGGTCACATTGCCAGCATAGGCTTCTCACTCTATATGGAACTGCTTGAAGAGGCCGTTACCAGAGTCAGGAGCGGTCGCGTCGATTTCGAGAAAATCGATGCGGCGGTCGAGATTCCGGTCACTGCTTATTTCCCGACGACTTATATTGCTGACGAGGAAACCAGAGTCGAGCTTTATTCGCGCCTGGCGCGCTGTTCTGATGTCGCCGTTCTTCACGAAATCCGTGAAGAGTGCGAAGACCGCTTCGGTCTGCTGCCGCACGACGCTGAAGGTCTTTTCGCGATCAGCCGCATTCGTATCCTGGCATCGCAGTGTGCCGTTAAAAAGGTCACCCGGGTTATAAATCATCTGCGTTTCGAGTTTGCCGAGAATCGTCTGCCCGACATCGGCAGGGTGTTTGGCAGTGGTCATGAAATTCTCAGGCAGATTTATTTCGAGCCGAAAGATCGCAATTCTGTTAACCTGAATATAATCGACGACAGGGCCGAAGCGGTTTTTGCCGATGCTGAGGCCTTCCTGCAGCTGCTGACAGAGTTGAAAAAAGACGACGAAGGCAAGGAGATACCACTTGGAAGCAACATTGCAAAAGTTTCTCGGTCTGTTACCCGAAAACCTAAGAAAAATCGCTACACGACATTCTAAGCCACTCGACTCGGCGACCGCCGATTATCTGTGCGCCGATCTCGATGATTACCAGAAAAAAATCGTCGCCGGCAGCAGAGATAACCCGGCGATCGATGTTGCGTTGATCGGCAGAATGGTGGCGACCTTCAAAAAACTGCTGCAGACCTTTCGCGCTATGCCAGAGGCTCATCAGAACGTCGTTTCGATCGCGATCAGGTATTTTATCGACACAGATGATGCTCAGAACGATTTTTCTGAAACTTTTGGTTTCGATGACGATCTCGCAGTGCTTAACGCCGCTTTACTGGCAATCGGCCGCGAAGACCTTCTCGTAGTCCGCTGAAAAGCGAAGTCGCAGGGCGTTTTGTTCAGACGCGGCAATACCAGGTTTGATGATTGACGCGGGTTGCCAGCCAGTTCATTCTGCTATCGAAAAATACTTCGGTTTCGGGCGGTTTGATTTTAAAATGATCGCATGGCACACGCCAGACCGATGTGCCGAGCAGCCCCCACGAAAGACCAGCTTTCTCAGCTAGTTTTGGCAGGCAGTCGATCAGCAGGGTAGCGCCACCGAACAGACCGCCGCCTCTCAGACAACACTGGCAGCCGGTCTTGACCAGATGTGTGTTGTAAAGCTCGTAGTCACCGTCGGGCATACCGGCCGGAGCCACCGCGTCTGAAACGAGCATGATCTGGTTCGGTTCGTAAAGACCGTAGATGAACCTGACGATTTCGGGTGCGACATGCTCGCAGTCGCCGATAAGTTCGACGCAGAGATTTTTGTTCGCGAGAATATGGCTGAGCATGTTTGGCTGCCGGTGGTGGAACGTCGGCATGGCGTTGAAAAGATGGGTAACCTGTCTGGCTCCGGCTTCAATTGCTTTTTCCGTGGTTTTCCAGTCGGCGTTTGAATGGCCGATGGCGACAAATACGCCTGATTTTGCAGCCTGACTGATGAATTCGATTGCTCCCGGCAGTTCCGGGGCTACTGTAATGATTTTAACCAGACCGTCAGCAGCCTTCTGCCACTTTTTCAGCAGCTCTATGTCAGGCTTCAGCAGATATTCCTGCGGGTGCGAACCGCGCTTTTCTGCTGCCAGAAAAGGGCCTTCCAGATAAATACCGTGAATGAAAGGCGGCCGTGTGCGGCGGCGCGCCACGATGGCGATATCTTTGAGAGCCTGCAGACGCTGCTCTTCGGAACAGGTGATCAGAGTCGGAAAAACGCCGGTAATGCCGCGGGCCATTACCTCATCGAGCATTTCCTCGATGCGGTCCGGGTCGCCAAAAACGAAATCCCAGCCGAAGGCCCCATGAAAATGCACGTCAATTATGCCAGGCAGCTTGTAACCATCGACAGTTACGTCGACGGTTGTTTTATCCTGCGGGTGAATGAAGTTTTTGCCGTGCAGGCACAGGGGTTGTCGTTTACTTTCGTTGAAAAGTTCTTTCATCCTGGTCTCCCGGTTTTTTCAGTTTGCTTGCCAGATCATGGGTTGCGTTCACTCTGCCGCAAAATTATAGCCGAAAATCATAGATCTGAAAAGTGGGGCTTACGATTTTTGAACCATGTGAGTCGCTGAAAACCACATGAGCGCAGAAGGTTCACTGCACCCGCAAAATCCTGACCGATTGTAGCACTGCCATGCGAGTCAGAGCCGATGGTGACTATCTGACCGCCAAGTTCGCGAAAACGCTTTAAAATCGAGATATGTGGATGAAAGCTGTCGAGCCCATAACGTATTCCTGAAGTGTTTATTTCTATACCCTTGTCATGTTCAATCAGCCACGAAAGCAGTTTGTCTAGCTGTGGCTGCAGAATCGCAGGTATCAGTGTGGCGCGCGTCAGGCTGTAGCGCCTGATGATGTCGATGTGCCCGAAGACATCGAAATCAGCGAAAGCCTGTACTGCCCGCAATGATTCTTCGAGATAGATTTTCCAGCATTCTTCAACGTCGCTGTGCTGCTTGTAGAATTCGCCGTAATAAAAATCCAGTTCACGGGCGCGGTGCATCGAGGCGATGACAAAATCAAACGGCCTGCCGGCAACGAATTTTCGGCACAGTTCGGCATGCTCGGCCTGAATGCCGAGCTCAACCCCACAAAGCAGGGTCAGGTCACTGGTTTTTTCGCTGAGCGTGCGCAGATGCGTGAGATAGGCATCTGGGTCGAAAATTGAATCGCCCGGAGCAAAATCGGCATGGTCGGTTATTGCCATAACATCGATGCCCCGGGTTATGGCGGCTTCGATAAGCTGTTCCGGCGTTTCGCGGCAGTCCTGTGAATAATTGCTGTGATTGTGGCAGTCGGTTTTTATCATGGCGCTGGCAGCCTTTTCTGCATTGGGGTAAGCCCCTGGGGTTCGCTGAGTGTGTCTATCTGTGGCTGGTGAATTTCGTTGCGCAGTTCCCCGGGTTTTTTGAATGGGGAAGCGACGAAGTTGCTCTCAAATTCGCCGCGGCTGGTAGTGACTTTGAATTTTATCCAGCGCACCCACCAGTCGCGCTTGAACATGCCTATCACCACACGTTTGCGCTCGACAACCCGGTAGACCGTTCCGGGTTTGATGGTTACCGGGCGGCGGTCAGCAAACCAGTCGTCGTCCATGACGTCTTTTTTGTGGCCGCGCCAGGTGCTCGCGGTGACGCTCGTAACAATAAGTGGTTTGAGATTGTCGTCGTTGTATATATCGAGGCATTCTCTGATGCTGTAATAATTGTAATAGAGTCGATGGGTATCGGCGCGGGCAATGACGCGTATCGGAAGGTCGTAGGGTTGCGCAAAAGCCCGGCAGACGGTCAGCAGTAGAAAAACGACAAGGCAGCCCCCCGACAGGAGAGGCTGCCTTGTTTTATCTGGCATTTTTTTTCAGGCTGATTTGATCTTCTGGCCCAGCTCACGCCCCATCTCGCGGCATTTTGCGAGATCTTCAGGACTCGGGGCAAACTGGCATTTGTAACCGGGCATGACGACTTCGATACCCGCTTCCTGCATGAAGGTTTCGAGGCGCTTGACTGCCTCGCCGCTCCAGCCGTAGGTGCCGAAGGCCATGCCGATCTTGTTTTTGAAGCGCAGGCCGCTGATTTCTTCCATATACAGGGCAAGAGTCGGCAGCAGTTTGTTGTTGCGGGTCGGGCAACCGACTACCAGAGCGCGGCAAGAAAGAACATCAGTCATTGTGTCGGCCAGATCAGCGGCGCCGGCGTTAAACATACGGTATGAAACGCCTTCGTCTTCTAGCCCTTCGGCGATGGCGCGGGCCATCTTTTCGGTGCCGCCCCAGATGGTGTCAAAAACTATCACTGCGGACTTCTGTGGTTCACCGGTTGCCCACTGCACGTATTTTTCGACGATCTGAGTCGGGTTCTGCCGCCAGCACAGGCCGTGTGCCGGAGCAATGATGGCGATTTCCCAGCCGAGTTTGAGAAATTCATCGATTTTTTTGAGAATCTGCTGTGAATAAAGGGTGAGAATGTTTGCGAAATATTTTTCGGCCTCGAACCACAGGCCTTTCTGGTCTATCTGGTCGGCAAAGCGTTCGGGGGCGGCGTAATGCTGACCAAAGGCGTCGGCCGAGAAGAGAATTTTATCTTCCGGGCAGTAGGTGAACATGGTGTCTGGCCAGTGCAGCATTTGAGCTTCGAAGAAACGCAGGTTGCGTTTGCCGATTTTGATCTCATCGCCGGTTTTTACGACCTTGAGATTTT
>CAZFUG010000327.1:0-5148 GCA_964522035.1 uncultured bacterium
GCCGCATTGCGGATCATCTCGGCGAGATTTTTTACCGAACTGCGATTGCGGCAGTCCACCGCCAGACAGGTCTGCCCCTCATTTCTGAAACGCTCAAGCCATTTGCGGGTTTCGCCTTCGTCTGCAAGATCAGATTTTGCGAGAGCAATGACCGAAGTCTTGCCAAGTCTTTTAACAAAGTCCTTGAGTCGCGAACCGTTGGGCATGCGAGCGTCGACAAGCTCGACAATGACGTCGACAACCGGCAGATACTGGTCGACCGACTTAAAGGCTTTCCTGATGTGACCGGGTATTTCTCTTTTCATTAAATCAATTCAGTGGCTCGGCCGGAAAAATTGAGGCCGGCCAGTCTGTTCATTTAGCCCTGCTGATCAACCGGGCGAGCTGGCTGCATCGGGTGCGGGAAGCTCCGGATCGGGCTGATACGGTTCGTCGGCAGATAATTAAAAACCGCCTGCCCTTTGAGGTTGGTCAAAGGCATTGGGCCCCAGAAACGGCTGTCTGAGCTGTTATTTCGATTGTCGCCCATAACAAACAGGCTGTCGTCAGGAACGTGGGTAGCATAGTCGCTGAGTGGAGGCTCAGCAATGTACGGCTCATTGAGATAGACACCGTTGACATAAACCCGGCCGTCTTCAATGGAAATATGGTCGCCGGGAAGCCCGATCACCCTTTTGATGTAATCTTTTGGTGGCGCGTTGACATCGGGGTTCGGGTAACGGAACACGACAATATCGCCTCTTTCAGGGAGCTTGAACCAGAAACGCGGCCCGAAAGGCAGTCGTCCGTCGAGAGACAGATCAAAAACATAGGCGAAACGGCTGACCAGAATTCTATCGCCGCCACGTTCGAGCTGACCGGTAAACGGGTTGCGCTTTTCGCCGAGAAGTGTCGGTTCCATGCTGCCGGTTGGGATCCAGAAAGCCTGAACCACCAGTCCGCGTATCAGAATCGCAAGAAAAAAGGCAATAAAAATGGTCTCATTCCATTCACGGAACGAGCCTTTATAATGCAGTTCAAAACTCCGGCTGTCTAAAACAACACCATCAGGGCCAACGGCGCTGATTTTCAGCCCGTTGACCCCGTTGTGCAGCTTGAGATCAGTCCGGAATCTTCCACGTGCTGCCGACTCAATCTGGTTTACGGTTTTTGCCTGGCGTAGAAAAGGCCGCCACGTCTGTTCAATCTGAACACGGGCACCCTCTTCAGCCTTGCCGCTGATGCTTCCGGCCAGCTGAAGTTCTGACTCAGCGAGAACTTCATCTAGGTCGAGTGCCTCAAGCGGAATAACCTGTTCACCAAAACGAACCGACAGGTCGTGTATGAACACCCCGACAGGTGCGTCGGGATTAGCTGATTCTTGCAAAATCAATCTTTATCCTTGGAAAAGATTTTGTCTTTAACGCGGGTTTTCTTACCAACTCTGTCGCGCAGATAATACAGTTTGCCGCGGGCAACCTTACCGGCACGAACCATGGTGATAGAAGCGAGGGTCGGTGAGTGCAGCATGAAAGTTCTTTCGACGCCGACGCCGTAAGAGATCTTTCTGATGGTGAAGTTTTCGCGCAGACCGCTGTAGCGTCTGGAGATAACTACGCCTTCGAATGCCTGCAGGCGTTCTTTGTCACCTTCGCGAACCTTGATTTCAAGGCGAAGAGTGTCACCTGGCATAAAAGCCGGGATTTCCTGCTTGTTCTTCTGATAGTTTCTTTCAATACTTTCGATAACGGGATTCATTGGACAAACTCCTTCCGGAATGATTTCAACTTTTTTTGCTGTCTGAAACAAGCAGCGACTGCAAAGAGTCTCTGTCTTTTTCGTTCAGATCAGCTACTGCAAATACATCTGGCCGGCTGACTGCGGTAGTCAGCAACGACCGGCAATGTCTGAAACTGGTTATATGCGCATGGTTGCCGTCTTGCAGAACCTGAGGCACTGCCAGGCCTTCCCAGACGGCAGGGCGGGTATACTGCGGGTGATCGAGAAGACCCTGATAGAAGGAATCCTGTTCGACCGACTCCTGTCTGCCCACGGTGCCGGGAATCATGCGCGAAACTGCGTCAACAACGGTCATGGCGGCGATTTCGCCGCCGGTAAGCACGTAGTCACCGATTGAGAGCTGCAGATCGAACTCATGAACGATTCGCTCGTCGAACCCTTCATAGCGACCACAGACAAGTATCAGCCTGTCAAAATCCGCCAGTTGCCTGACCAGATTCTGGTTAAGCTGCACGCCCTGAGGTGTCAGGCCGATTACCGGCCCGGGCCCCGCCAGTCTGCGGACATCTCTGATGCAGTTCACCAGAGGAGCCGGCTTGAATACCATGCCAGGCCCGCCGCCAAAGGGCGTATCGTCAACCGTCCGGTGTCGGCCATCGCCATAATCACGAAACTGATGCACAGCTATGTCGATAAGGCCGTTTCTGACGGCCGACCCGAGAACGCTTTCGTCAAATACCTTGTCAAAGATCGTCGGCAGCAGTGTAATTATGTCTACACGCATTTCATTCTACCGGAATGTGGAATGAAACAGGCTCTACCAGCCTTACCGTTCCTGCGGCCCGGTCAACCGATTTTATAAAAATCTTCTTGAACGGGATCATCACTTCTGTCGAATCAGCTGTCTGCACCAGAATATACGGGCACGGAGCGTCTGCTTCGAGCTTGAGAACCTTGCCTGACGGTTGCCCGTCCGGGCCCAGAACCTGCATTCCGATCAGTTCATCGGGATAAAACTCAGAGTTACCTCTAAGGCGTTCCCGTTGCGACTTCGGAATAACCAGCATCGCATTCACATAGGCAGCCGCAGCATCACAGTCATCGGCACCATCGAATTTGATATCGATGGCCGTTTCAGTGAAGTGCCCGCGCCATTCACTGACAGTAGCAGTTTCAGGCTCCCCAAAGCGCTTCTGAACGAACACCTGCGAGCCCGGCTGAAACCGATCAGGAAAATCAGTCAGCAGACCTACCCGCAACCAGCCTTTCAAACCGACAGTCTTGCGCACCTGCCCGATGGCGATCCAGGAATCGGATGCGCCAGCGTCGGACTTTTCAGTCTTAAGACGCGTTATTTCGGGCTTTGGCTTTTGTGACATCGGTGTCAGACCAGCTCCATTATCACCTTTTTGGTGCCGGTGTTGGCCGACGACCTGATGATAGTTCGCAGAGCATTGATGGTTCTGCCCTTCTTGCCGATGATTTTGCCGGCATCTTCGGGGTTAACCTGAACCTCGAAAACCACGGTGCCATCGCCTTCGATAGGCGTGATGCTGACTTCGTCAGGATGCTCGACCAGAGCTTTCACCAGTCGTTCAAGCATGTTCTGTGCGGTCTGGGTCATTGCTTGCTCCCGTAACCGGCGCTCAGCGCTTGGTCCAGACGAATTTTACAGAACCGTTGGCGGCTTTCTGTGCGGTCTTAATGATACCCTTCTGGCGAAGAATATTCTTAACGGTCTCAGTCGGCACGGCGCCTTTATTGAGAAGTTCAAGAACTGCTTCTTCCTTCAGTTCAACGTGGGTTTTTTCTGCCAGAGGGGCATACTGACCCAGGGTTTCAAGGGTTTCGCCGTCGCGGGTCTTGCGGCTGTCGAGAGCCACAATCCGGTAGAACGGGCGATGCTTGGTTCCTTGCATTTTAAGTCTGATTGAAACGGCCATTTTAATTACTCCTTCTATGTTGTCAAAACCGCTGATGCGGTATTACATTCCGAAAAATTTGCCGAGGCGCCCCGGCCCTTTGCGTTTGGCAAAGCTGCCGAGCTGCTTCATCATCTTGCGCATCTGCGCGAACTGCTTGAGCAGCTGATTTACATCCTGAATGGTGTTACCGCTGCCGGCAGCAATGCGTTTGCGCCTTGAGCCATCGATAAGATCGGGCACATTGCGTTCCTGTTCCGTCATCGAGAGAATGATGGCTTCGAAACGTTTGAACTTTTTATCATCAAATGAAAATTCAGAAAGATTACCCATCGACGAGAAGCCTGGAATCATACCAAGAAGCTGGTCGAGCGGGCCCATCTTTTTAATCTGTGTCAGCTGATAGAGAAAATCATTGAAGTTGAAATCGGCTTCGAGAACGCGCTTCTCGATCTCTTTCATCTTCTCTTCATCCATGTTGGCCTGAGCCTTTTCGATGAGAGAGAGAACGTCGCCCATGCCGAGAATTCTCTGGGCCATGCGTTCAGGGTAGAAAGGTTCGAGAGAAGATGACTTTTCGCCGGTACCGACAAACTTAACCGGCTTGCCGGTAACTTCGCGGATCGAAAGTGCTGCGCCACCCCTGGCATCACCATCGAGCTTGGTGAGAACGATGCCCGAAAGTTCAAGCATTTCATTGAAGGTAGTCGCCATGTTAACGGCATCCTGGCCAGTCATGGCGTCAACGACCAGCAGAACTTCATGCGGCGAAACCGCTTCTTTGATGCCTTTAACTTCGGCCATCATCTGCTCGTCTATATGCAGGCGGCCGGCGGTATCGATGATAACGGTATCAAAATCACGGGCCCTCGCATGTTCAATAGCGGCAAGGGCAATGTCGGCAGGCTTCTGACCATGCTGACCGGCGAACACTTCGACACTGAGCTGGTCACCAAGCACCTGCAGCTGCTTAACGGCCGCGGGGCGATAAATATCGCAGGCTACCAGCATCGGGTTTTTCTTTTCGTCTTTGCGCAGATACAGCGCCAGCTTGGCGCTGGTCGTCGTTTTACCTGAGCCCTGAAGACCGGCCATAAGAATTACGGTCGGTTTCTTCGGAGAAACAGTCAGCTTGGTGCGTTCACTGCCAAGCAGACTCGTCAGTTCTTCAAGAACGATCTTGATGACCTGCTGAGTAGGAGTAAGACTCTTGAGAATTTCAGTGCCGATCGAGCGCTCTTTAACGCGCTTGATGAAGTTCTTAACGACCTTGAAGTTGACGTCTGCTTCGAGCAGCGCCATCTTAACTTCGTTAAGAGCAACATCGATATCTTTCTCGGTCAGCTTGCCCGATCTTCGCATTTTTTCGAAGACCGCGGTCAGCTTCTCTGAAAGGCCCTGAAACATTGAGCTTTCTCCTGATTTGATTCAAGTACCAGATTCTGCTGCAATTGTCGATGGTGCTGCGTGGTGTCGTTTCGCAGACGCTGCTGCCACGCATCAACGG
>CAZFUG010000328.1:0-5034 GCA_964522035.1 uncultured bacterium
TTCATTGCCGGATTATCGGGCACCGGAATCATGTATTCGTAAACAATATGATTACTGGTGTCATGAATCCATTTCTCTTCACTGTCGAAGCTGAAAGTCCCTCTGCCAATGCTCTGACTGTCTCTGTCATCGGGGTGCCCCGAAAACATTTCGGTCATGAACACCATCAGACGACGGTTTTTGCGGTCGAAGCCGTTGAAGCGATAGCGGGTATGAAAAGGTGTCGCCGAGCCCGAGGCATCTTCGACCTGCTGGACCCATGAGTCACCGGGCTCAAGCGCATGATCAGGAAACCGCATCATCGAATGTTCGGCGCCCTGCCAGGCGGCAGCGCCATCGAGCCAACGCACGTTACCAAGCGCATCTATCTGCATGACCGAATCAACGCCGGCTTTTGGCAGATGTTCTTTCGACATGCGCGGGTCAGCGTGCACGTTTTCGATACGAACTTTGACCACTGCCTGCTCTTCATCGCAGCTGACGACTTTCTGGCTGATGTACATATCGATCTTAACAGGGTTATTCATATCGCCGCCGGGCGTCGAAATATCGACAGCGCCATTGATGGTGATGCGATAATGCATCTCTTTACCGGTCGAGAAACCATATCTGAATAAGTATTTGCTCATGGGCGAAGTTTACAGGAATTTTATAAAAATCGCCACCCTAAAGCGCCCGGTTTCAGAATCGTTAAACAATGTTTTAACTCTGCCGATAAGGCAGCGGCTGACAATTCATTATAAACAACGGTGACCGCAAATGACGCTGCGATTTAGCTTCCTGACTGCTCTGATTTTTCTGCTTCCGATTCTGGCCTCGGCCTCTGCGGCAGATTACGACCTTCTGCTGCAGGGAAACGAGATCGACCTGCTTGTCGGCGCCCCGACCGGCGTGGTTGAACCACTCGATACCCGGCGAACCAGAATTCCCGAAGAAAAAAAGGTTGATTACTCTGGATTTTTAGAAGAAGACTTTCAGTCAGACGCAAGTCTGGCCGACCTCGGCTGGATCGATGCAGAAGAACAGCCAGCCGACGAAGGCATGACCGAAGAGCAATATCTCGACCTCATCAATGAAGCTGACGAAATCGAAAAAATCGAAGATACAGACGATGCGGCAAAAACTGACGCAAATTCTACCGATTCCGTTGAAACAGAATTTAAGCTGTGATAATCTGAAGAAAAGTTTTTCAGGAGGGTGACTGCATGTCCCAAATCCGGCGCCGCAAAAAGTATTTTATCAAGCCCGGCTTTCAGAGCAGGTTGACCGCGATTTTCATTCTGATCGTCATTATCGTCGCCAACATCGTTGGTGCGCTTGTTTACGGTTTTTCAGTCGAAAAACTCGAAAGCAACCTGGTTGAAGAAGCCAAACTGCCGGTTGACAGCAAACAACTCGGGCAGGCATTGCTGCCCGGGGTCATAATTGCAGAACTGATCAGCATATTTGTGGTGGCGTTCATCTGTATATTCGTGACGCATACGATAGCGGGGCCGGTGTACCGCATGGAAAAAGTCGTGCGCAACATCGGCGAAGGCGATCTGACCCACTTCATCAAGCTGCGCCCGAAAGATGAACTCAAAGACCTCGCAGATGCGATGAATGAAATGACGATGGGGCTGCGAAACAAGATCATCAGCTTTAAAGAGAACGTTGCCAGCATTCGCGACGGCGTCACCCTCGCCAAAAGCACCGGTAACGTCAGCAAGCTCGAAGATGTTCTGAAAAACCTCGAAAGCATGGAAGAATCACTGCATTCATTCACCCTCGAAAAAGAACGCCGCGAACAGAAACCCGACAGCGAAGAAGGCGCCGAAACCGCCGAAGCATAAACCCTGCAACAGTCTCAGAATCAATAGAGGCCGGTCATAAGACCGGCCTCGTTTATTTCGACCTGCAAAACATCTATATTATTGGCCCAATCGTCCAGCCAAAACTACCTTCATCCGCTTTGTCGTTCAATAAAAAAAATGATGGTTGTCTTTTAAATATGTGTCATGATAAATAACAATCTCGACAAAGTGCCGGGTAATATTCTGTATTAATTTAAAACTCAACCTGTTGCCCACTGACATGATTAAATGAATTAAAAGATCGCTGACGACAAAACCATAATAAAATGCAGAAAGAACTTATTGACGGATTTGGAGAATTCGAAATTTACGACCACTTTTTCGTCGGCCGGATTTTCCAGGGCATAAATGCAGATTCGGCTTTTGTCGAAGCTTTTCAACAAATGAAAGCCAGGTATTTTGCCGACCGACCGGTCATTTATATCAGTGACCGGGTTAATTCATACTCGCTCGATCCACTGGCAACGATCGAGCTGATCAAAAACAACAATATCCGCTCAGTAGGAATCGTAACTTACTCAGACTGGCAGAAAAAATGCGTGCCGATTGAAATGAAAATTTTTGAAGGTATCGACACACATCTGTTCAATTCTCTCGCAGAAGCAATCAGCTGGGCCAACGAAAAATCCGCCGGGTTCCGGTAAAATCAGGGTCAGTGACCGCCGCTGGCCTTGCGCAGAACGCTGATCGCCGTATCGCGTGAAGTTATCGGAATGCGCTTGATGGCAAATGGATTGGTTCCGGGCTCATTGTAGCCGGAGGCGCTGGTAAAATGCAGCTTATAGCCACTCTGCCGGGCAATTGTCGTAAAATCAGGGTTGTATTTGCCGTAGGGCCAGGCTATGGCCTCGGGGCGCTGGCCGGTAATGGCTTCGAGACGCGCCGAAGACTGGCGCAGATCTCGGCTGAGAAGGCGCAAAAACGGGTTGTCGGCGGCAGAACCGAAGGCTTCAAAGATTTTTGTCGACTCGGTATGCAGATCGTGAGTGTGCGACCCGAAAGAGAAAAAGCCCGACGCGGCCATTCCCCTGATCTGGCTTTCTTCGAGGTAGCGGGCAAACTGCGGTTTGCGGCCGATGCGCGACGTCACGACAAAAACCGACATCGGCACCTGATATTTAACCGCCACCGGTAAAGCAAAATGATAAAGGCTCTCATAACCGTCATCGAAGGTTATCAGAACCGGTTTTTCGACTTCGTTGAGAGCTCCGGCCATGAAAAGACGGGCTTGAGTCATCGTCAACGGCGTGTAACCGGCATTTTTCAGAGCATGTATATGCGAGTCGAACTGCTCAGGGGTGCAGGAAACGTCTGAACTGACCTTTTCCTGGATGTGGTGATAGACAAGAACCGGCAGCACATCGGCCTGAGCCGCCTCGATATGGTACGCGGCCAGAACGGCAAGCACCAGAAGCAGCAGACCGGCTGACAGTCTAAGAGTATAACGAAGGAGCAAAACAGCCTCCCGAAAAACAAACCGCCCGGCCGAACCGGGCGGTTGTTTTCAATTCAGAGCGATCAGATCCCGGCGAGTTTTTTGATCTCGGCGACTTTGTCGAGTTTTTCCCAGGGGAGATCGACATCGCTGCGGCCAAAGTGACCGTAAGCGGCAGTCTGGCGGTAGATCGGGCGGCGCAGACCCAGATTTTTGATGATTGCACCCGGTCTGAGGTCGAATACTTTGCGGATGATTTCTTCGATCTTTTCGGGGCCGATCTTGCTGGTGCCGAAGGTGTTTACATGCACTGACAGAGGCTTGGCAACGCCGATGGCGTAGGCAATCTGCAGTTCAACGCGATCAGCAACGCCTGAAGCGACGATATTCTTGGCGATATAGCGGCCCATATATGCGCCAGAGCGGTCGACCTTGGTCGGGTCTTTGCCTGAGAAGGCGCCGCCGCCGTGAGCGGCCATGCCGCCGTAGGTGTCAACGATGATCTTGCGGCCGGTGAGACCGCAGTCGCCCTGTGGTCCGCCAACTACGAAGCGGCCGGTGGGGTTGACATAGAATTTGGTGTTGGCATCGATCAGTTCAGCCGGAATTACTTTTTTGATGACCTTTTCGATCATGTCTTCGGTAATTTTGGCGTGGCTGACGGAAGGATCGTGCTGGGTCGAGAGAACGACCGCATCGACTCTGGCAACTTTGCCATTGCGATATTCAACGGTTACCTGGCCCTTGCCGTCGGGTCTGAGATAGTCGACGACTTTTTCTTTGCGCACTTCAGCCAGCTTGCGGCACATTTTGTGGGCATAATAAATCGGGGCGGGCATCAGATCAGGGGTTTCATTGCAGGCAAAGCCTACCATCATGCCCTGGTCGCCGGCGCCGACGTTGAGGTCTTCATCTTTATCAGAGCCGTCCTGAGCGTGGTTAACGCCCTGGGCGATGTCGGGTGACTGTTCATCGAGAGCTACCAGAACGCCGCAGCTTTTGCCGTCGATACCGTAATCAGCGTTGGTATAACCGATTTCGGTGATGACCTTGCGGGCGATTGCCTGCACGTCAACATAGCATTTGGTGGTGATTTCGCCCATAACAATGGCAAGACCTGTTGTTACGGCAGTTTCACAGGCTACGCGACCTTTTGGGTCACCAGCAAGAATTGCATCAAGTACTGCATCGGAAATCTGGTCGGCAACCTTATCGGGGTGGCCTTCACAAACCGATTCAGAGGTAAAAAAGAAATTTTTATTCATCGAGCCCTCCGTAAGCGTTTCATTAAGTGGCGTGATTATAACAACCGCTCCGGGCTCCGTCAAGCAAATGGAGAAGATTTTTGCGGCTTTTCAGAAAAACTTCCAACGCCGTAAAATAAAACAGACCGTCCGGCCAGAAAGCTGGCTGAACGGCCTGTTCCCCCGTAACGAACTTCTACCTGTCGGTCGTAACCGCGGCAGATGACTGCATCGTGGCGGATGAAGAATAGAGGACACCTGTAACCTTACGATAAGCGAAACCGTAGCTCATAATGAAGCCGATAACGCTCGTGATAAGGACCAGGATCAGAGCTATGACTCTCATGAACCCCACCTCCCTGTCACAGTCACCGGGTCTATCGGCAGCAATGCAAATTTGTTGAACGATAATTAACATTACTGTGATATACTTGCGAAAACCGTCTGCATGCGGGGAAACCTGCCGGCGGTTGCCGCTGCCGGCCTCTGTGTCGGTTGCCCC
>CAZFUG010000329.1:0-5030 GCA_964522035.1 uncultured bacterium
TGGATTTTTGCAGCGGCAATGATCACCAAGCTGAAAACCGACGAACCCAAACATGTGCTTTTTGCCCAGAAAATGCCTAAAGATTTCGCAGACAAGCTCAAACGTCTTACCGGGGCTGAATTTACGCTGCTGTATGCCGGAAAACGCATTCTTACAAGCCAGATGGATCTCTATTCAAGGCGAAAAACCGGAAGATCGACCGAAGACCCAGACGTAACCTACGGCAGAACTGAAATCCTCGGCAAATCGCATGTTTTTGTGCGCGAAGAAGCACTACAGGGCAGAATTTCTGAATCGATCAAGCTCGAAATCGCCCTGCCAGATTCAGAATATCTGATTCTCGGAAAAAGCATGAGCCGCGACTTTATCATTTTCGGCCTTCTCGGCCTGGTGCTTGCTCTGGTTACCGGTTCGATTCTTTCATGGCACATTGCCAGCCCGATAGACATACTCGCCGCCAGCACATCGCGCGTCGCCACCGGCGACCTCACCCCGGCACCGGCCATCGACCGCAATGACGAAATCGGCCTGCTCAGCCGCAATTTCCGTGAGATGGTTACCAGCATCCGCCTTGAAAAAGAGCTTAAAGAAAGACGCATGAGCGAACTGAACACTCTTTTCGCCATCAGCAACGCGGTCAACTACTTCTCGGATTCAGAAGAGCTTCTTAAATTCGTGCTCACGCATGCGATAGAAGTCCTTGAAGCAGAGCGCGGCTCAATCATGCTTCTCGACGACCAGACAGACGAACTGGTAGTCAAGGTGGCATCGGGTGGCCGCTATCGCGTATTTTCCGGAACTCCGGTTCGGCTTGGGCACGGCATCTGCGGTCAGGTTGCACTCGAAGGCGCCGGCATCATCTGCAACGATGGCTTCAAAGACAGTCGCTTCAAAAATTTCGGCAGCCTCATGCCGGTAGAAGATATCAAGAGTCTGATATGTGCCCCGCTCAAGTTCAAAGAAGGCACGATCGGCGTCATCAATATCGTCAACAAGCGCAGCGGCAATGAATTCAAAGACAGCGATCTGGCGCTGCTCAATCTGATTGCATCACAGGCCGCCGTAACCATTGAAAACAACAAGCTTTATGAATTATCGATCACCGATGGCATGACCCGCCTGTTCGTGCACAGGTATTTCCAGGCTCGCCTCTCAGAGGAACTTCTGCGCGCCCGCCGTTACGGTCTTACTTTAAGCCTGATCATGATCGATATCGACAATTTCAAAAAATTCAACGACACCTATGGACATCAGGTTGGCGACACAGTAATTCAGAAGGTTGCCCAGAGCATCAGAGAAACCGTGCGTACCGGTATCGATATTCCGTGTCGCTATGGTGGCGAAGAAATGTCGGTGATTCTACCGGAGACACGACCTGAAGAGGCCTATCACACAGCCGAGCGCGTGCGTGAGAGAATTGCCGGCATTGTCGTGCCCCACAGCAGCGGCGACCTGCGGATAACCGTCAGCATTGGCGTCGCATCTTACCCCGTGCACAGTCATGACCGTGAGACTCTTATAAAAGTTGCCGACAAGGCACTTTACGCCAGCAAAGGCAATGGTAAGAACCGTTCGACACTGGCATCAGAAAACCTGCAGACATGAACCCACGACTTGCAGCTCTGCTCGTGGCTCTCTGCGGCATTATGCGCAGTACCGACCTTTATTTCCGTAACCCGGTAATCAAAACCCTGCCTGTGGTGGTGTTGATCGCCTGGGAACACATGATCAATGCCGGCATCACTCTGCCCGTTCTGCTGCTGAAACGCCGCTATTTTGCAAAAATCAGCCTGCGTGACCTGCTGCTTTTTCTTGGCATCGGGGTTGGTGCTTCGGCTGGTGGCGTTCTCTGCTTTACTCAGGCATTTCATTACATAAACCCGGCCCTGGCCGTGCTTCTGCAGAAACTGCAACCGGTGATGACCATCATGCTTGGTGCTCTTCTGCTTCGCGAAAAAGTCAGCCGGAACTTCGCCGGCTGGGCAATGCTTGCGATTGTCAGTTCGTATTTTGTTTCATTTGGCTTTACCAATCCGTTTTCCGGCGAGGGAAAAGAGCTGGCGCGAGGCGCTGCTTTTGCGGTTGCCGCTGCCTTCTTCTGGGGAAGCGGTACTATCTGGGGCAAAATGTTGCTGCAGAAGTATGACCAGAGTTTTGTTCTTGCCTGCCGCTTTTTTATCGGTGCCATTTTTACGGTTGGCCTGGCGCTTTTCAGCCATAAAAGTCTTCTGGTTGATTCGGTGGTATCTGGCGAAAAGCCTTTGATCGGCAGTATTGCCTACATGGCGGTAATTTCGGGAGTTCTGGCAACCAGCTTTTTTTATGCCGGTCTCAAATGGGTCAGAGCATCGCTGGCGTCAATTCTTGAACTGTTTTTTCCGGTTTCGTCGGTGATTATCATGTGGTTGAGTTTCAACCGTCCAGTTTCAGGGGTACAGATCGCCGCAGGACTCATCATGTTCGCCGCCGTCTACAGAATCAACCAGCTGACCGAAAAATTCTGATTTTAGATCTGAGTTGCAAAATTTTGTCTGCAGCAAATTATGGGGCGCTCGACAGACATGAAATAATCAATCGACTGTGGGCGCAGAAAAAATCTCAGGGGGCCTTTTCGGTCTTATCTGGCTGACCGCCGGCCTTAAGAAGCATCTGATAAATCTGATATTTTTTCTGGTAGATGGCGAGGGCCTGAAGAGTGTCGATTGTTTGTGGCCCACTCTCTCGCAGCAGACGAACATACTCGTTGTATGCATCGAGGTATTCTTTCTGGGTAAGTTCAAGCGGTGAAAGCCGCTGAGTTGAAGAAGCGGAATTTGCTGATGATTCAACGGTACCCTGCTGTGCCGGTGCCATAGAAATCATGCCGGCCCTGGGGTCGGTCGAAGGAACGGCTTCAGGGACCGTCTTTTTTTCGCAGCCGGTTGCGGTAAGAGCAACCAGAGCAACTGCCAGTAATATAAAATTCTTCTTCATTTAATTACCTTTGCCTGATTATAGACACCACAGCAGGTAGTGTCAAGGGCCCGAAACGCCCGGAATATGGCTTTTTGTTGATCAACCCCGTAATGGGCAACAGTGGCGAAATAAAAAACTTGAAAAATGGTCAGGTAAAGTAGTATAATCTGGCGATTTAAAGAGGAGTGAAGAGAGTTGACAAACGTTCTCCTCGTGCATTCAAGGCATCGATTAAAAGCCAATTTGTAACCCAGGAAAGGGGAGCATCATGAAAACCGTTCTAGAAAAAGGTAATATTTTTTACCAGGGAAAATTTCAGGAACTTGACAAGCTGGTTATCGAAAAAGGTAAGATCACAGAAGTAGTTCTTGCCTCTGCCAAGGCCAAAAAAGGCAAAGCTGTTCCGGCCACCAAGAAAAAACCCGAAGTAGCCGGAAAAACCATCGACTGTACCGACAAATACATTCTTCCGGGTTTCATCGATGCTCACACGCACATCAGCCTTGAAGAAGAAGGCGTCGGCTGGTATGACGCAGATTTTAACGAATCATACGGTCTTGCCACCCCGCACGTAAGAGCTTTTGATGCGCTCAAGATGCGCGATCGCGCTTTTAAAGACGCTCTGGCCGGCGGCGTAACTACCGCAATGATAACCCCAGGTTCAGCCAATCCTGTTGGCGGGCAGTGCTGCATCGTCAAAATGGTCGGCAACATTGCCGAAGAAGCCGTTATCAAAGAAAGCTCCGGCATGAAATTTGCCTTCGGCGAAAATCCGAAGCGCACCTACGGCGAACAGAAAAAATTTCCCAGCACCCGTATGGGTACCGCTGCTGTTATCCGAGAATGGCTGATGAAAGCCCAGGATTACCTCAAGCGCAAAAAAACCAAAGAATTCAAAGAACGCGAAATTCGCCTCGAAGCTCTCATTCCGCTTATCGAAGGCAAGATTCAGGCCCGCGCCCATGCTCACCAGGCTGATGACATCATCACTGCCTACCGCATCGCCCAGGAATTCAATCTTGACCTGGTATTCGATCACTGCACAGAAGGGCACCTGATCGCAAAGGAACTCGGCAAATGGAAAGCCCGCGCCGTTGTTGGCCCGACCCTTTCAAGCCGTTCCAAAGCTGAACTGAAAAACAAGACATTTGATACCGTCGGCATTCTCATGGATGAAGGCTGTGTTGTCGCCCTCACCACCGATCACCCGGTAATGCCGATTGAAAGCCTCAGCGTCGCCGCTGCCATGTGCGTTCGCCATGGTCTTGACGAAGAGCGTGCCATCAAGGCAATCACCGAAAACCCGGCCATCATACTGGGCCTCGACAAGCGCCTTGGCAAACTTGAAGTCGGCTACGATGCAGACGTCGTAGTCTGGGATGGTCACCCGCTGGATACCAGATCAAAAACCGAAGCCGTATTTGTCGACGGCAACAAAGTTATCTGAGCATTCAACGCCGTACCCTCTAAAGAAAGAGGCTCTAAATGTCAATAATCTTCAATAACGTTCGCATTATCATGAGCGGCAAGTTTTTCCCCGGGCAGAAGGTGCTCGTCGAAAAGGGAAAAATCAACATGGTCGGCTCAAGCATACATAAGAACGTTGAAAAATCGATTGAATGTAACCAGAAATATCTGGTTCCTGGTCTGATCGACGCTCACAGCCACCTTGGTCTTTTCGAAAGCGGCTCGCCGATGAACGACATGGCTGAATCCTGGGCCGAAATCACGCCGCATCTCCGCCCTCTCGATGGCATCAAGATGCGTGACCGGGCCATGGAAGACGCCCGCCGTGCCGGTATCACCACCTGCATGGTCTGCCCAGCTTCTGAACTGCCGATCGCCGGGATCTGCTCGATTCTCAAAACCAACGGCAACTCTGCCGATGTGGGCCTGATCGTTGAACAGGCCGGCGTGCTGATGTCATTCGGTGAAGTTCCCAAAGCCAATGCCAGAATGACCGAAAAACCACATTCAACCCGCATGGGTCTGACGGCTGTTATCAGAGAAACTCTGATGAAAGCCCAGGATTATTATGCTGCCAAACAGAGCAAAAAAGTTGTCAAAGACCGCGA
>CAZFUG010000330.1:0-3373 GCA_964522035.1 uncultured bacterium
GGCGGGCCTCAGAAGCCGCCGGCAAACTGACCGTCTGACGCAGTCACAATTCAACAAAGCCTTTTCTGTTGAAGCTTTTCTGTCCAGACCTGGTAACCCTGCTTTACGCGGTTGAACTGATTGTGACGCCTTCTCGCCTCTTCGTCACTTTCGCCTGAAGACAAGCCGGTCTTGAAATCCCGGCAGTGAAGAATGTATGCCCTCTGCACCTCAGCTTCGCTGGCGTCTGGCCCAAGGTTGAGAAACTGAAAAAAGTCGTCGAGCATCACTTCTTCTTTTAGGCGTTGCGCACTGCCGTAATAGTCAAAGGGCTTCACCGCAAAAAGCAATGGCCGCATGCTGACTGAATCAAAGGCAAAAGTAATGATGTCAGGCATTCTTTCGTGCCCCTTGGGACGCAGCCCAAGCGATTGCACCAGAAACCGCCATATTGAAGGCAATACCCAGCCGGCCTCAGGCAGAAACAGTTCGTAACTGCCGGTTTTTTCGGGTATCGGAGAAACCTTCAGGCCTGCAAAAAAACCGCCGTCGCCACTGTCGGGATTGCCGACAAATGGCTCAAAAAGCTGCATATGCCCCATATCAGCAAGAAAAGCACAGAGAAAAATATTCTCAAAATCTGGGCGAAGCAGCTTGAGTTCGACACCTATCCTGATGCCGTTAAGGTTGTGATGCGAGGTCGCAAAACACAGATCGCTAATTTTCAGAACTCCATGCTCGCTTTCTGATCTGATCGAGCTGTTTCTGGAGAACCAGGCGCCAAACTCACGCCATTTAAAGGGCAGAACCATTTTTGCAATGTTCATATCTACCCTCCCCCAATTTCATTGTAACCTTTTTTGCCCGAACCCGCAAAAAACCAGATAGCTTGCAACAGGTCAGCATTACATAAGGTGCAACCACTGACAGTATTTTCTTTTACTCAGACCGGCGAGCCTGTAGTAAAATATCTGCAATTAAATGTGGAGGTAAGCCGTGAACAAATTTTCCAGACTGGTTCTGCTTTTTGCTCTGCTGCTGACAACTGCCGTTCTGACTGCCACAGAACCGGTTTTGCGTTCAGAAACCATTGCCGCTGTCCATATCGACGCTGCCAGAATTTTCAATTTCTATGCCTCACAGGCAAAAGAAATGGTTAAGCCCGAAAATGCAGACAAGCTGGCTGAGCTCGAAAAGCAGTTCAAAGGCTTTGCCCGCATTGACACGAAGCTTTCTGATTTTTTCAAAAAAATCGATGATTTTGCCGGAAAAGAATTGTTTCTGCCCGATGGTCAGCTCAGCTTCTCAATTGACGGTTCACTGAGACCGAACCTGGCATTCAAGGCCAAAGTAAAGCCGCTCGCGTTTCTTGAATTCGTCGAAAGCTTTACCGGTAAAATTACTCCACACCCCACCAAAAGAGAGCAAAACCTCGTTGAATTCGTTCTGCCGACCCCGGATTTTCAGATCCTTCTGTCAATTAGACCAGAAGGCTTGTTTATGCAGACAGAAAATGCCCCTGCCGAAAGCGATCAGCAAGGCCGCGAAAAATGGGCTGATTTTCTCAGCAGAATAGCAGATCAGAAAACACTTGTTGCCGCAGAAATTGATCTGAACGGGATTAAACGTATAGCGGCAGGCAAAACCGCCAACACTCAGCACGGCGTCTGTTTCACCAACCTGCGCATGCTTACCGCCGCAATCGAAATGCACAGCATGGACAAGGAAACTCCGATAAAAACACTCGATCAGAAACAGCTTATCAGCGAACACTATCTCAACAGCGAACTGGTCTGCCCGAATCAGGGCGTCTATTCACTTCTGCCGGATGGAGAAGTCAGCTGCGCTTTTCATGGCACCATCAAGCAGCCCGCGCATACCAGCTCAGACAAGGTTTCTGAAGCCGAAGTTCCGGCACCATACAAACCATTCGAAAATTTCCGGCTGCTGATAAAAAACGATCAGGCAACTGCCGAACTCGCCCTCAACGATAAAAATCTTGCTGAACAGTGGTCAGCAATTGGCAAACAGCAGCTGCTCGCCATCAAAAACATGGCACAGAACCAGATGGGCCAGCTTCCCGAGGCTGAACGTCAGAAGGGCATGAGAATGCTCGATGCCATCAAGATCAGTCACGAAGAAAACAAGCTAAGAGTTGCGGTTGAAGGCCTTGACGAAAAAACCATGCTGTCAGGCATGACCGGGATCGTCGGCGCAGCAGCGGCCATTGCCCTGCCAGGCATAGAAAAGACACGCAACCTTCACCGGAAAAACGCATGCCATTCAAACTGCCGGGTGCTGATGGGCGCAATTGAAATGTATGAACTCGACACATCGAAAACCATGCAGACCCTCGACAGCAAAGCCCTTGAAGATGGTAAATATATCAAAAAGCAACCGATCTGCCCGGAGGGCGGAACCTATCGCCTTGAACGCGACGGCAGCAGCATTTCAGTGAAATGCAGTGTGCATGGTTTTTAAGAGGCCGCGGCATCTTTAAATTTGGCGACAAGGCAGTTTTTTGGTGCTATAATTTCTGCACATAACGATCAGCAAGGAGAGAATGATGAAGGTTTTATACATTACCAATGAATACCCCCCGCATGTCTACGGTGGCGCCGGCGTGCACATCGAGTATCTCTCAAAGGAAGTCGCAAAGCTGGCAGGCGTCGAAGTTCGCTGCTATGGTGACCAGAAGCCTGGCAACGGCACAATAAAAACCACCGGCTACGAGTCGGCGGCCGGCTATCTTAAACTAGACCGCGGCCTGCAGTCTGTCTTCAAAACCATCGATCGCGATCTGCAGATTGTCGGCGAGGGCGTCGACGCAGACGTCGTGCACTGCCATACCTGGTATACGCACATGGCCGGCATCTGGGCCAAGCTCAATTTTGGCGTGCCGCTCGTCGTCACCACCCATTCGCTCGAGCCACTCCGCCCCTGGAAGCGCGAACAGCTGGCCGGTGGCTACGACTTCTCTCTGTGGGTCGAAAAAACTGCCATCGAAATGGCCGACGCGGTCATCGCCGTTTCTCATGGCACCCGCGCTGATGTAAAAAGCCTGTTCAACGTCAGAGAAGACCGCCTCAAGGTCATCTACAACGGCATCGACACCGACGAATTCAAAAAAGTGGCCTCAACCGAGCATATCAAACGCTTCGGCTTCGACCCAGCAAAGCCCTATCTGCTCTTTGTCGGCCGCATTACCCGCCAGAAGGGCATCATTCACCTGGTGAACGCCATCAGATATCTGAATCCAGATATTCCGGTCGTGCTCTGCGCTGGCGCTCCTGATACCCCCGAAATCGAAAAGGAAATGGCCGAAGGCGTCAAATCGGTTTCGAAAAACCGCACCAACATACATTGGGTCAGGTCACTGTTCGACCGCAAGACG
>CAZFUG010000330.1:3383-5021 GCA_964522035.1 uncultured bacterium
TGATCGAACTGTATTCGCATGCCGCCGTGTTCTGCTGCCCCTCGATCTATGAACCATTCGGCATCATCAATCTCGAAGCCATGGCCTGCGAAACCCCGGTCGTCGCAAGCGCAGTCGGTGGAATTCCTGAAGTTGTTGTTGATGGCGTCACCGGCAAACTCGTTAAACTCGAACAGATGAACGAATCGCCATTTGAAGCGGTCAAACCAGATGAATTCGCTCACGACCTGGCCAAAGAAATAAATGCCCTGATGGCCGACCCGGCACTGCGCGACAAAATGGCCGCCGCTGGTCGCAAGCGTGTCGAAGATGTATTCAGCTGGAAATCGATCGCTCACCAGACTGTCGATCTTTACAAATCATTGATCAAGGGAAAATAACATGACCAGAAACCGCAAACGCGCATTTATCGAAAACGTCAGACCCCTCGTCGATGCCGGTGCCTACCCCTTGAAGCGTGAACCGGGCGACGGCGTAAAAGTGATCGCCGACATCTTCAGAGATGGCCATCAGAAAGTGGCTGCCTGGGTCGAATACCGCCCGGTCGATCGCAAAAAATGGCACAAAGTGCCAATGACCTGCACCAATCCAGGCATGGACCTATGGGAAACCGAATTTAAAGTTGACCAGATCGGCTTTTATGAATACATGATCGTCGCCTATTGCGAAGAATATGGCACCTGGGTATTCGATACCCGCAAAAAAGTTGATGCCAACGTCGACTACAGTTCAGATATTCTCGAAGGCATGGCTCTTGCAAAGAATTACCGCGCCTGGTTGAATGAAGCAGACCGTGAATACCTTAAAAACATACTGCAGAAAGCCGAAAAAGCAGGCTCTGACCTGCAGCGCTGGCACATTCTCAGCCATGACCGTCTTGTCGAACTGCTGGCAGAACACCCAGACCCCGCTTCGCGAGTCGAGAGTAAAACCTTCATGGTGCGCGTCGACCGCAAAAAAGCAAGATTCGCCTCATGGTATGAATGTTTTCCGCGCTCGTGCGGTTTTGAACCCGGCAAGCACGGTACTTTCAGAGACGTGATCAAACGCCTGCCGCACATCGCCGAGATGGGCTTCGACGTGCTCTATTTTCCGCCGATCCATCCGGTTGGCTTCAGCAAACGCAAAGGCCCGAACAACAGTCTGACCTGCCAGCCCGGTGACCCCGGCTGCCCATATTCGATCGGCAACCAGCACGGCGGCCACGACGCCATCGAACCGGCGCTCGGCACCTTCGAAGACTTCGAAGCCCTGGTCGAAGAAGCAGCGCGCTACGGCATCGAAATCGCCCTCGACTTCGCCATCAACTGCTCACCCGACCACCCCTATCTGAAGCAGCACCCCGAATGGTTCAGCCGCCGGCCCGACGGCACCATCAAATTTGCCGAGAACCCGCCGAAAAAATACGAAGATATTTACCCGATCAATTTTGAAAGCCATGATTACAAAGAAATCTGGAAGGAAATGCGCCGCATTTTCCTGTTCTGGGCCCGCAAGGGCGTCAAAATTTTCAGAGTCGACAACCCGCACACCAAGCCCTTCGCCTTCTGGGAATGGGTAATTTACGAGGTGCAGCAGAAATACCCCGATGTCATTTTCCTGTCTGAAGCCTTTACCCGCCCGCGCGTCATGAAGGCC
>CAZFUG010000331.1:0-2104 GCA_964522035.1 uncultured bacterium
AGAGAAGCGGCACGCCATGTGTTTTTTTGATGCGGGCGATTTCTCCGAGCGGGTTGAGGGTACCCGAGGGGGTTTCGCAATGTACGACGGTAATCATAAGGGGCTTGAACTCGGCGACGATTTTTTCGAGCTCTGAGCAGTCGGCGACTGTTTCATTGTAGGGCAGGGCGAAGCGCTTGACCTCGGCCCCGACGGTTTCGGCCATATCGGCAATGCCGTAACCAAAAACGCCGGTGCAGACGGCAACGACCCGGTCACCTGGCTTAAGACAGCTTTTCAGGGCGCCCCAGAGGCCGAGCATGCCTTCACCGGTCTGAATCATGATCTGATTGCGGGTGCCGAGTATGGTCTGCAGCTTTTTTTCGGTGGCGTTGTAGAGTTCGAGATAGTCGGTATCGAGATCGGCAGAGCCGTAATTTTTATGGTATGCGGCGAGTACCTTGTCAGGAACACTGACCGGCCCGGCGACGAAACTGGCGGTAATTTTGCCCATATATTCCCCCATTTTTTAAAGCGTAAAAAATATTTTACTATCATGCCACAATTTGCTTGGCAATTGTACAAAATTTGACATACTACTTACAGAAACAAGATAACAAGTATCGAGGAATGTGAGTATGAAGAAAGAGCATCTTGATATCGTCTGGGATTCATGCAGTGAACTTGAGCGAGCCAATATAACATTCGGAGAGTTCCTTGAAAAGCTTGGCCGCGCCATGGAGTCGGCAACCGTCGGCGAAATGCAGCTGATCAGTGAAATGTCACGCAATCTAGAAGTGGCACTGGTCTCGGGCTCAAGCGATGAGATCCTCAAGCTTCTCGACATTCTGAAAAACCAGGTCGCCGACCGAATCCGCAACCACCGCTGACGGCTTTCCAATTTACTTTCGGGCATACCTCTGGTATGATGGTTTTTTGCTGTACGGAAATCCGCGATTTAACGGTTAAAATACCTTGACAAATACTCCCAGATACATTAAACTGCTCGTTACCTACGACGGAAGTGCCTTTTTCGGTTATCAGTATCAGCCGCACATACCAACGGTGCAGGGTGAGCTTGAACGGGCGTTCAAACTGATAACCGGCGAAAAAAGTCGCGGCGTCGGGGCGGGTCGGACAGACACCGGTGTTCACGCGGTAGAACAGGTGGTTCTTTTCAGAACTGAGTGTCCGATACCGGTTGAAAAATTAATCATCGGAATGAACAGCGCTTTGCCTGGTGCACTCAGGATCTGCAGGGCAGAAGAAGTCGAAGAAAGCTTCCACCCATGCTTTTCGGCGCGCGGCAAGCATTATCGTTACCTCTATCGGCTGGTCAACACCAGATCGCCTTTCCTCGAAAGGTTTTTCTGGCAGCTTGAACAGACGCCGGATGTGACGAAGATGCATGAAGCAGCCGGACTGCTGGTAGGTGAGCATGATTTTGCGGCTTTTGCCAAATCCCCGCATCAGTATGAAAGCACTGTTAGAACTGTTCTTGAGACCAGCGTTGTTCGAACGGATGAGATAATCACCTTCGACGTGATCGGCACCGGGTTTATGCATAACATGGTGCGCAACATGGCGAAGGCTTTGCAGCTTATCGGAAGCGGCCAGATGCGGTCTGAAGAAATTCTCGAACTGTACCGTAATCAGAATAGACGAAGACTTGGCGCCCCTGCACCGCCCGGCGGACTTTATCTGATGAAAGTCATGTATTAACCGAAAAGGAGGAAAATCGGTGAAGACGTTCTACGCTAAGAAACCTGAAGTAAACCATGACTGGATTGTTGTTGACGCCAAGGACATGCCTCTCGGCCGCCTGGCCTCTCAAGTTGCTGCCCGCCTGCGCGGCAAGCACAAACCCACTTTCACCCCGAACCTTGATTGTGGTGATTTCGTAATTGTGGTAAATGCCGACAAGATCGTTCTGACCGGCAAAAAACACGATGACAAGATGTTCCACTGGCACACAGGCTATACAGGACACATCAAAGCCCTGTCATACGGTCAGCTGCTCGAAAACGCTCCGGACAAAATGCTCTGGATCGCCGTTAAGAGAATGCTGCCCCGCAACAAGCTGAGAAAAAGATATCTTGGCAAACTCAAAGTTTACGGTGGAGCT
>CAZFUG010000331.1:2114-5021 GCA_964522035.1 uncultured bacterium
CCCCACACTGCTCAGCAGCCCAAAGCCGTTAAGCTTACCAAATAAGGAAGGAGGAAAATAATCATGGCCGAACTGTTTTTCTGGGGAACCGGTAGAAGAAAATCCGCAACCGCTCGCGTCCGCATCTGCAGAGGCGAAGGTAAAATCATGGTCAATAAAAGAGCCTTCGAGGATTATTTCCCGATTCCTCTGACCCGCAAAATCATTGTACAGCCCCTTGCCACCACTGAAACCCTTGGCAAGTTCGACGTATATGCCAACATCGCCGGCGGCGGCAGCACCGGTCAGTCAGGCGCCCTGCGCCATGGTCTGGCCCGCGCTCTCGTGAAATTCAACGAAGAATTCCGCTCACCGCTGAAGAAAAATGGCTACCTGACTCGCGATCCACGCGAGAAAGAACGCAAAAAATACGGTCTCAAAAAAGCGAGAAGAAAACCTCAGTTCTCAAAACGCTAAGACCTTACAAAACACCCCTGTTAATTCAGGGGTGTTTTTTTCTTTAGTTGCCCCGCTCTTTGTGGTAGAAATAAACATGTGAGGTGTCATAATGAAAGATAAGGAACTGATTGAAAAAGCGATCGAAGCCAGCAAACTGGCGTATGCACCATATTCTAACTTTCAGGTCGGCGCGGCGCTGCAGCTGAAAAGCGGCGAAATAATCATGGGCTGCAATATTGAAAATGCCAGCTATGGCCTGACCAACTGTGCCGAGCGCACTGCACTTTTCACCGCAATTGCCCGTGGCGAAAAGAAATTCACCAAACTCGCGATTTACGTCGACCGACCGGCCTTCACCGCCCCATGTGGTGCCTGCCGCCAGGTGATCAACGAACTGGCACCGAACGTCGAGATTCTTCTCGTCAATAATCGTGGCGAGGTTAAAAAAACCAACATGAAAGAGCTTCTGCCACTGAGTTTTGGCTCGGCAGATCTCGAAAGCTGATCCTTCGGCAGGCTCAGGAACCATCCTTCGACAGGCGAATCGACAAATATGACAGAACAAGGCCCTTCAATCCCAAGAGCGCTCGTAAGAAGTCCGCTGGCGCAGTTCATTCTCTTTGCGTTCACGGTAATCTACGTGCTCAGTCCGGTAGATGTGATTCCTGACATTATGCCGATCATTGGCTGGCTCGATGACCTTGCTGTGTTCGTCACCCAGATTTCGGCTTTCGTCATGTATGTCAGAGAAAAGCGCCGCCAGTTTGCAGAAAAAGCCCAGTCACGCAATGACGACGGGGGTAACCATGGCCGTTAAAAAAAGCAATATCCGTCAGGAAGTCCAGGCAGTCGGCTTTTATATCGGTGAAGACGAATACGCCATCTATATTCACAAGGTGCGCGAAATCTACCCGATGACCGAGATTCGCAAAATCCCGAAAGCGCCGCAGTTCGTCGAAGGTGTTATCAATCTGCGCGGGCAGATTATTCCGGTTATCGATCTGCGAAAGCGTTTCGACATGGCACCCAACGAGAGTCGCCATACTGCCAAAATTCTCATCGTCGAACTCGAAAAAAATCAGGTTGGCATGATTGTCGACAACGTTTCAGAAGTCATGCGCTTCTACGTCGACGAGATCGAAAAAGCCCCGGCGATGTTCACTGCCAGCATCGATTCTCAGTATATCCAGGGTGTCGCCAAGCTCGACAACAAACTGATCATTCTGCTCGATCTGGAAAAGCTCCTGTCTTTCGAAGAAAAGAGCGTTCTCAAAAGCTTCTCATAAAATGGCCCAGGAATCATCGGGAAAAAGCCGCGGCTGTATGCGGTCAATGCTGCTCGGAATCGGCTGTGGGTGCGTTTATCCGATAGCCATGCTTGTCTTGTTTCTCTTTTTCGGCTGGTTTTTTCTTGCCGACCCGGTCGACCGGTTTGTCAGGCCGGTCGAGTTACCCGAATTTGCCGGGCCAGAACAGGAAGACTTCTGGAAACTCCAGGAAAAGCGACTTGATCTGGAGAACGTCGCCAGCCCGACGCTGATTTTAAAACCATCTGAATTCAACGCTTATCTCAATGCCTGGCAGATTCCGCCAGCCGCCGGTTTCTGCCTGCAGCGGGCCCGCTTTGTTCCGGGCAATGATTCTGGCACCTTTTATCTTATCGGTTCAGGCTACATGCTGCGCAGCATGGTCATTCAGATTGAACTTAAACAGGCAGAAAAAGGGCTGGAAGCCGGATCAATCAGGTTCAATTTCTGGCAAGTTCCTGATTCTGGCTGGGTGCGCCGGCAAAGTGAAAATATCATACGCAGAATTCTTGCGGCGGATAAAAACAGGCTTGCCATCGATTATCTGAACGGGCAGGCAACTTTTTCGTTTGATGCTGATACAATTACCTTGAGCGGCAGGTTCTGACCGGTTATAAGAAGTGAGGAGGGGAGCATGAGGAAACTTTGTTTATCCAGCATTGCAGCTGCAATGTTTCTGGTCTCCGGTGCCGTATTCGGGCAGGCAGTTGATGTTGGCCAGGCAACCCTGCAGTATGATCTGTCGGAAATTTCTGCAGCAGCAACTGACGATGCAACCTCTGGGGCGCAGTCTAATGGCGTTCCGGCTCCCGGTTCTGCGTCTGGCAATGCTTCACAAACTAATCTCATCGAGATGCTGCTCGAAAAAATGGGCAAAAAAGAACAGAAAATCGTGCGCAGTGTTCTCGCAGCCGGCGTCGAAAGCAAAGTTATCAATCTGCAGAAAATAGAAAAGCAGCTTGGCAGATTCAATGTTCCGGCGCTTATCGGCCTCTATTCAGATCTTCGTGCCCTTAAAATTTCCCGGCTCGACTTCAAAAAGATCGAAAACATCAAATCAACACTGACGCAAATCGATGCCGCTCTGAAAAAAGCCGAGGTTAAAGGCCCTGAATTTGGCAATCTTTCATTCTTTGCCGGTATGACCCGTGACCGTCTTGCA
>CAZFUG010000332.1:0-5020 GCA_964522035.1 uncultured bacterium
AACGGCAAATTGCCCGGCATAAAAGTCGGCAGTGACTGGAGAGTGAACCCTGCCGATCTGCAGCCTTTTCTTGAGCCGGTCAGTCAGAAGGGAAAAGGTGTTAAAAGCGCTGAAAACTCACAGAAAATGTGCTTCCGCTTCCCGAAATGGCTTGAATTTTCAGGCCTGCCGCGCATGCTTAACCAAAAATACGGCCCTGAATGCTGGCCGATCCTGAAAAAAATGATCGAACTCGATTTTGAGCTCGGAAAACCGGCTGACCGAATGATTCCGCTCGATCGCGCCGAAATTGCCGAAAGGGTTGGTTATGAAGAAAAGGTGGTTGCCGATACCATTCAGGTATTGATAAAGGCTGGTTTTATCGCTATTCACAAAAACGAAAAGGCAAACTGTTTTTCGATTGTAACGCCAATTAGAACGCCAAAACTGATTCTCGATATTCCCTATGAACAGGGTGGCATAAAGGGGGCTCCGAGCCCGGCTCTGAACAATGCCTGTCTGCGAAGATTTCTTGAATCCGGCGAGAGCAGCTGAAAAGGAAAATTATGCAAACTGAATATGATAAAAATTCAAATATCACTCCCAAAGACTTTCCGGGAGTTTTTGAATCTGCTGCAATTGCGGGTTTTCTTATCGTTGTCGCTTCGACCTTTTTGAATTTTACGCCGGTAGTGGCGGTGAATTGGCGTGCCGGCGGCATGGGCCTTCCGGTAATGCTCTGCTGTATGGCCGGTACTTTTTTCATGGTGTTCAGAAACTACTTTGCCGGCTTTTTCATCGCTGTATTTTCTGGTTTTTTTCTGACCCACGAAATCATTATTATTTACGACAACAAGGCTGTTGAACTTGGTCGCGAGCTTGGCCACGATGGCTGGTTCAGGCTGGTATTCGATGTGTATCGCGATGCTTTTGCAATCAATACCGGCGCTTTCTGGGCGCTTGTAGGGGTTTTGCTGGCCATGACCGGCGTCTGTGTCGGCTGGGCCTTGAATATTGTCAAAATGAACAACGAAGCCGTTCAGTTGTCACAACTGGCTGCAGGCGCTGATAAGGCCGCCAGTGATGCCATTGTAGCTGTTCCGGGCAGCGAAGATAACACCCCTGCTTCTTCAGTTGCTGATACTGAAGCCGAAGATGAAGACGCCGCCGACTGGCCAGATGACTTATCTGATGACAGCTTTGATTCGGTAGATGATTCTGAAGAGGATAACGTTGAAAGTGGTCCGGGCACCAGAACATGAAAGCCTTCAAGACCGGTATCGTAACGGTTCGCTCATTCCTGCATGACCAGGAACGCGGTCGCAGTTCCGCCAACGGTTTTATCAGTGCCTGGCAGCATCTTTTTCCGTGTCATGAAATATCTGATATCCAGACAGGGGAATTCGATTTTCTCATCGTTCTTGTTCTTCCCGGTGTCACTGAAAGCCATTTTTTGAAAATTCTGCCGCAGATAAAGACTAGCGGCAAGCCATTTGTTCTTGCTGCAACTGAATCAGACAATTCACTGCCTGCATCTATCGAGATTCTTACCTGGCTTAATGCTCATTTTCCCGGTTCTGGCGCGAGAATAATCCATGGCAGCCCGGAAGAAACGGCCAGACAGCTTAAAGAAGAGGCGTTTCTGCATCAGATTTCTTTCGAACTGAAAAACAAGGTTGCCGGCATCATTGGTGAGCCTTCTGAATGGCTGATTGCGAGCATGCCGGAGCTTGAAACCATCGAACGTCGACTTGGTCTGAAATTCGTTTCCATCTCGATGCAGCAGTTTCAGAAATACGTCGACAAGGGCGAATCAGCGGCACTTTCTGATTTTGCCACGGCCTTTTATCGCAGCAGTGAAAAAGGGCGAACCGCTGAACTTTCCAGGGCGGCGCGCATTTATGGCGGGCTGATGCGGGTGATAAAGGCAAATCAGCTCAATGCGCTGACTTTGAGATGTTTCGACATTCTTGCCAGCGATCAGACGACTGGTTGTCTGGCGCTTGCCAAGCTGAACGATGACGGAATCCCGGCGGCCTGCGAGGGCGATGTCCCTGCGATGCTGACGATGATGGTGGCGCGCGCCGTTTCAGGCAAAGCCAGTTTTATGGCCAACCCGTCACAGATTCAGCCTGATATGGTGACTTTTGCCCACTGTACCTGCCCGCCGACGATTCTGAGCAGTTTTTCGCTCGATACTCACTTTGAATCAGGCAAGGGGCTTGCTGTTGCCGGCCTTTTTTCCGAGGGCGAATTCACTATCTGCAAAATTGACTTCAGTGGTGGGCAGTATGCACTCGCCACTGGCCGCAGTCGGCCGATAAGCCTTTCGCCCAGCCTCTGCCGCACTCAGATATGTTTGCAGATTGATCGGGCCGCCAATTATTTTTTTGCATCGCCGCTTGGTAACCATCACATCATTATGCCCGGCAACTACTTTCAGGTTTTCAGACGCTGGTGCGAAATGATGCAGCTGAAGCCGGTCTGGCAGTAATTTCGCGAGCGCTTCTGCCGGTTTCGTTACCCTGTGGTGATCAGAAAGCAGTCCTTTCTTCTTCCCGCAAAGATTATGCCCCCGAAAAGCTTTATTTCGAGGGCATGCATACAATAGAATGCTTTAAAAACGGCTTATTGCGGGTCGTGCGCGAGGTAGCGTCTCTGCGAACGGTAGTATTTGAAGGGTGAATAGTAATAGAGATTTGCTATACCCGACATGTAAATGCAGGCATACCTTTCGACCAGTGTGGCAAAGCGCGAAATCTCGTTGCCGGCGCGCATGACTTCTCCCCAGTAAGTGTTAAAGCCCTTTTGGCTGGCGAAAATAAGATCTCTGATTTCTTCGTCGAGCCTGATCAAGCGTTCTTTAACATCTTCATATTTCTTTTTTCCCGCTTCTGAGCGATCCTGCTGTTTCAGGAAAATTTTCTCTCTGAATTCAAGAGAAATGTCTTCAAGCTCTTCTTTTTCTGCCATCTTCTCGGCAATCTTCTGATGAATGGCTCTGGTTTCTTCGAGAACCGGAACTTCTTCCGCCAGTTCCTGGACTACCAGACCTGTGCGCCAGCCGATCGTTTCTTTCAGGGTTACGACATCGCCGAGAATGTGATCGCCGAGATAAAGTATTTCTGAAGGGTTCAGGTTGAGATGCTTTTCGAGAATGCTGGCGTTGCCGCCCTGGTAGATACCGTTCCACTCGATCGAGCCATAAAAGTTTGAAAGCAGTCCGGTTTTGGGGTCGACTTTGAGGTAGCGGTTTCTGGCAGTAAAAAAGTCTGGTTTGTTGGCCGAAACAATGACCAGATCAAAAAGCTTCTGCCATGGTTTATCGAGGTAGGGGCCAAAACAGTATTCCATGACTTTGCGGCTGTATTCATAATCTGAGTTGGTTATCAGCGCCAGTTTCTTGCCAAAACGCTTGAATTTCAGTAATGCGTCAACGATCCGCTTGTCCTGGATCAGGTATTTGGCAGGGTTGCTGACGACGTCACCCTTGAGTTCTTCTTCCTGGTGTGCGTCGTTGAGACATTTTCTCACTTCGGTGAACAACTTGCGGTAGTTAACCTTGCTGTTGCGTTCGTCGTAATAATCGACGAGCTGGGCGTACATCCAGCCTTCTGCCTGAGAAAACAGCGTATGTACGATGTAGTAGCGAGAATCGGTCAGATCGATGCTGTATGGGCCGAATTTTTCTTTCTGGTCTTCGAATGAATAAAATTTTGAACCGTGCGAAGCGATTCTGACAAAACCGTAGCGGTTAACTTTAAGAAAGTCACCGTTTTCGGTATCTATAACCAGACCGCGGATAATGAAATCCTTGTTGAATTCAAATTTTCTGATTTCCTCGGGGTAGCTGTATTCTTTGATGAGTTTTTCTTTGAGGATCTCATAGGCCTTGGCTTCAAAGGCCGGAACATTGTATGTGACAATAGTGTAGTCCATATCGAAGCCAATCAGTTTGATTGTGTTCATGTTGAGAGTGCGATTGACAAAAATTTTGTTCTGACAGGAAATTTCTTTTTCGTTCATTTTTCTTTCACCTTGTTAGTTTTGCGGCAAAAGCATACCACAAAACTCGATCATAGTTAAGAAGGTACGGCATTGCAAAATATGCCCGGCTGTGCTAACTTTTTGTTATGAAAAAAATCAGCTTTACCTCTTTGCCAAAAAATCTTGTGACTTCGACGCCATGTCGTCATAAAGCCGGTCCTGAAGGTCTGGTAAAACTGCATAAGCAGTGGTCTGAAAATTTTCGGGCCAAGACGCGGGCCCGCCGCATAACTTTTTCGACCGGTGCACGAACCAGTAAAATCGATGGGCTTAAGGATTTTCGCATTAAATTCGTGTTGTCGAAAAACTTTTAAGCTTTTTAAGCAGTTCTCAATCAGCGCATAACAAAAAGAGATATAAAAAAAGCCCCTGCACTGGCAGGGGCTTTTTGTTTCGGCTTTACCTTATGAGCCCATTTCGACCTTTATATCGTTTGAGAAGATGAACAGATCGCCATCTACAACCAGAGCTTCAAGCTTTGATCTGATGTCGAGCGGGTGACCTGAGAAGAGGGCCAGGTCGCCGTCATAGCCTTTTTTGATTTTGCCGATGCGTTCATCGACGCCGAGAATTTTGGCAGGCACTTCGGTAATGGCAGCCAGGGCCCGGCGTTCGTCGAGACCATATTGCATTGCCATGGCAGCGGCAACACGCAGAGTTTCAATCGGCAGACCCGGGTAGTCACAGGTCAACGCGACGTCGACGCCGGCATCCATGAGAATGATGGCACTTTCGAACGTCTTTTCGTTCATTTCTTCGCGGAAACGCGGCAGAAGGGTGGGGCCGAGAACGACCGGAATCTTTTTCTCAGCCAGAACCGGTGCCAGCAGATGAGCTTCGGTGCCATGCTCGATTACCAGTTTGAGCTTGAATTCTTCGGCGATCCTGATGGCTGCCATGATGTCTTCTGCACGGTGGGCGCAGGCGCGTATCGGCACTTCACCTCTGATAAGCGGAATCAGGGCTTCCATGTCGATCTCGAGGTCTTTGACAA
>CAZFUG010000333.1:0-5013 GCA_964522035.1 uncultured bacterium
GTGCTTACGCAAAAATCTGGTCATGTGGGAGTGCCACCACGTGAACAGTTACAAATTATTTTCTGATCTACAAGCAGGAAGACAATATGGGTTCTATTGCAGGCAGAGTAAGCGACCCGAATACCGGTGCTCCTCTTACGAACCACATAGTCAAAATTTATAAAATGGCAGAAATTACCAAGACGGTTGTTGTGGGAGACAAAACTTACACTGAGACGGATTGGGAAATTTACACTGCATTGTTAAATTCAACGATAACTGCTGATGATAACGGCCTTTATGATGATGCGGGCACATTTAAGATTACCCATATTGAACCCGGTTATTACTTCATTTTTGTTGGCGTTTTGGGGTCGGAACCATCATTTAGACAAGTTGCAAGACTATACCCTGGAATTATCTACTGGACAGAAGACTCAGGTTCTCCTGCAATGCATAGATGGAAAATTGTTAAGGTTACCGCGAATACAACAACGTATCTTTCAAACTTTGATACGCCGAAGTAAAGAAAGCTGCGTAAGCAAAAATTCAGCAGTATGGAACTACCCCCTGCGGAATGTCAGTATCCGGCATTTCGCAGGGGGTATTGCTAAACAAGAATAATCTGGAAAATAATAACCCCGGTAATATTCTTCGCCCGCTGCCTTTTGTTTGAACCTGTCGAAAGTGGCCGAAAGTAGGAATTCAACGGACACTACTGCCTAAATGCGCATAAATGCGTTAACAAAACATCATGCAATCTCTTTGCGAAATCCGATGGGATGGAAATTGGCCGGAAAACAGAAGCCGGTGCCTTGATGGCACCGGCCGTTTCTAAATCCAGTTTCTATTTTCTGTTGTTTATGCGCAAAACTTTAAAAATTGCTTAAAAGCCAAGACTGCCGCCGATTACGAAGGTCGGGTCACCGTCGGTGACGTTGAGTCCCATCAGTTCGAGGGCGGCATTTTCGCTGCCGACGCGGGCGCCTGCGTGAATGCGGTGTCTGACCGAATCTTTCTTGAAGTAGTCGAAGTCGCGATAGTTACCGAATTTGGCTTCTCCGAAGACACTGGCAGAGCCGGCGATTTTGTATTCAAGACCGATACCGCCGAGCAGAATATCTTTGCGGTTGACTTTCTGAATGACGCCATTGCCGAAGTCGATTTTCTGAACGTTGGTGAAGACCGAGGAGACGTTCATGTAGCCGGTGAAATTGCTGGTTATGGTTTCTGCCATGGTGAAATAAACATTTCTCAGGCTTTCGATCTGCTCGATATCAGCCATATTCATCTCTTTAGCAATCATTGGCGCGAAATTGAAACCCATGCAGAACTGCTTCTCATCGATATTTGTCGTGTATTTCATACCGGCTGCGACATGATCTCTTTCGGTATCGATGCCAACCAGACCAGGGTTTGAAGAACGCTCATAGTGCAGATTGCTCAGAGAAATTTCGAGATTCGGCCGCGCATTGTAACGCACGCCATAGATATACTCATCTTTCTCTACCTTGATTTTTGCACCATTTACCATGAGGTCATTTTTTACATTATTGAATTTGAATGACGCACCTGCCGTTTTTTCCTTCTTGCGAGCCGGAATCGGTATGGTTATCAGACCTGTATTGCCGGAGATGGTTGTGCCGGAAATGCCTGCTGGTTCTTCAGAAACGACATGATGCCTGGCTTTAACCGTATTTTCGCCATCAGGCAGAGCTTCGAGAACCTGAGCGTTCGCGAAACCGGGAATAAGCAATAAGGATGCAATTGCGGCATTCTGCAACAGTTTTTTCAGGTTCATAGGTATTTCCATTATTTATAGGCCTGTTCGTAGTTGGTCCAGTAGGTGGTCTGGCCAGCAATTACTTCCAGATTTCTAATTTCGGCAACTTTACCGGCCGGAGCGACAACAGCAGTGGTGATTGCAGATGGCACTTTCCAGGTAAAATGTCCGCCCCTGTTTTCATCAGCACTAACTGGAACAAATGAGTCGGAAGCAATATAAATCAGGTATTTACCAGGTTCGAGATGAGTGAATTTAAATGTTCCTTTAAGGTCTGGTGTAGCTACAGAAGTCTGACCAGAGGTCCGGGTGGTTATAAGAAGATTTGGCTGCCACTCCCAGTCGGTCTCAACGATAGAACCATCCAGGCTTTTCTTGGTAACCTGAACCCATTTAAACAGTCTTACCCAGAGATCCTGAATTCCTGAACCATCATTAACATTCACAATGCGCCCGGAAAGCGAACCATAACCAGTTTTCAAATTGTGAAGCAAAGCAAAGGTCAAGCTTGCAGGTATTGTGGTTTTGTCTTCTTTTACCTGAATTGAAGTAATGAGAGTCTCATAACCGAATTTTGCAAATTCAAGTTTGTAGTTTCCGGGTATTAAGTTATAGCCCTTAAAAAGACCACTTGTATCTGTTACTGAAGAGTTTATATCGGCAATTTTTACACTGACATATTCAAGCGGACCACCGGTAAAAGCATCGACTATCTTACCAACAATGTCAGTCATGACAACTTTAGAACCCTGTGTAACAACAATTTCAGCCAACGACGGTGAAGTGGTGCCGTCTGAGAGGACTCTTACCGGATACACTTCCGATGCTTCAGTGGTGGGAGGATTGGCAGCGACTCTCAGATAATACATTCTCGCTTCAGTCAAACCTTCAAAAAAGAATTTTCCTTCACCTGTGGTTCTTGTCGGCTGCAGAGCCGGAACGGTAAGATTGAAATCGTTGTAAATACCTATTTCCAGGTTAGCGAGGCCATTTTTGGTCTGATTTCTTATGAAGCCAGAGATTGAAAAACTTTCAACTGGTTTGGTATTAAGGCTGACGATAACGTATCGCGGTGATACGACACCATCATTGCGAATGGTTACGGTCTGTTGAGTTTCGACGTAACTGGAGGCTTTTCCAGCTTTCACAGTGTAAGTGCCAGTGCCAAGATTCTGGAAGGTAAACTGGCCTACTGATGAGCTAAGGGCTGTAGAAACAAGGTTGCCGCCCGCATCCTCAATCTCAACGTTGATATTCGGAATTTTCGCGCCGGTTCCGGCCAGAACAACTTCACCCTCAATTTTTGCCTGAATTACAAGTGCCTGAGGATTGGCTGCAGTCATTTTCACTGCTATTGTCTCCGGCTGAGTTTTTCCACTTTCAAGAACTCTGATGATGTAGTTTGTGGCTGTATAGGTTCCTGAATCCGTGGAAAAACTGATTTCATAGAGACCTGGCGGAACGTTGGCGAAAAAAAACTGGCCATCTGAAGTGGTTTTGGTTTCATCGGCCAGTCTCTGGTCAAAATACAATTTAACTATAATATTTGAAAGGTTTTCAGAAGTATTCTGAGAAGAAACAACGCCGGATATACTGTGAACCGCGTCGGGGGAACTGGTAAGGTCGATTTGTTTCGTCGCGGCAGTATCGGTGATAAGCATAGAGGAAACGGGAGATGTTTTGGTGCCTTCTTTGCAGCCGGGCAGGAAGGCGGCGAGCATGATGAAGTGGAAAACGGCCAGGAGCAGAAGGTTTCTGCGCTTTCGCAATGACATAGTTACATCCCCCAGAAAAGTATTTGTGATACTTATCGGCAGATGAGCAGCAATTGCTTAAGTACAGCAGCAAATCATTCTATGATTTTTTTCTCTTCTCTCAGAGCGGTATTTAAAGCCTGACCGATTTTGCGGATCTTTTTTACCGATTCAATGCGCTCGCGGTTGGTTGGCAGGCCGAGCTTTTTCATCATTTCATCAGCTGTTTTATTTTCTTTGGGCGGTTTGTTGAGAATCGCCATTTCTGAAACCCAGCCTTCGAATGGTACCCCTTCGGTGCTGGTCGCGATTATCTGAAACCAGTTGACACCGTCGACAAGAACGTGACCGGCAACTTCTGCAGGAGTGATGGTTCTGCGCGTCAACGCCCCTTGTTCGCCGCTTACGGGCAGGGCCAGGCCTGGCAACGAATCTGGCCGGTTCTGGTAAATCAGGTAGCCGCACACGCAAAGAACTGCCAGGGAGATCAGGCGCTGGAAAATTTTGCCGGGCTTTCGCTGGTAAGCAGGCTTTTGTTCGACAAAGACGGCTGAATCGTAATCAACAGACCGTTCTGCGCCGATATTCGAGACTTTTGACGGCGAACCTTCAACGGCATCATCAGAAGGGAAAAGAAGGCGCAGAAGGTAGACAGACCCGGCAAACAAAATACAACAGAAGACAATCAACAACCCCGTTTCAAGCATACGTAACCTCTTATTTTTTTTGATTTATCAAGTAAACTTAGCATCTGAATCGGCTTTTTGCAATAGCAAAATATTGGAACCTTTTCTGACCGGTGTTCTCTTACTCTATAGAGGAAACATCTCGCATCTGACTGGGGGTATACTTTAGACTGAAGAAAAAAAACCTTTGTTAATGGCACTGACAAGCAAACTTTTTTTAAAAAGGGTATTGACAATAAGCGAAACGGGTAATTATAATCAGCTCATCAATTTCCAACCTACTAAGGAGACCTCACGATGAATAAAGCTGATCTCGTAAAAGAAATCTCTCAGAAAGCCGCCATCAATCAGGCAACCGCTCAGAAAGCTCTCGAATCAATGCTCGATACTTTCAAAGACAGCCTCAAAAAAGGCGACAAAATTCAGCTGATTGGTTTCGGTTCTTTTGAAGTTGCTAAACGCGCAGCTCGCAAGGGTGTTAACCCCCAGACCAAAAAAGCCATCAGCATTCCGGCTAAAAAAGTTGTAAAATTCAAACCCGGCAAAGACCTCAAAGATCTTATCGCCAAAGCCAAGTAATTAAAGCCTTTCAGGAGCCCTGCTCAAACGAGCAGGGCTCTTTTTACGTACGCCGATTTGCTATTGCCTTTCGGCTGTGGTACAATCCCGGCACTATAAAAACCGGCGAACTCTTCAATGATCAGAGCCCGAAAACTTTTTTATTTTCTGCTCCTGTTGCTGATTCTGGCAGCAGGTCTGGTTTTCTTTGCCTGGCAGCAGACATTCAAATTGCCTGCCCAGCTGATCAACC
>CAZFUG010000334.1:0-4992 GCA_964522035.1 uncultured bacterium
CTGTCATCGCCAATGATGAAAACCCGGCGATCGAAAAAGAAGTCCAGGTTAATGTTGATGAAATCAAACTGCGACCAGCCCTTGAAATCGAGCAGGCTGTGATGGAATACATGCTCGCCTTTGAAGCTTACCACTCAGCCCGCAAATCAGCCGACCCTGAAGTTCGCGGCAAAATGGTGCAGTACATGAAGCAGTATCGCGAAGCCTATGCCCGCTTTCTCGATATGATGCGCGAAGACAAGCTTTATGAACCCCAGAAACCCCAGAACCCCGCCGGCCGATACAATCGCAAACATGAGCAGCAGAAGGGCTCAAAACGCAAATGGCACCCGACTGCTGCCAAGGAAACCCGGGAAAAAGTGAAAAAAATGGTTGAATCAGGCGCCAGCCCTGAAAAAATCAGAGCTACAATTCAGGCCAGCCTTCCGAAAGAACCATTGTCTGTCGACCCGATGGAAGCCGCAAGTCTTGGTCAGACCCCAACTGTTATGACGGCATCTTCAACCCGCAGCATCACCGGTCGTGATTCAGATGACGACGATGACGATAGCAAAACCGTTTCAAACACTGACCAAAAAATACCTCTCAAACCCAAAACCACAGACGGCCATGGCGGTGGCGACAGCACGCACCATAAGAGACACATTCCAAGGTAAATTGAATTGCCCGCTTATCTGAACAAACGAGGAAGAGTAGCAGCAAATCTGGTTTTTGCCGGAGTGCTGCTGCTCTCCCTCTTTTTATTTCAAGGAATTTTTGCCGGGCTTGACGCCTGGCTTGGCGATTTCTGGCTTTCGGCCCGACTGAAAATCAACAGTTCAAGTGCCGGAAGTCTTGCTTTTCTTAGGCGCTTCACTCCTGTAAAACCAGTTAACCCTGAAATAACGGTAATTCTAATCGATGACCGATCGGTTCTTGGTATTCAGGGCCTGTATCAGGGCAATCGTGAAATCTATGCCGAAGCGCTGCGGCAGTTGAACCAGCATGCTCCGAAGGTTGTGGGTCTCGACGTCTTTTTTGCCGCCAGCAGTGACGAAAATCCCGAAATCGATGCCGAATTCGTCGATGCGGTTAAAGAATCCGGAAAAGTCGTCGTCAGAGCTTTCCGACGTGACGATCGACGTATGACCCCGCCATTTCCGGCACTGGCACGGGCCACGGTTGCGGCACCAAGCTATTTCAAGCAATTCAGAGATGAGGCGATCCGGGCAGTTTCGGTGGCCTTCACCAACGAACGCGAAGAAACCGTTCTCTCTTTTCAAACAGAGATCATGCGCCTGTTTCATGGCCTGCAGCCAGATCAGGTCGAAACCTCAGGCAATGAGCTGATTTTCCGGCTGCCTGCGGGTGAAATGCGCGTTCCATTGTTGAACAACGAGTATATGATGCTCAACTACGACATTGCCTGCCGCAGTTTCCGCACCTTCTCATTTTATGACCTCTATCACGGCAGCATTCCCGCCGAAGCTCTCAAAGACAGAATCGTCATCATCGGCGCTGCGAGCTCGATGACCGAAGAGAAACTCTACACGCCCGTCAGCGGCAACGAGTTTTCACCCTTCATGAATGCGGTAGCTGTCCGCAATCTGATCGATCAAAGCTGGCTGGTTCCGGCTCCTGCGTGGCCCGGTATAGCTCTGGCCGCAACTCTGGCCATGGTCATGACGTTTCTGCTGCTCAATCATCTGCAGCTTTTTGGTTCGCTCTTTCTGACTTCCGCTGCTGTCGCGAGTCTTTTGAGCTATTCCTTCATTTCGCTGAACCTTTACGGGAAACCTGCCGACGTGTCTGCAGCCATTCTCGCCGCTGTGGCTTCGTTCATCTTCTCGATCGGCCACCGCTACTATATCGAGCTCTCTGAAAAAATGCGTATAAAAACCGCGTTTCAGCATTATGTTACCGCCTCGGTCGTCAATGAAATTCTCAAAAATCCCGCCAAGCTCAATCTGCATGGTGAAGAACGCAACCTGACGATTTTCTTTTCTGATATCGAAGGCTTTACCGCACTGTCTGAAGGCATGTCGCCCCTCGATGTGGTAAGTCTTCTCAATGAATATCTTACCGAAATGACCGATATCATCTTCAAGTTCGACGGACTTCTCGACAAATATGAGGGTGACGCGATCATGGCAGTTTTCGGGGCACCGGTCGACCAGAAAGATCATGCCATCAGAGCATGCCGTTGCGCTCTCGAGAACCAGCGCGCCCTTAAAAAACTCCGCGAAAAATGGAGACAGGAAGGCAAGCCCGAAATAAGAGCCCGAATCGGCATCAACACCGGTATCGTCGTGGTTGGCAACATGGGCTCGACGATGCGCTTCGATTACACGGTTATCGGTGACAACGTCAACCTCGCCGCCCGCCTTGAGACCGGCAATAAATTATTCGGCACCGAGATTCTCGTCAGCGAGGAAACAGCAACCCTTGCCGAATCGGTAATCATTTCGCGCTGCCTCGCCAAATTGAAAGTAGCCGGGAAAACCAATCTGGTTAATGTTTATGAAGTTCTCGCCGACCGCAATGATCCTGACCGTGCAGCCCTGGCGCATGCCGAGCGAGCCCGCGACGCTTATCATGCCGCTTCGGTCGAGCTGCAGAATCGCAATTTCCCTGCTGCCGAACAGATTCTTCAGGCATATCTGGCCGAAAATCCCGGCGATCACCCGGCAAAAGCTCTGCACAGCAAAGTCAAGGGGTTCATGATTGTGCCCCCGCCCCCCGGCTGGGAAAACATCGTCACCCAGGACATCAAGTAGCCCTATTTTTCAGGCAGCCATTTTTTAACGGTTGCAAGAAAGTCGGGCATGTTGAATGGTTTGCTTATGAAATCCTGCATACCCATTTCGAAGCAGGTTTCTCTTGTCTTGGTAAAAGCATCGGCGGTGATTGCCACAACCGGAACCGAGTAGCAGAAACCTTCTCTGATGTTGCGCTGAATCAGGCTGTAGGTCTCGAAACCGTCGAGCATCGGCATGTGCAGGTCAAGCAGCACGAGATCATATTTTTTGCGTTTCAGAGCAAGAATGACCTCGTGACCGTTTTCGGCAAAATCGACATTGGCAGAGATTTTTGTCAGCATTGCCTTCACCACGAGAAAATTGGTGTTGTTGTCGTCTCCGAGCAGAACCTGCCAGGTTTCATGTCGCGGCAGTTTTTTTTCTGACTGATCAGCCTCGACTTCGCGACCGGGCTGACTGGTTGCCTTGATTTTTTTAATTTCTGCGGCAGGCTCTGATGCTGAATCCGAGCTGTTTTTTTCAATCGCAAACGGAAGGCTGAACCAGAAATTTGTGCCTTTACCAAAGCTGCTTATCACGCCGATATCGCCACCCATCAGATGCGCGAGTTTACTGCAGATAGCAAGTCCCAGACCCGTGCCCCCGTAAAGTCTGGTTGTAGAAGCATCCAGTTGAGAAAAGCTCTGAAACAGGAAAGGAAGTTTCTCTTCAGGAATACCGATTCCGGTATCGATAACCTCAAAAAGCAGGTTTTTCTTGCCGTGAATCGTGCCGTTGCTGGAAATCTTCAAACCTATGGAACCGCTGGCAGTAAACTTGATCGCATTGTCGAGAAGGTTGACGAGTATCTGCCGAACTCTTATGGAATCGCCCAGAACCATTTTCGGACAGCCTGAAAAAATCTCGGTTTTAAATTCAAGCCCTTTGCTCGAAGCTTTGAAACGCGCCTGGCTGCAGACTTCTTCGGCTAATGCGAGCAGGTCAAATGCAAGATTTTCGATGGCCATTTTCCCTGATTCTATTTTTGAGAAATCGAGCACATCGCTTAGAAGCCCCAACAGGCTCTGACCGCTCTGCCGGATAATCTCGGCATACTTTTTCTGGTCTTCATCAAGATTTGTAAGATTGAGAAGTTCGGCCATGCCGATTATGCCGTTGAGCGGGGTGCGAATCTCGTGGCTCATATTGGCAAGGAAGAAGCTTTTCGCCTCATTGGCTGCATCAGCCGCTTTGCGGGCATTGATCAACTCTCTTTCGGCCTTAACTTTTTCGGTAACGTCTGAAAAGAAGCCGACAACACATGGACAATTGTCGATATTGAGCACCGTGGTAAAAAGGTCTGAATAAAAGACGGTTCCGTCGGCTTTGCGGCATGGAAGCTGGGAAACCATGCTTCTGTGGCTCGATGCATTTTTCTGAAACAGTTCAAGAGTTTTTTCAGCCAGCTCATCGGGGTGAATATTTCTGATCGGAACGCCCTTAAGATGGCCCAGTTCATAGCCAAAAAGTTCGTGAGCCGCCGGGTTGGCTTCGAGAATTTCAGGGTTTTCGATGGTGGCGATGATGATCCCCTGGCCGGTACCTTCAAAAAGGGCCCGATAGCGCAATTCAGAACGCGCAATTCTGTTTTTGTCTTCTTCGGCCGCATAAAGCAGTTCGAGCAGAGCGTGCTCGATCTTGCCTTTGTGATATTCATAAGCTCCGGCAATTATGAGGATCAGAGTATAAACGCCATAGAAGCGGATCAGAAAGGCATAACTGTAATGATACAAAAGCCCTGGAGCATACAGATCATAGAAAACTGCCAGAAGGGTCAGGAGCATGTAACCACCGCAAATCCTGCCCCCGGTCTGAAAACCGGTCAGAAAAAAGCTGACCAGCGGAATCACCAGGCTCCAGAGTATTCCCAGACCCTCGATTCCGCCCGAGATAAAAAGATAAAAGAAAAAGATAGAGGTTGAAACAGCTGCAAATTTGCCTGGAAATGTGCTCTCTGGCCTGCGAAAAGCTATATACCAGGCAACCAGATAAAGAATCGCCATGGAAAAATCTATGATTGCCAGCGGAATTTTGCCAATCCGCAAACACTCCGACCCAAAAACAACTCCGGAAAAAATCGCGACCGGAGCAGCCATCAGCACGACTTTCCGCCGAAGATCATTCTGATTGAAGATTTTTCCGTTAAACGTTTCCGTAGATCCGCCCCCATTCAATTTATATTACTCAACTAAAGAATACCACACCCGCTCAACAC
>CAZFUG010000335.1:0-1964 GCA_964522035.1 uncultured bacterium
AATCAGCTTGGCCTGCGACTCAGCTTCGCCAAGCATCGTGTTTTCAACCAGTTTGCTTGTGGCTTTACCCGATGAATCGGTCAGCCACAGAGCGCTGATGCTCATGACGACCACGCCGAGACAACCCAGAATCAGAAGTTTCCATTTAAGAGACAAATCCGCCCAGAGTTTGAAAAAAAACATTGACTGCGCCTCCTGCCAGGAATTTCGCCGAGTGCAGGACTTCAGAGCATTGAAAACAGTCAGATCATAGGCTCACCTTGATTTGATTGTTATACAGAAGCTCATCTATTGCCAGCAGAATGATGACTTCACCGTCAAATCTGCCGATTCCCTTGATATATCTCGTGACTTCACCCTTTGAAACACTGGGGGCAGGAGAAATCTGGTCGGGCATGATCGAAATGACTTCTTTGACTGCATCTACAACAAGCCCGATCGAGGCCTCATTGATGTTGACGACAATTACGCAGGTGCGGTCATCGTATTCGCGTGGCTGCATGTGAAAGCGCAATCGAACATCAACTACCGGAATGACGTTGCCACGCAGATTGATCACGCCCTTCATATACTGGGGCATGTCTGGAACTTCGGTAATTTTTTGAATGCCTACTATTTCGGTGACATGTCTTATCTCGATGCCATAAACCTCGCCGCCGATGCGAAAGGACAAATACTTGCCCTCTTGCGTATCTTCATTCTCATCGTCTTCAAGATCGAAATCATCGTTAATTTCTTTTCTCTGGCTTTCTGACATTGTGTGTTCCTCCTCAGATGATTCTTAGCTGCTCATCGCCGGCTTTTTCGATCAGGCCGCCGATATCGAGTATCAGACTGACAGCACCATCACCCAGAATGGTGCAACCCGAGATTCCTCTGGCAGAAGAGAGAAAGTTCGACAGACCCTTGATAACCGTCTGCTGCTGCCCGAGAATCTCATCAACAAAAATTGCTGCCTTGCGGCCCTGATCTTCAACTATTACCAGAATGCCGTCATGCAGTTCGGTGTATTTTGAAGACTTTCCATGCAGTTTGTGAAGACGCACAACCGGAATCATTTCTTCGCGTATTCTTACGATCTCTTCACCCTCAGGAGTTACCGTTATCGCTTTGGCGAGAGGTCTTACCGATTCTCTGATCGATAGAAGAGGAATGGTATATTGCGAGTTGCCGACTTTTACAAGCATTCCATCGATGATTGCAAGAGTCAGCGGAATCTGCAGATAGATTGAAGTGCCCTGCCCGGGTTTGCTGCGAATCGAAATGCGGCCTTTGAGTTTTTCAATGTTCTTTCTGACCACATCCATGCCTACGCCGCGGCCTGAAACTTCAGAAACGCTGGCTGAGGTCGAGAAACCCGGTTCAAATATGAAAGCAAAAACTTCTTCATCGCTGAGATGAGCAGGGTCGCCCTTGAAAAGGCCCCGTTCGACGGCCTTGTCAAGAATTTTCTGGCGATCAAGCCCGCGACCGTCGTCAGAAACTATTATCCAGACTTCTCCACCCTCATAGCGGGCTTCGATAGTAATTTTTCCGGTTTCCGGTTTGCCGAGTCTCAGTCTTTCTTCAGAAGATTCGAGGCCGTGATCGACAGAATTTCTGACCATGTGCAGCAGTGGGTCTGCTATCTGTTCAGTCATGGTCTTGTCGACTTCTGTCTCTTCGCCGAGAAGTGTGAGTTTAACTTTCTTTTTAACTTTGCGGCTGAGATCGTGTACAACTCTTACCAGCTTCTGAAAGGTCATGGCGAGAGGAATCATGCGGACACTCATCGCTACGTCCTGGAGTTCGCTGGTGACTCTGCGCAGGTGGTGAACCGCCCGGTCGAAGTTTTCGAGAACCAGGTCGCGCAGGTCGGGGTTGCGTGTAACCATGGTCTCAGCAATAACCAGTTCGCCGACCAGGTTTACCAGTTTATCAAGCTTCTGAAGGTCGACACGAATATCTGAGCGTTTGATGCCCTT
>CAZFUG010000335.1:1974-4973 GCA_964522035.1 uncultured bacterium
TGCGCGGGAGTTTTGGCAGCCTGCTCTGACTGCTTTTTCAGCGCCATTTCAACCGTATCATGATCGGTGGCGCCCATATCTACAAGAACTTCGCCAATGGTTGCCCGTTGCTTTTCAAGTGCTCCGAGCAGCTGTTCCTCTGATACCGCACCTTCTTCGAGCAGAATCTGACCAAGCTTTTTGGGACCTTTGCTTTCGGCGGTGTTCAGGTTGTTTTCGAGCTGAACCAGAAGATCTTCAACCATCTGCAGGCCTTCAAAATCACCTGTGCCACCCGAGGCAAGATTGCCGACCCCCTGCCTGAGAGAGTCAACAACAATCAGAAAGGTCATTAAATGCTCCGGAGCCAGTTCAAGCTGGTTGTCGACGACAATTTCAAGAACCGTTTCGGCTTTGTGGCTTAGATTTTCGAGCATCTCGAGACCAAGAAAGCCGCAATTGCCCTTGAAACTGTGCATTCCTCTGAATATTTCTCTTAAAGACTGCTGTGAGCCGGCAGGTGACTTTTCGAGCTCAAGAAGCAGCTTCTCAGACTTGTCGAGAAGATCGCCGGCTTCTTCGACAAACTGTTCGACGATCGGCCGGTTGGTTTCGCTGTGTGCGTTTTCTTTCGCCAGTTCAGGTTTGAATATCTGCGCTGAACTCTGACGCTTTTCATTTTCACCGGTGTTACCAGTGTCCGAGGATTTTCGAGTTGCGGTCGATTTTCCGCTCGCGGCATCGATAGCGTCGTTCAGACGTTTTTCGATGGCTTCCCTTTCGTCTTCGCGGCCTTTGTCAGAATTGTTTTTATCGATCAGATCCAGATAGCCGCGTGTCAGGTCAATAGCCTCCATCAGCAGATCGACATGGTCTGACTGCAGACTGGCCTTGCCGCTCCTGAAAAGGTCAAGAAGAGTTTCTGCCTTGTGGGTCAGTGACGCGATGTTGTTCAGCCCAAGGCTGCCGGCGCTGCCCTTCATCGTATGGAAAAGCCTGAATACGCCGTTGATGCCAGATGCGTCCACAACTCCAGTGCGCTCTGCTTCTTCGTGAGTGGAAATCAGCTGGAGTTCGACCTCTTCGATCAATTCACGGCTTTCGGTAACAAAGACCCGAAAAAATTCAAGTTCCATGTCTTTGAACATAATGCGGAAACTTCCTTTTACTTCATTTCGGATTCACAAAAATCAACTGAGCTCGAGTTCCCAGATTATATCATCCCAGAATGATTCCGGGGCAAGAAGATATATATGTTCTTCTCCAACCAGAACGTCGACACATCTGAAGGGACCGCTCTGTTCAGGAACCAGGCCCCGGCCGGCTACCGGCAGGCCAATGCGGAAAACCCGATCCGGATTTGAGCGCAACGCCATCAGCCTGCCGCAGATGGTGTTGAGAATTTCGCCGAGATTGTCAAAATTCTGTTCGGCGGTCGGAGTTTCACCTGAAAGGCCGAGAATCGCTTCGGTAAAGCGATTCATCAGCGCGTCTGGAACCGTAATGATTATTTCGCCCCATGGGAGCGGTGCCAGCATTTTAATGCTTGCCCACCAGCCATCCAGATTCACTTCCGGCAGCTTGTTGCTGGTAACCTCGGATAGAACGACTTCTTCGAAGACGAGAGTCTCGAAAGCCTCTGAAAGAGCCTTGTAAATCAGTTCTTCGCAGGAACCGGGTTTTGGGATCATTCGAAAAACCCCCTTCCGACAGTTTGTTCTATGCCGTCGAGAAGCTTCTGCGGTGATGCCGGCTTATAAATGATCCTGTCGACCCCGATGCTTTTGAGCTCACTTTCAAGCGCCGGATTGGTGAGAGAAGAAATTACGAACACCGGAATATGATTCAGTTTCGGGCTGCCTTTAACGGCCTTCAAAAGTCCTGTTCCGTCAAGATTCGGCATGTTCATGTCGGTTATCAGCAGTGATATGTCGCGGGAGCGCAGAATGCCAAGAGCTTCGATGCCATCAGCTGCATGTACAAATTCGCAGCCGGCGCAACCAATCATCTCAAGACATTGCTGGATGATTCTTCTGGCTGTCGCCGAATCATCAACAATCAGAATTGTACGCATCTTCGTTCCCTCCAGATTATCGCTGCCGCATTGTCATATTTTCCGGTTTTCATAGCCAGGTGTATGTATCAGAAGATCATTAGCACCGACTGTAAGGGTCACGGTTCTGCTGATTTCTCCTCCCACCTCTTCAGATGCCGGAAACAACCTGTTTGCCCAGAGTGCTTTTTTTACCGCCAGATAATTTCGTTTGCCGATATTGAAAGTGCTGTTCGGATCCATGACCTGAGCGCCGCCTGCCAGCTTTACCACCATGTCTGAAGGCATGCAGCCAAGCTTCGCCATTTCTGCAAGAAGCAGCGGAATTCCTACATCAGCAAACGCACCTGGCCTCTTTGCTGCCAGTTCTTTGTTTATAGAACTCTCAGGAAGTTGAACGTGAATCAGACCCGCAATCGGTTGCTTTTTCGAGAAAATGGCGACCGCAACGCATGACCCCAGAGCTAGGGTTTTTATGACGGTTCCTGGTTCGCCAGATGCCGCAAGCTCTCCGATTCCGACATAAATGGTCATCTGTATTTCTTTCGGGTGCAGATTTTAAGCTCTGTCGGCAGCAAAAAAGTGCCATTGTTTCGGGCGCAAGCCCAGGCGCAGGTTTTCTGCCTTTTTTCAGAGTTACATCTGGTGTATTACCTTGCATGGCTACACCGTCATCATCGCCCAACTTCCTTTAAAGATCTTGTTCCATTCTTTTCTACGCAATAACTGTGCCTGCGGACTCAAGTATTTTTTCTCTCTACTAATGAGTCTATCCAGTGCAGCAATTTTTGTCAATGAAGTCTATCTGTGCGCGGTATAAATGACACGGCAAGTGCGGCAAGGCATATGAAAAATGTGCAAAAAAAACACGTCAGGGTACCCTGACGTGTTTTTTTGCCAGCTGTTATCAGTAGAGAGTATAAATCTCAGTCCAGAACATGTGATAGTCGTAGTCATTATTAAGACC
>CAZFUG010000336.1:0-4965 GCA_964522035.1 uncultured bacterium
AACCATCGAGATTACTGCCACGCATTGCGGTCAACAGATACTTTTTAGATCTGACTTCGGCGACCAGGTGCGCAGGAACACCACTTTTGAGAACCTGATCGGCAAGTTTTTTCAACTCAGGCTCTCGGGCGGCAGCCCTTTTCGGAAAAGCGGGCCAGAATGGTGATGCAGAAACCGGCAAAGCAGCGAACCTGGCCTGTAGAGGCGACATGACTGCTTCCCTTTTTTTACAGGTCTTAAACAGATAATTTCTCTGCATGGCACTCTGCGGCATAAACGCAAAAACCATGGCTCTGGCATTATTATCATCACCGACAAAGAAATCGGCATAAGTAGGCATGACGCTGCCGAGAAGATTCATAACGCCAATTTTCCCCGAACCGAGAATCAAAGCCCTCGCCATCCAGCCGCCCATATTGTTGATGACAGAAGAAAGATCGGTGCTGGTCTTGCGGGTAGCCTCGTCATAGGTCGCATTGATGATTTCGAGCAGCATCTGCCCATATATCATCATCGAATCGCGCTCGCCACTTTTTTTGCCCGTGGGGTGTTCGCTGCTGTAGGACACAGCGGAATCAGGCCTTACAAGCAAAATCTGATGGATATTCTTCAGATCAAAAAGCTGACCGGTCGCAGCAAGCTGCTTTGAGAATTCTGGCTCAGGCAAACGGGCGGTTTTCGCAATATGGCTTTTAAAACGGCGCTCGATCTGTCGAAAATCGCCAATCATGCCCTCGTCAATAAGATTAAGTTCTTCAAGACTGCGCTTCTGCCAGCTGTCGACCAGAACTTTTTCCTGGTCGCTTCGGTCAGCAAGCCCGGTAAAGACAAGCAGTGCCAGCGGAATACCTGCACCGAGCAGAAAAAGGCAGGCAATTCTGATTCGCAGCCCCGGGTAAAGTCTGGTAACACCCATCATCAACGGGGTAAGAATAAGAAAAACCACGAGCAGCAATATTTTCAGTATAGAAGCCGCCCGGTCAAAAAACTGGCTTTTTTCGAGGGGTTTGTTTGTCTGAGCAACGATCACCAGACCATCGTCAGTAAACATCTTAATGCCATGAAAACCTGCGACGGTGAAATTTCTCTCGCCCCATGGCAACCCGGCAAGTATACCGGCAGTATCTGAAGCAAAGCCAGAAGCGTCTGGCAACAATTTTTCAGAATTCACCGGGTCCTGCCAGGCAAAATAATAATTGCGCCCGAACTTATACCTGGCCTGCAGAACAGCATTGTTCAACAGTTCATCGCCCCTGATACCGCTTTTTTTGACAAAAACAATCAGATGCCCCATGTCAGCCCCGTCTTTTGCGGTCAGCCTGAACCAGCCTCCCCATTGCCGGTCATGCGAAGACCCGATTCTGATGATTGTTCCGGGGCTCTGGTTGAGATGTTTATGGGCATGTCGATAGCCAGAGAACTGTTCGACGAACCTTGCATATTTTGCCTCGAGCTTCGGATTTCTGACACAGTCGAGAAATCTTCTGGCGACAGCCCGTGGCGGCACCGGAAGAAAAGGCAAGGTAATACAATCTCCGGCAGCATCAAAAAGATAGACATCAAGAGTATGTGAATATGCCCCGGCAATCTGCTTTAATCTTTTGTTAAAGGCTTCAGATGGAAATGAAAGCGCTACAAGACTTTTAAATTCGTCATCGAGTCTCTGCCTTGGCTCTGACTGGGAAGATATCATCGACAGCAGGGCTGTCATCTCTTCATTCGCATCTGCAAGTCGTTCGAGATAAGCTTCTGACGAGAAAAATGCACTTATACCGGTCAAAAGGAACCAGGGCAACAGCACCACAGCAAAAGCTTTTATCGCTGCCCGTAAAAAAGAAACCAGAGGCCGCTTGCGCACGGCCTCCGGCAGTCTTGAAACCCATTTCATTTTGAGTAAAAAACCTGCACCAGTATTTTTCTTTCTTAAAAGAACTGCAGAACCAGCGGTTGATCGTAATTTATCCGGTTGAATCTGATTTCGCTGGCTTCAAGAACCGGCTGTCGTCTTGAGCTGAAAGATCCTGAGTTCTCATTGCGCAGTTTGTCGACTCTGACAATGCGCCCTTTAACGGTAACAGAGGCTTTTGAGGCGACTCTCGGGTCAGAAGGCAGATCTTTGGGAAACTCGACTTCAAAGGAATAGTCCATGTTTGAATCGGCATTTATCGAGGGCTGACTGTTGACAAAGATATACTTCCTGCCTTTGCGGCTCGAAACAAACTCGACTTCGCCCTGCCACTCGACGGCGCGACCGATATAAGGCACCGAATTAACACTGACTTCGTAAACATCGACACTTCGTGAAATATTGGCTTCACTGCTGGTTTGCCGGCGCTCTGAAGCCACTTTTTCCTGGGCAACTTTCTTGTTTATCCAGAAACGGCTGGTGTTGATCATTTCATCAGCCTGTCTTATCTGATCACCTGTCAGACTGCCATAATTTCTCGCCATCGACAGCAGGGGTTCGGCTTTTTCGTATTCACCGCGCTGATAGAAATACGAACCGCGGCTGAAATAATTGTAGCTCTGGCGGCCAGCCAGATAAGAGAGTTTGTTTTTCGCTTCTTTGAGGTTTGGGTTGATTTCGAGGCATTTTTTGAACTGAAAAACCGCGTCTTCGATGCGGTCCTGGGCTTCATAAGCCTCACCAAGTGCAAACTGCGCCTTCATCATGTCGCCCTGAATTCTGATGGCCTGATTAAAAAAGCTCTCTGCCTTCTGCGGCATCTGCGTTTTCATGTAAATCAGCCCGATCGCATAAGGAATCTCGGCATCGGCAGACGAACTCTTCTGGGCTCTCTGGTAGCGTGCCAGCGCGTCATTGTAAAGATTCTGCTTAAAATACAGAAACCCGGTAAGCTTGTTGAGATTGGCATCATCAGGCCGATCACGCAATGCCAGATCAAAATACTTCAATGCTTCCTCAGTGCGCCCCTGAGTCAGAAGTTCTCTTGCGCGTTTTTCGGCTTCATCACCGCTCATGCTGCTGAATTCAGTCTGCTGAACGGTTTCTTTTCCTTTAAGTTTAAGCTGAGCGGCAACATCAGCCGCCAGGTTCTGTTTGAGAGAATCAAGTTCGCGTCTGGCAGCCTGATAATCCGGCTTCAACTGAACTGCGATCTGAAACTCTATCAGTGCTTCTTTAATAAAGCCCTGGGCTTTATAAACCCTGCCGAGGTTATAATGGGCTTCGGCATAGCGCGGATCGATATCGAGAGCTGCCTTGAATTCACGATAAGCTTCAAGATAACGGTTTTTGTAAAAATGGTTCAGGCCGACATCCACATGAAATTTTGGCGTCGAGGCCTCGCTCAAAGACTGAAAAACAAGAATACCGACAATTGCCAGCAGCAGGGCCGGCATATATGGCTTTCTGAACATTATCTACCCCTTCGCATCAGATTGGAACCTGCCCCGTTGAATCAGGTCCGGTGGTATCTGCGGTTAGTTTACCAGAGATGTCAGACAATTAAAAGCTTATGAATCGGCGGATTACCTGATGTCGTTGAGGTCTTCGAGCCTTTTGGCAGCTTCCTGCTGGGCATCGATAACCTTATGCAGGTCTTGTTTAATAGCTTTGCCGTCATAACCGACCAGACTGGCAGCTTCTGTGAGGTCCGCCTTACGCCTGAGCTCGTCAACGCTGTTCGCCGGTGCCGTTTTGGCAGCCGCGGCAGGCGCATCGGTTTTCTGAGGCGCAGGGGCGCTGCCCCAGCAGCCACAAAGAAGGCCACAGCCAGCAATGAAAACCAGAGCGACAAATTTTCTCATAAGCAACCTCATTTCAATCGAGATCCAACCTTTTCAAGGTAATACTTTTCCCGCGCTCAGACAAGCAGAGATTGACTTACGCGTCAGGCTGAACTACATTTGCCTTCATCCATATATGCAAATCCGAACGAGTGTTAAAGCGCCATTACTTACAGCAGACTGCAGACAGAACGATCGCTGCAGATAGAAAGGATTGCCATGAGCACCAATAAAGGCGGCCTGGTTTATTCAAGCGAATGGGGTCGTATGTGCCCCGGGTGTGAGCAGCCGGCCGACAGCTGCAAATGCCGAAAGTCTTCAGGAAAAGGCAATTCTCAGCCAGGCGACGGCATAGTCAGGGTTGGCCGCGAAACCAAAGGGCGCAAAGGCAGCGGCGTAACGACAATTACCGGGGTATCCGGCAGTGAAGACGACCTTAAAAAACTGGCCGCCGAGCTGAAAAAGAAATGCGGCGCCGGCGGCGCCCTCAAAGACGGAGTGATCGAAATTCAGGGCGATCATCGTGACCGCCTGATTGAAGAACTGCAGAAGCTTGGCTATAAAGTCAAACGCTGTGGCGGCTGAAAAAACCTCCGAAAAACGCAGACAGCTCTTTAATGCTCAGCTACCGGCCTTTTTCTGCGCCGAAATCATTGCCGCCGTGGTCTGCGGGTGACGATAACGCCGCCGGCCCTTTGTCCACCAGCAAAACTGAATTGCCTCGACCGGACAGAACTGCAGACAGGCCATGCACTGCTCACAGTGATGCTGCCAGACCGGTCGACCGGCAGAACTGAGTCTGATGTTCCTGACCGGGCATACTTTTTCGCAGAGACCGCAGCGGGTACAAACCGACAGGGCTCTGAAATGACGGTCTGAACGACCGACCCAGCCGGCGAAACCCTTCCAGATAAACCAGAACAGCCATGAAATCGGCGCTGGTGGAGTTTCGAGTGCGGCCGCCGTTTTAGCAGCGATCAGAGGAACCAGTTGTTGCAGGCGTTCTGAAGCAGAAGCAAGCATTGCATTGTTTACCTGATCAGAAAGAGCACCGTAAAGCGGGGTATAATTTCCGGGCATTACCAGTGACCAGCCGGCCGAAAGCTTTACCGAAAGAGATTTCTGAAGTTCGGAAGCAAAAATTCCGACAGCGGCACCGGGCGAACTGCCGCAGGTGGCGATGGCACAGACGTAAGGATTGCCTGTAAAACTGAT
>CAZFUG010000337.1:0-4918 GCA_964522035.1 uncultured bacterium
TAAAGAAAAGGGGCCCGGAAAATTCCCGGGCCCCGGACACAAATTACCGTAAGCGGATCAGCGAAATTTGAGTTCCATACCAAGAGTCACGAGACGACCGGGCTCATAATTGATCGGGCCGCTCTGGTTGAGGTTGATAGTGCCGTTTTTGGCGAACACGGCTTTGCCGGTCGCCTGGCTCAACTGGACGTCATCCTGATTGGTCAGGTTTTCGACATTCAGATAAATTGCCAGATCTTTGGTGGCCTGCTGCCTGATGCTGAGATCGAGCATGGTCGAGGCATCGACTTTCGGGTAGGTGGTGCCGATTGCTTCTGTTTCGCCCTGGTGCGACATGGTCAGCATGGCGCTGAGCTTGTTATAGCGGTAAGTGGTGCCGGCAACCATACGAAATTCTGGCTTGCTGACCAGTCTGAAGTTGTCGGTTTTGTTTTCGGCCTTGTTGAAGTCGGTGTAGCCGACCCAGGCGCTGAATTTATCGTTGATTCTGCCGCTAACTGAGAGCTCGATTCCCGAAATTTCAGCTTCTTTGATATTCTGAAACTTGTTGTTGGCATCGGCTTCGATGTAATTTTCGATATCTGAATCGAACCAGGCGAGTGATGCCTGCCACTTTTCGTTGAATTTGTGATTCAGTCTGAGTTCGAGGTTGTCTATATCTTCAGCTTTGAGGTTGGGGTTGCCTCTGCCGTTGCTGCGGTAGAGCTCCTGCATGTTGGGATTTCTTATGACCTGGCTGAGGCTAAGGCCGGCGCTGGTGTTTTCGGTGATCGCATAATTTGAACCGAGTGCCCAGGAAAATGCTGCATCGCCTTCATAGTCGGTATCAGAACGGCCGGTGATATTCAGGTCGAGTTTATCGTTGGCCTTGATCGCATCACTGATGAACCAGCCGGTAGTGTCTACTTTTTTCCTGATTCCTGTGTCGAAGCCATGGCCGATATCTTCGATTTCCTGTTTGATGGCGCCGACTGTGACAAAATTGCGGTAATTGGCCTCGACGTTGTAAAGAAGTTCCATGGTATCCATTTTTACGAGAACATCGCCGTTGGCGTTCAGGGTACCGGTCTGGAGATCCTTGTCGTTCGGATAAGCCCAGGTTGAAGAAAAGTCTTTGTATCTGGCGTAACGCAGTGTCAGATTGCCGTTGTCGCCAAAGTCTTTTTCGACCGTATAGTCGTATAAAGACATGTTCCATGGTTCGAATCTTTCGTAAAATGACGGGCACGAAATGGAACCCTGGTTTTCAAGAATCGTTGCTTTGATCGTCCAGTAGTTTTCAAGTTCCAGTTTGCCGCGATAGAGAAAAGCGCGGCTGTCGTTGCGGTTGCTGATGGTGCCTAGGTTTACTGAAGATTTGGGATTGGTTTTATTTGCAGCATCATCGAAGTTGCTGAAATTCTTGAAGCGTCTGTCGCCATCGTATTCATCGATGAACAGAGCGAACAGATGCTCGCTTTTTTCTGCTGTATGACCGTAGATGTATTCCTGGTGTCTTTTGCCATCACCGCCGACTTCCTGGGTTATGGTTAAGTCTTCGAGATCTCTGGCGGTCGGAAGCACGAAATTGACCGCCCCGGCAACACTGTTGGCGCCATAAACCAGCCCTGCCCCGCCGGGAACGACGGTAATTTTCTGCAGCCGGCTCATCGGAAACCCGGAAAACGGCGAAGTTCCGTTCCAGCCGGTGTTGATCGGGCAGCCATCGAGAGTTATAGCCATATATTTGCCGCCAAAGCCGCGATATGATGGAGTTATTGTTGCCCCGCGCAGGCCGCCATCGAAGACGATTGACGGGTTATGTGACTGCAGCATTTTTATCGGATTGCGCTGCAGCTTCAGTTCGATGGCTGATGATGCGATTTCATCCTGCGGTCTGGCAATCAATGCCTGGAAAGTAGCACGTTCGGCATCGATATTCAGGTCAGACAGTTTGTAGGTCTGCTCTTCTGCATACCCTGCAACTGCGCCGGCCATGAAGAAAATTGCCACAAGAGCACGTAATGACAGCGAAAAACTCTTTCTCATATAAAACCTCGTTTTGGGGAAATTTATATTTGAAGAGATTTTACGCAATTAAATGATACTGGACAAGATGAAAAATATTTTTACACAATTGGAGTAGTTTAAGGTAGTGTTTGGGCTTAATTGTCGAAGCCGGTGCCGGCATGGGCAAAAGGGCGCCCGTAAAGCATCTTGCAAAAATTCTCGTGTTCAGCCTTGAGATCGATATCGGCGAAGCGCTCTGGGTAGAATTTTTTGGCCAGCCAGAGAATACCGACCGGCGAATAAGCCGGAAGAAACCAGTTGGTAACCCAGGCCTGGCGGTCGTCAGCCGGAGTTTTGTAAACGCGCTTTTCTTTGACGGCGCGCAGGCTTTCCCACCACGAGGCCCGGTAAAAAATGTCGTTTTTGGCATCGTCGATTATCAGGTCGGGATCGAATGCGAAAAGCAGTTCAGCGCACCCGGCTGAATCGGCCGGGTCATCGCCTGAATCGAGAAGTCTGCCGCCGGCGAGTCGGATCAGGTTGAGGCCGTAGGTTGCCCGACTGCCGCGCAGCACCATCTGGTTGCCAGTGGTATTGATCATGGCGACTTTTATTCGCTCCGTTTCCGGAATGTCAGCGGTTCGTGAGGCAACCAGAGCAAGCCGGGCTCTGAAAAAATCCTTGTAACTGTCGGCTTTTGCGTCGCGGCCGGTTATTTTTCCGAGGCTTTCGACTGATTTGAGCCATGCATCAATTGTTCCGAAGCCGGCCTGCAATCTGATGGTTCGTATGCCCTGCTGCTCGAGGGTATTGACCACATTGCCCGCTGCAGACTTGTCGTCGGCGGCAATAATAAAGTCAGGGCTGGCGCTGAGAATCGTTTCGATATTTGGAATGCTCGTCTGGCCAGAATCGGCAGCCTTTTCGAATGCCGGTGCCATGCTGCGGTAAAACGGCCCGATTTCGCCGTTGTTCAGGGCGGTTGCCTGACGGGGCAGGCAGACTACCTGCCCGGTAAGGTCGAGAATGAAAAGCAACCCCAGTGATTGCGGATAAAGAAGCGCGATTCTTTGCGGCGGTCTAGCAGTTTCGGCTCCGGTTGGGCATGAAAATACAAGCATCAGAATGAGGTAAAACAGTGGCATGAAAAATGCCCGCGTTTTTCGAATTTTATGTTCGGTTGATGTAGTCGCGATATCTTTCAGCATTTTCCGGCGGTTCCTCTTTCTCTTATTATATGTCCTGGCTTTTATTTGCATGTGAATGGATGAATGATTGAGCCGGTTCAAAAGATATGGACCGGCCTGTTCAATGGTCATGTTTAAGAACTGAGAGATTAAACACAACTTAGCGTGTCTATAAAAATTATGTGCTTATAAAATAGCATAAAGTTTTTCGTCTGTGTTAAAGTAGAAAAAAATAAAACGAGAGTTTGTGATGCGACGCATTGCTGTTTATCTTGTCTGTTTGACTGTTCTGGTGCTGGCTGCCGGCCTGTCGCTGAACCTTGGCAACTTTCACATCCCAATTGTTCAGGTTTTCAGGATAATTGCCGCAAAGCTCTTCAATACGGCGATGCCTGAAATCGAAAAATACCAGGACGTCGTGCTGCTTTCGCTCAGATTGCCGCGCATAATCATGGTGTTGCTGATCGGGTCTTCGCTTGGTATTTCGGGGGCGGTTTCTCAGGGGATTTTCAGAAACCCGCTTGTCAGCCCGTTCATTCTCGGCATTTCATCCGGTGCTTCTTTTGGCGCCGGCGTGGCAATGATATTTTTTTCGGGTCTGCCGTTCATGGTTGACCTGGGTGCTGCAATTGGCGGTTTCGGGGCGGTGCTGGCGGCATTTCTGATTGCCCGCAGCCCCGGAGGCTTCACGCCGCGCCTTTCTCTGGTGCTAAGCGGCGTCATTGTCTCATCTTTTTTCACCTCGATGGTCGGAATTCTCAAATACCTCGCAGACAGTGAATCACAGCTGCCGGCTCTGACTTTCTGGATGATGGGCAGTTTTGCGTCGATCGACTGGGCCAGTCTCGACCCGGTTATCTACATAATTCCGCTGTGCATGCTGCCGATGGTGGTTTTTTCTTGGTATCTCAACATTCTTTCGCTGGGTGATCGCGAAGCGATGCTGCTCGGCATGAATGTCGAAAGATGGAAAATGTTTTTCATTCTGCTGGTGGTCGTTGCGATTGGCTCAGGCGTCGCCCGCTGCGGTGTCATTGGCTGGGTCGGGCTCGTCATACCGCATATCGCCAGAGCGATCAGCGGGCCGAATCACAGAGATGTCGTGCCTCTGTCGGCGTTTCTCGGGGCAATTTTTCTGCTGATTGCCGATAATCTGGCGCGTTCAGCCACTTCGGGCGAAATTCCGGTCGGCATCGTCACCGCAATTATCGGCACGCCCTTCTTCGTCTACTTTCTGCGCAAGCGCGAGGTGGCCCTATGGAACTGAACCGCATGGCGATCAGTCTCGAAGATCTGCATTTTTCGTATATTGTCGACCAGCCTGTGTTGAAGGGCATAAATCTGAGCGTCAAAGTCGGGGAAAAGGTCGCCGTGTTCGGGCGCAATGGCGCGGGCAAAACGACGCTTTTCAGCATTCTTTCTGGCATAAACCACGGCTATCAGGGAAAAGTGACCCTTACCGGACACGAACTCAGGCAGATGAGCCGCTCGGAAATTGCGCAGCAGGTGGCGCTGGTACCGCAGAAGCATGAGCCGCTTTTTCCTTATCTGACCAGAGATTTTATTCTGATGGGGCGCTTCTGCAGCATGGGTCTGTTCGGCTCCCCGGGCAGTGAAGACCTTAAAATTGTCGAAGAAGCCGCCATCGAGACCGGTGCGGCAGGCTTTCTCGACCGGCCGTATTCAACGCTGTCGGGCGGCGAAATGCAGCTGGTGCTCATTGCCAGAGCCCTGGCGCAGCA
>CAZFUG010000338.1:0-4891 GCA_964522035.1 uncultured bacterium
CGTCTTCGAAACGGCCGGTGACCAGGGTGAGACCGGGCAGCGAAATCAGACTGTCGCGACCCCAGTCTGAAAACCAGGGGTAACCGGCGATAATCGTGCGACTGCCGGTGCTTTGCCGATCGACGATGAACTGGTCGGCAGCAAGCAGTAGCTGGCGCAGCAGCGGGTCGGTAGAATGCAGCGAACCGGCGATGTTTTCAAGGCGCTGTTCTTCACGCTTCCGCAGATCCATCGGGTTGAACGAACTTATCGGCCGGTCAGAGAAAATAACCGATGCCGAACCGTTGAACGGGCTGACTTCAAGATAACCGCACGAAAAATCGTCTTCGAGCGCCGGCAGACCGCGATCTTCTTCCATCTGCAGCATGATGTCCTTGTGCCAGCGGCAGTCTTCGACGAATTTGCCGCGATCCCACCTTATATACAGTTCAGGGGCATTGGTGAAAGGCTGCACCTTCATCTGCCGCTCGAAAACTTCGGCGCAGTCCTGCACGCCGGCGTTCTCATACATGTTGCCATGAAAGTCTCTGAACAGAAAATGCGGCCTGACGCGCAGCGACACCTTGCGGTTGTTGCCAAGCAGTTTGTAGGTGACCAGCGTGGTGTTCTGGCCGTAAACCATGCTGATGGTCTTGATCAGCATGACGTCTCGTATCTGGTAATACCAGGTCGGCAGCGGGTCGCGTTCAAAACGTTCGAGATGCAGATAACCGGCCGGGTTTTTTATGTCTTCGGCATGCACGCAGGTCGACAGCGAAAATTCGTTGCGGTCGATGATCAAAGTTTCTTCGAGCCGCGATACCAGCACCAGTCTTTCGACCGGCGGTCGCTGCGCCGCCACGAGAATGCCATGATAACGCCTTGTATTGATGCAGGGAACTGTCGACCCGGCGAAACCGCCGATACCGTTGGTCAGCAACCATTCCTGCCGCGTCGCTCTCGCAATGTCTGACTGAATTTCGCGTCCGGTTCCGGTCATTGCCTGTCTCCTGATTTTTGATTCTATTGTGCGAAGTCTATACCACCCCGCCCGCAAAAGCAAACTTGCGGTTTAAAACACCCGGAAGGTGGTGTATACTCAGGTGATAAAAATTGCCGGAGGGGTACATGCGACGCTGTCTGCTGATTGACGGAAACAACATCATTTTTCGCGCCTATTACGCTTTTCAGAATCAGAGACTGAAAACCAGCGACGGAGTGCAGACCGGTGCTCTGTATGGCTTTTTGCGCATGCTGCTCAAAATGCTGAAAGATCGCCAGCCCGATCTGATCGCGGTTGCGTTCGATACCTCGCGCAATACGTTCAGGCGCCGGCTGTACCCGGAATACAAAGCGAAACGCAAGCCGACGCCAGAAGACCTGCTGGCGCAGATTCCGCTTGCACACCAGGCGGTCGAGGCTCTCGGCGTAAAAATCATGACCCACGAAGATTATGAAGCCGACGATCTGATCGGCTCTGCCGCTAAAAGCCTGGCGAAAGAATACGCAGTCAACATCGTTACCGGTGACCGCGATCTGCTGCAGCTCATCGATGACCACATTACCGTTGAGCTCTGCCAGAAAGGCGTGACCGAAATTCGTGAGGTCACACCCGATGAATTTGTCAAAGAATATGGTTTTCCGCCGCAGGGCATAATCGACCTCAAAGCCCTTATGGGAGACGCTTCAGACAATATTCCGGGCGTAAACGGCATTGGTGAAAAAAAAGGGCTCGCGCTGATTCAGCAGTTCGGCAGTATCGACCGTCTCTATCGCGAAATTGCCACGGTCGATAACGAAAAAATGCGCCAGAAACTTGTCGCAGACGAGCCAATGGCGCGCCTCTCACACGACCTGGCGACGATCAGAATCGATGTGCCGACCTTCGTACAGCCCGCCGACCTGCGCTGGAACCCCGACAATCTCAATTCAGACGCCTTTACCGGCTTTCTTGCCCGCTATGAATTCAATTCTCTTTATCGCGAATTCGCCGGCCGCGAACTGCATGCCCGTGCCCGTGCCGCTGCGGCAGTGGGTGGGCCTGCCCAGGCTGTCGTCGGTGAGAGCCAGGCTCCTTTCTCTGCGCCAGCCAGTGGCCCGACTACCGGTGACCTGTTCGCCGCTCCATCGCATGCTGATGCGGCTTTTGCTGCAGGTCTTGCTCCCGCAGAAACTGCCGGGCGGCCGGTGCCCGGCGAAAAGCTCATTGTCAGTTCGCTGGCCGAACTGCAGAAGTTCTGGAGCGAAGTGGGCGAGGTGCTCTGCCTTGATATCGAAACCGACGGCTTCGACCCGGTAAGTGACCATATCGTCGGCATTTCGTTCGCCACTGGCAGCGAAAAAGCCGTTTATGTGCCGCTGCGCCATGCTTACCTCGGGCTTTCACCCGAAGACCAGATGAATTCTGAAGAGTTTTTTGCGTTTTTGCGTGCCAACCTCAAGGGGCGCCGCATCGTCGGGCACAATCTCAAGTTCGATCTGGCCTTTCTAGCAGAAGAGGGCGTCAGCGCCGGCGGCGATCTTTTCGATACATTGATTGCCGCCTACGTCATCGACCCGACCCGGTCGAATGCCCTGAAAAGCCTCGGGCGCAGTCTGCTCGGGTTCGAGATGACCGAATTCAACAAGGTGGCGGCCGGTGGCAGTTTTGCCGCCGTCGATCTGGCAGCGGCCCGCGATTATGGCTGCCAGGACGTTCTGGTGACCATGCATCTTTACCCGCTGCTGCAGAAAGAGCTGGTCGACAAAAAGCTGCTCAAACTTTTCAATGAGCTAGAAATGCCTCTCGTTTCGATTCTGCAGGGCATGGAACGCTTCGGTATCGGCCTAAACGAGCGCTATCTGACCGAACTGGGACGTGATCTCACCGACCATGCCGCTGAACTCGAAGCCACAATTCACGGCCATGCCAACCGGGTTTTCAACGTCAATTCGACGCAGCAGCTGCAGGAGGTTCTCTTTAAAGACCTCGGTCTCAACCCGCCGAAAAAGACGAAAACCGGCTATTCTACCGACAGCGAAGTTCTGCGGCTGCTGGCGCCGGCACACCCGATCTGTGGCGCGCTGCTTGAATACCGCGAACTGGCGAAAATGAAATCGACCTATGCCGAATCGCTGACCACTCTGGTTAACCGCAAAACCGGCCTGATTCATGCCAGTTTCAACCAGGCGGTCACCGCCACCGGCCGCCTTTCGAGTTCGAACCCGAATATGCAGAATATTCCGATCAAGACCGAGCTCGGGCGCAAGATCAGGCGGGCCTTTGTGCCACCCCGCAAGGGCGACCTGTTCGTGTCGATCGACTATTCACAGATCGAACTGCGACTGCTGGCTCACTTTTCGCAGGACCCCGGCCTCGTCGAAGCCTATCAGAAGGGTGTCGACATTCATGCCATCAGTGCCGGCCGTATTTTTCACAAGGCACCAGAAGAGGTCACTTCGACCGAGCGCAATGTCGGTAAAACTGTTAATTTCGGTATTCTCTACGGCATTTCAGCGCATGGGCTTGCCGAAGATCTCGCGATCAGCCGGCCGCAGGCAAAAGAATACATCGACGCTTTCTATAACGGTTTTGCGCATGTCAACGAGTTCTTCGAGCAGGTGCTGGCAGAAGCCCGGCAGAGCGGCGAGATCGAGACCCTGCTTGGCCGCGTCAGGCATCTGCCCGACATCAATTCGGGCAAGTTTCAGCTGCGCAGCGGCGCCGAACGAATCGCCAAAAATACCCGCCTGCAGGGTTCAGCAGCCGATCTCGTCAAGAAAGCGATGATCGAAACCTCTCGTTGGCTGTGTGACAATGGTTTTCAGTCGCGGCTGATTCTGCAGATTCACGACGAACTGGTCTATTCGGTGCCAGAAAATGAGCTGCAACAGGTCGCCCCCGAGCTGAAGCGCATCATGGAAACCTGCGTAACGCTCAATGTGCCGCTTGTCTGCGATGTGTCGTATGGTCCGAATCTCGCCGATCTGAAAGATTACCCCGCATGAAAAAGCCATCTTTACTGCTTCTGCACGGAATCTGCAACAATGCCAATCTCTTTGCAGTGCCATCTGGTCTGGGCCTGCATCTGAGTGAATATTTCGCCATTTACCCGGTCAGTTACCCGATCGAGGCGCACCGCAATCAGCCCTGGGATTTCGACTTTCATCTGCAGCACGATCTGCCGGTAATCTGGCGCCAGGTTTGCCGCGAGACTGGCGAAAAGCCGTTTGTTTTTGGTTACAGCATGGGTGGGATGCTGGCAATGGCGGCTCAGGCTACCGGTGTCATCGATGCTCCTGCGGTTATCACAGCCGGTTCGCCGTTCACTTTCGGCATGATTCCGCTTTATCCACCGTTGATGCGCACCTGGGTGCGCATTTCGGCGCTCACCGGCTACCGCACCGTGCCGATTCGTCTGCTCGGTCGCATTCTCTGTGCCATGATGGCGGCGACCGCACCTGGCCGGGCCGCGGTCGATATCAATCTGTTTCGTAACCTCATCAAGACCGCCTGCGTCAACGTGCCGGTCGAAACTTTTCTGCAGGCTCTGACCTGGGCCAAAACCCGCAAATTCTCAGATCGAAGCGGTCAGAACGATTATCTGCAGAGGTTTTCGGCGATCACGGCACCGGTCTGTCTGATCTACGGCAGCAACGATCGCATTGCGCCGGCGCATACCGTCGAAGCCGGCTATAAAGCCGTCGCTTCAAAAAACAAAGCGCTGATCGGTATTCAGGGTGGCACTCATATGAACATGACCGTCAGTGACAACGCTCACAAAATTGCGGCGATTACCAACGCCTGGTGCAATCGCGACGAGGAGTCGATCGAAACCGACCTGCGCCATCACGCCACTCTCGCCTGCCTTGAGCCATGAAGGAATTTATAGTCTTCCCGATGTAATCCTTGCGAGGCGAGAAGACGGGATTG
>CAZFUG010000339.1:0-4846 GCA_964522035.1 uncultured bacterium
CATTTCGCCAGAACATTGCATATGCGAACATCGCATGAGCGGCAGGAGAGCTGACGCCGATGATTGTGTGCTCCAGTGTCAATTTATAAAGCGGATCTTTAAGACCAATATCATCAGAGAGAATTGTGGTGGCAGTTCTGATGTTGCTGTCCCCACCTGCCTGAATCAGCGCCAGGGCATAACCAAGAAGTGATTCACGGTAACTGCCGGCACTCTGATTGCCTATCTGGACAGAACTTTTGAAGTCTTCAAGGCCTTCGATGGTTTTGTAATATTTGACTTTCGCCCATCCCCGGCCGTTGAAAGCCTGTTGTCTTTCAGCCTGAGTCGCTCTTGAATCTCCGAGAATATCGCTGAAGTTCGAGATGGCACCACCCCAGTTTGCAGAATCCATGACCGTCCAGGCATTTTTAACCTTCTGTTCAACTGATATGCTGGTTCCAGTTCCAGTTCCAGTTCCGGTCCCTGTCCCTGTCCCTGTTCCCGTGCCGGTGCCAGTACCAGTCCCAGTATTTGTTCCTGTGCCAGTGCCTGTGATTATGGCTGGTCCTGCTGGGTTTTCGCCCGGCAGTATCTGTCGACCATCGCCGCCACCGCCGCCGCCACAGCCAATAAGCATTATCGAAGCGGCAAACAGTAACGAGAAAGCAGTTCTGAGAATATTATGTGTGCCTGATTTGAACATTTTTTTACCTCAATACTGCCAGTTTGCAGGTTTTCTTAACTTTTATCGCCGGATTCAGCGGGTCAAGAACTTCGATTCTGGCGATGTAGACACCGTTGGCCACGTTCTTGCCATCTTCGTTGCGCAGATCCCAGGCGATGTCATATAGATAACGCGAAGCCCCGGCGGCAAAGTTTTCTTTGACCGCTCTGACATTACCGAGAGTTGTAACTTTGTGGCCGGCAGTATCGTAGATTCGGATTTTGACCAGGTCATCGGTTAGAGAACCACTGTTGGCGCTGATTCTGATAAAGCCGCGATGTCTTGCCGGGTTGGGATATTGCATGATCTGGTCAATCTGCAGAGGCAGCGCGACCTGAAATCTTATCGCTGCGGTCTGTGTAAGGTTGCCGGTCTGGTCGGCCGCCCTGATTACCAGTTCATGATCGCCATTTGTCAGAGCTGCGAGAGGTCTGAAAGTGAAGCGGCCTGAGGCATCGACAGTGATCGGCTGAGGTGCCCCACCGTTGATTGAAACCATCGTTTCATTTGTGTCGAGACCAGAGCCATGTTCTTCTATCTGACCCTTGAATTCAGGTCTGGCGGAACGCAACGGCTCAGTCAGGTCGAGTTCCTTGTCAAGACCGATCCTCGGAGCAGAAACGTCGCGCATGACTGCTACAATCTGAGAAGAGGTCAAGCGTGCTGAGTAAGCGTTTTCATTGGCAGTCGCTGTAATGAATTTCCAGTTGTTGCCTGACTGGTTGAACAGGCCGAGACCTGTCGTAGCCGTAGCTGGAAGTCTGAATGCCATGCTGAAGCCCTTGCTGACTTTGTCTGCATCGATGCTGATTTCGTAGCCATAAGAAACCGGAACCAGTTCTGAGCTGTTCTGGATTTCCGAGCCACCGGACACTGCAGCACGCAGACCTCTGATTGCACGCATTTCCTTCTGCATCGATGCCATGATCAGACCATTGCTCGAAGCGTCATGAGAAAGTTCGTGTTTGAGAATCTTGATGGTTGCATCTTCTTTAAGGCTGTCTTCAGCGAATGTCAGTTTCAGATTTTCGTCGGCAGAGAGTATCTGTGCGGCAATATTGGCTGCGACATAAGCGATGGTAAAGCTTCCTTCGCCCGAGCCCTGATTGCCCGAAACGTCTTCGCCCCTGACTATGAGGCTGCCGGTACTGCCGTTGGCTGAATTCAGCGAAACACCAGCCATGAACAACTGATTACCGGTGCGTGCCTGCATGCCAATGCTTACGGTCGATGCGCTGCCGTGTCTGACATAAAGAACCGGAGCTGACTTCAGCGGTTCATTGGCAGATGCCAGAACGATGATGTCGTTAACATTGGCGGGGTTCGAAAAAGCAGACACTTTGATTACAGGAGGAGTCAGGTCGCGACCCTGGAAGGTATAGGGCAGACCGGCTCCGGTATTGCCAAGAATGTCAGTTACGCCGCTGGCGGTGATCACATAGTTCTGGCTTTCAACAAGATCTTCGGCAGCTGTGAGCTTGACCGTTTTCTGGTCAGTCTGCAGAGCAGCCTGAGTGAGTGCGATGCTTGTACCGGTTGAATTTTTCAGTGAATAGGCCGCAATGTTTCCGGCATTGCTGCCATCAAGAGTTTCGTTAAAAACGATCTTGAATTCTTTCTGACTTGTCAGGCCAGAAAAATCATGACTGATGATTCCGGGGCCTTCGCCGTCGGCAGTGAAGGCAATCTGATTGCTGGAGCTCGACAGAGAGGCACCGTAAATACTTCTGACACCCGAGGTGCCGCTGGCTACAGAAATCAGGTAAATCTGATTGTGGGCGAATTTCTGACCGGCTGTGAACATAATTGCCATGGGTTCAGCAACAGTAACAGTGTTGAACGTCAGCGAAGGAGATGCATTCAATGAGCCTGCGGTGACTGTAGAACTCTTAAGTTCCTGGTTGAACCAGATTTTGGCAGAGGCCGAGCTGATCTGGGTTACCGAAGAAGCCTTGAACTCACTGGCGATAACTCTGATCTGGGCTGCTGCAGTGGCCAGGTTGCCGGCGTAATCAGAAACCCTGAAGCTGTAGTCACCGTCTGCAACAATATTGCCAAGGTCGTTTCTGCCGTTCCAGGTTGCCAGAAGGGCTCCGGCTGAAGCGACTAATGGCAGGCGGTTGATTCTGGTGCCGACAAGATTGTTGATTTCAATGTAGAAGGCACCGGTAGCGCTCAGGGGCTCGGCAGTAACCGCGAAGATGTCGAGATTGCCGGCGCTTGGAGCAAACCAGCTGACCGGTTGCGAGGCAACATACATGGTATAGGTGCTGACCACCGGGTTCTGGGTATCGATAACCATTCGGTAAAGGTTTTCTGAACCAGAGGCAGCCAAATTGCCGGCGCGGTCGACCATGCCGATGTCATAGCGCCCGTCAGGAAGTCTGGTCGCGGCCTGGGTGCTGCGGCTGTATACACCTGTGAAGTTTGTGCTCCAGAAACCGGTTCCGGCAGGGCTGAGCTCATATGTGTCGGTTGAGTTGGAACTTCTGACGCGCAGTTTTGGTGCCTCGGTTTCGGCGGGTGCCTGAAATTTTGTGGTAATGAAGGGATGTTTGAACGGGTTGAAATAGATGGTTGAATTGGCCGCATCGTTTTCGCCACCGCTGAGACTGAGACCGGTAACGGTCGGAGTGGCGTTGTCAACGCGCCATGCAAGCTGTTCGAGAGAGTAGTCGCCGTTGGTGTCAACCAGGAACATATTGTATGTGGTTGGCTGTGCCGGCTGCGGTCCCTGAACGATGCTCCACGAGAATGTCGCTGCGTTTCCGACAAGAGTCAGAGGATAAGATGCAACTACGTTGCCTTCAAGCATATAGTGCAGATGGATCAGGGTCGGGTTACCATCCGGTGCGCCTCCGAGCTGAACGGAGAGAGTCGAAACTCCCGGGTTGACCAGGAAGCTGAACGGCTGGTTGATGAGAGTTTCGCTGCCGCTGGCGGTAGTTGCCTGCATCGATGAAGTTCTGATCGAAGCGACAACCGGGCCTCGCGATCTTACCAGTACGGTGCCGGTGGCGCCATCGAAGACGTTGCCGGTCAGGTCGGTGGCTTTTATTTTCCAGGTGTATTCGCCCTGAGGCAGTGAGTTTACGACCGCCACTGAAGTTGTAAACGTGGCGACGTTCCCTGAAAAGCTGGTGCAGATACAGGCTATGCCTGCTGAGTTAGTGGCGATGCTGAGGGTTGGAGTGGCCTTCTGATAGAGAGGCTCATTGAATGTGAGGGTGAAGGTGGCGGCCCCGGCTGCGCCTGAACTCAAATACAGGCCGGTGCTGATCTGCGATGAAGTCAGAGCCGGTGCAACCCGGTCAATGACAAGAACCGCAGTCGATGCGATACCGGTGGCAAAGTTACCTGCTCCGTCAACCAGCGTCATACCATAAGTTCCGTCGGGAAGGGCGGTTGAACTGTTGTCTGCAGCAGTCATACTGTAGCTGTAACTGGTGTTTACGCTCGCAGAAGTCATCAGATAAGTTCTTGTGGCTATGCCAGTACTCAACAGGAGTCTGGCCGGGCCACTGGCATCGTTGGTTTCTGCTGCGGCAACCAGATTTCCGTGCAGAGCCGGGTTATGATAGTAAAGAGGCTTGACAGAGGCCGGCGAAACATTACTGATGGTGAGAGTGCCGACATCGGGGCCAACAGCGTCATAGATCAGATTGAGAGTCGAGGTGGCGCTGTAGTTGCCAAGGTTGTCGAGAACCGTGAAACGATGCAGTTTTGAGTTGATCAGGCCAGGAGTTCCGAAAAACGCTGCGTCAACTGCAGCTATGCCTTCGGTGCCGCTGGCAGCAAGGTTGATTGTTCTTACGAGAACGTTGGTGCTGTCATAAAGTTTTACCTGGTGCGGAGTTGAATGGGGGCCTTCACTGTAAGCAACCGTAAGAGTTGCTACACCAGGCAGAACTATGGGGCTGAATGGCTGATTGAACAGATCGGTATTGCCGCTTATCTGCTGCTGCCTGCTGGTCAGGGTAGCATTGAACATCGGTTTTCTGGCATAGATTTCGACCGTGAAAGCCCCGTGAATGGTAGGAGTCACAAGGTTGCCGGCATAGTCTCTTGCTCCTGAAACGATGTAACTGTAGGTGCCAGGTGCAAAAGTGTCGTCTATGGCTTTTTCGGAAACGAAATTGC
>CAZFUG010000340.1:0-4784 GCA_964522035.1 uncultured bacterium
TGCTGAGTTCATTGCTGCCAATATTGTCCGGATCGAACAGAAATGTGCCGTTTTCGACCTGCCCGGCGGCTTCTGCAAGGTTTAGAACCGGTTTAAGAAAGAACATGTCGAAAAAGCCGAGGGTTTTTGTGGCAATCAACAGAGAGGTGACTACGACAAACAGCAACAGAAAGGCTGATTCAAACCCTGATGGCAGGTCGGTTAACTTGTTTTTTTTCACGATCATGGCGGAATTATCCAGATCTTTGAGTGGCCGGCAAAGAATCTGATAGCTGTTGTTGCGCCACGGGTGGACGAAGTCAAATGAATCTCCGGTAAGATCTGATAGAACCAGAAGGTTCCTCAGACTCGCCGAAGCCGGTGTCATCGGGTTGCGGATGCTGAACTGTGAATAGGTGAATATTCTGCAGTCGGATTGCTTGTTTGAAGAGATGACTCGATTGAGGAAAGTCTGCCGCAGCACACGGTAATCGATGCCAAGCATCAGGCAGCCGGCAATTTTGCCGCTTTTGTCGCGTATATAGGTAGAAAAGCTGCTGAACAGACGCGGGCCCATTTCAATTCGAAGAATGCGGTCGTGAAAATCCTGTCTGAGATTGGGGCCGTCGTGTTTCATGTCATCGATGCTGAAACCAGCGGTAGGCCGGGAAAAAGTTTTTTCAATCGCTACAACATCGAAACCATTTTCGGCGAGACTGTCGCGGATGAAGGAAATCTGGTAACAGATTCTCTGTTTGATTTTCTCAAGCTTTTGCTCAGTGCCGTGAAATGCTTTGCCGTCAGGAGTCAGAATCGTTACAACTTCGCAGCCAACCTCTTTGAGCTCTGCAAAAAGTTCTTCAGCAGACTGCTGGTCTGGTTGTCTGCTTTTAAAGCGGGCAATAAAACCGGTTTTCAGATTGGCTTCAAATTCAGCGGTTTTTCTTGCCACATCATCTTCAATAATGGCCAGATACTGATTCAAGCGTTGAAAATCATTCTGCTCTTCTGTAATTCTGAGCCTTGCCGTGTTTATCGAGTTGTACAGCAAGGCAAGAAAAAGCGGAACTACCGCTATAATAAGGGTGGTTAAGGTGAATCTGGTTTTAAGCGAGAGGTTCGGCAGAGTCGCAGGCCTGAATAAACCTGCAAAAATGCAGATCAGACCTGGCAGCCAGAATAGCAGCGGAATTGCCTGAAGCACTCTGGTTAAAAACAGGTCCCTGGTTGTGACCGGAATTCCCAGGCATATAAAAAGATCAGGGTTATTGAAACAGGTTTCAGAGAAGAAAAACGTGCCGTTTTGAATAATCGCTGAGTGCCCTGCGCGGTAATCGGTGAGCAGTCCGTGCAGAAGGTTTTCTGGAATCGTTGAACCGTAAACCGCTTTATCGTCACTGATAAAATAAGTGCCGACCAGATGACCTTTGCGTCTGGCCTGTGCCATGGCTCTTTCCTGCAACCATAAGGGCCGGGCTTTTTCTGACGGAATGAGGGTTATCAGATAGCCTGCCGGGTGACCGGTCCGGCTTGAAACAATCCTCAAAAAAGCAATGTAGTGGCGTTGCCCCTTGTAGCTGATTTGTGAGCAACGGTTAAGCATGCCGGCAAAAAAGCCCGTGTCAAGAAAATCGCTGATTCCCGCTTTTATAAAACCATCTGCGAGGCGGCGGTTGGTATGATCAAGGGCATCCGGCGTGAAAACAGCTCTGGCAAAAGCCTGCCAGGCTCGCTTTTGTTCAAATTCAGGCTCGCCGGCTGGGGTGATTGCGACCAGGTCGTTATTAAACCAATTTAAAATAGACGTTTCTGGAAAACTGCAGCGAAATTTTTTGTTCGCTGCAGCTGCAAATTGCGGCGTAATATCGCTCTCAGAGATTGTTCCGATCTGTGCGGCAAATTTTTGTATGGCAGACTGTATGACATTCTGTTCAGAGAGTTCACTCTGCATCTGTGCCATTTCAATGCGGGCGGCATTTGTCTGCTTCTTGAACTGCTGTTGTCTGAATTCATCGAGGAATAACGAAAAAGTCCGGCTGATAAGCGCTGCCGGTATGAGTAAAATTGTGGCCAGAACAAACCAGACGCCGATTCTGCCTGATTTTTTCTGCAAGGCCTTTTGGTTGATGGAATGAGCCATTTAACTGATCTGATCGCAGTTTTTCTCTGATTGCCAGATGCCTGAAGCATTAAATTATACCCGGTTTTTTTCGAACCATGGTGTTTTTTCTCAGCGTGACTATATATAAACAGTTGCCTGAATCCTTTGGCGCATAAATGGGATTTTATGCCTGCACATTGAACTGCAATATAGTTTTGCTATTCCGAAAACAGCCATTTAATTTAGATTCTGATCGGTTCCTGTTGCCTGAAGGTGGCAGTGCGGCTACGGTTTTTTTCTTATTTGTCCGATAGTTAAAGTAGAAAACTCGAACCAGGAAAAAAACATTAACAGAAGGCGAACAATTCTCTGGTTAATGCTGTTTGCGGTATGGCTGCTGCCTGCTGCCGGTTCTCTATTTGCTTCGACCCGGCCTGAAGGTTCGTTGATGCCGGTGCCTTATATCGAGCGCGAAGAGTCGAATACCGATACCCCTTTTGGCCCGTACCGCGAAAAATCGGCGCAGCGTTTTGTTTATACGCGCAAAACCCCGAACCTGGTAACCGAACTTGGCTACCGTCATGTACTTTATAAAGACCTGCTTGGAATCGCGCCCGAAAAAAACTACCTTTATCAGGCCTCTTTCAAGGGCTACAACATGTCAAGCCCACTTGAATTCAAGGCCGGCCGCATTGTGACCGGTAACAACCTGCTGCAGACAGTCGATGGCATTTCGTGGTTCTATCCTTCCGGCAACCGTCTAAAAACCACCGTTGATTTTGGCAGAATCGCGGCGGTTGATCTAGATGGCTCGAATCAGCCATCATTTGCCGAGGGGCGCATGCATTACAGCTTTAACGACAACGCTTACATGGCGGTAAAATCTGTTAAACAGTTCGACGAAAATTATGGCGGCGCCATTCTTGGTTACAATGCCGACACTTTCAGGGTGAGCGGCGAATACCTCAACGGCGGGGCCACCGATTCAATGCATCTGGCCATGCAATATTTCGAGCCAAAAAAGTTTGACCTGACCTCAGATTATCGCCTGCTTTTCAATGACACCACCGATTCAGGCATGATGCGGCATTTTGCCGGCCTTGAAAGCGGTCAGCTCTACGTTGAAGGCGGAGTAGGCAGCCAGTTCTGGTTTAACGGGCCAAAGGTTCCAGACTGCTGGTTTTATGACGGCAATCTGACTTTCACCACGAAAAAACGTGACCGGGCCAGTGTCGGCTATCTTGTCGAAACCAGCACCGCTTCAACCAGTCGCACCCTTTATGGCAGAGCTGAACGCCGCATTTCAAACAAAACCACCTTTGGCATCGGTGTCGAAGACACCCGCTTCGAGAAGAGTGGCGGCACGGTGCAGAATCTTGAGGGTCGCCTCAATCGAAGAGTTCAATGGGGCTGGGTCGAGCTTTCGGGAGCAATTATAACCGGCGCCTCAGATTCGAATCTGCAGAAAGACATCAGACTGCGCGCCGGTTACGAGTTTTAATCAACAAAAAAGCGCTTGCAAGTCGCTCTGTGTTGGTTTAATATCCCCGTGGCCCGAATGGGAAGTGGAGTGGAAATCTCCCGCGAGTCCGTCGCCGTAACAGGGGACAAATGCCCGCTTTAAGGTCACTGTCGAAAGATGGGAAGACCGGGCACACGGATGAACCTCAAGCCGGAATACCTCAGGGTCACATCAGAGCTTTTCTCTGATGCATTTTACGCGAGGTGGCGATGACCCATGCTCAGAAAAGTTTTTGTTTTCCCCTTTTTCCTGTTTTCCTGTTTCTCCTTTCCCTGCTTTGCCGACCAGGCAAAATCGGCAGGCAGCAGTGCCAGTCAGACTTTTGATCTTGGCACGGTCGAAGTAAATGCTCCGGCCTGGAACTACCCCGAAGAAATTACCGGCAGACCCGATGGTGAGACCTGGTTTGAGAATTTGCCGGCAACCGGGCGCACCACAATTGTCGATTCTCTCGACGGTCAGATGGGTCTGCATCTGCGCAGCAGTGGCGGCAGCGGTTCGGTGGCGGCTGTCAGTGCCGGCGGGCTTTCTGGCAACAAGATTCTCGTGGTCAAAGATGGCATGCCGGTCAACGACCCATTTACCGGAACTCCAGATGTTGGCGACTTTTCAACTCAACAGTTCGAGAAAGCCGAATTCTGGGAAGGAAACCGCGCGACTCTGTGGGGCAGCAACAGTATCGGCGGCACTCTGCGACTTACCAGCCGATTCCCCGATCATGGCAGGCTGCGTCTCTGGACAGACGGCCAGGGTGGCCACGGCGAATCAGTCGAAACACGCCTCGAAACGGGTTCTGCCAAAATCGGGTTGCGGGTCGGGCAGTTTGCTACCCCCGGCATTTCTGCTGCAGAACAGGCGACCGGTAATGGCGAGCGCGATGGCTTCAATTCAGATTCAGGTTATCTGGCTGCCGAGACAAAGTTGTGCGAAAATCTGCAGCTGCAGCTGAGCGGCGCTTACAACGAAAGCCTGACAGACCTCGACGGTTTTGATTTTGTGACGGCTCTGCCAGTCGACAATCTTTTTTTCAGGCAGAAAAAGATCAGTTCACAGATCAATGCTGCGGTGATAAAAACTGAAGGCAATGGTGAGCTTAAACTTACGCATGTTGCCGCTCATAACTGTTTTACGTGTATATACGAGAGCAACCCGTTCAATGAATACGGCTTCGAGACGGCAAGG
>CAZFUG010000341.1:0-4731 GCA_964522035.1 uncultured bacterium
CAGCGGGTCAGCAAAAAGATGCTTGAAAAGGGCGACATCGTAATTATTGGTGAAAGTCTGCTTGAATTCCAGCAGAAGGACAGAGCATGAACAACAATACTCCTGTTGCCAGACCGGCTGCACGGCCATCAGCCAGGCCAGGGGCAGCCCCTGCGGCCAGAAAAGTGCAGGTGACTCCGGTGTCGCCCTCAACCGAGCATCTCGGAAAACTCTGCTCGATCTGCGGCACCGGAATTCTGCAGAGCGATACGATTGCCGTCTGCCCGGTCTGCTCGCTTCCCTATCACCACGACTGCTGGAAAGAAATCGGTGGTTGTGGTACCTACGGTTGTTCTGCTGCTCCCGTTGCCACAATAAAGGAAGCGGTGGCTGAAGACGTTTTTACCCCGGGCTGGACCGCCGAAAAAAAATGTCCTGAATGCGGGTCATCAATACTTGCGAACGCGCTTGTATGCAAAGTCTGTCGCTCTGTTTTTCCGACTGAGAGACCGATGACGAAATCTGAGTGGCAGAACCGCGTCTACAACGAAAAAGAAATCGAAAGAATCAAGATCAGTGTAATTGCGCAGTTTATTTTCAGTACCATCGGCTGCATGTTCATGATCATGCTGCCGGTCAATCTTCTTACTCACTTTACCGATTCGGGGCTTTTTGTCGTCAGACGCCTTCCTCCAACCCTGAAAGTGTTGTTTTATGCCGCGCTGATAATTTCTCTGGTCTGGACAGTCCTGGCCATTTCATTTATGGGTTATTCGGTGGTGACAAAATGAGCGATAACAGAGCAGACTTTATTATTGTTGATGGTCTCAGAGCCGGCATAACCTGCCCCGCCTGCCTCAGGCCTCTTGCCGAAGGCGAAACTGCAGCGCTCTGTGGCAAATGCGGTTCTTTGAATCACGAAATCTGCTGGCAGCGCAATGGCTGCGGCAGTTATCACTGCCAGAAAGCTAGCAGCCGCATCGACGAGGGCTCTCCAGATATCGTCATAACCAAAGCCGATCTTGCCGGGCTCAAAGAAATACCTGTTAACAGCCGATATGGCACTGCCGCGATTGCCGACGATCTTGCCCGCCAGAAAAAGGCCGGCTGGTCGCCATTGTCAATCGTTGCTCTTTCAATAGGTCTGCTGACCCTGAGTGTAAGTATGGTTAATTTTTTTGGTGGCAGTTCTTTTCAGGGCCAGACCCTTGCATTTCTGCTCTCATTGGGTGGCTGTCTGCTTTCGGTTCTTATAGGAGCTATCGCCATGGCCAGTTTTCAGGGAAACAGCGCGCAGAAAGGTTTGCTGCTGGCGATGACCGGCATGGGCTGCGGCATTCTTGCCCTGATTCTTACTGTTTACCCGCTTGCCACTTCTTCTTCGGAAGAAAGTATCGACGAGGTCAAGCTCGATATGAAACAGATTACAGAAACGGTGCGCAATGCTCAGCCTTTGATCAGAGCTCCTTTGATGGCCAATGTGGCGATCAAATCCGGTTCTGGCTTCAGGGCCGGCACTGGTTCCGGTATTGCTCTCTGCAACCGCGACAGCTTTACCTATATTCTGACCAACGCTCACGTACTCTCGCTTGGAACCAGGGTTCGCAATCTGTCTGAGCTCGAGAAAAAAGCAGATGAGGTCGAAGTGACCTTTTTCTCGGGTGAGTCGGTCAAGGGGGTTCCGGTCTGGCTTGCTCCTGAAGATATCGATCTGGCTTTGCTGCGGGTCGAGACCCCGAAAGGCTTCGTGCCGACGCTCAAATATCAGTTCGGCCGGCAGCTCAGTATGGGCCAGAAGGTTTTTGCAATCGGTAACCCGGTTGGTCTGAACTGGACATACACCGACGGTGTCATTTCGGCACTGCGCAAGAACCGCTTCGGTTCGAAAGAACTGACTGTGGTTCAGATTCAGACCCCACTCAACCATGGCAACTCAGGCGGCGGCCTTTACGATCTCGAAGGCTATCTGATCGGTGTTAACACATGGATTTATTCAAAAACAGTTACAGAGGGGCTGAATTTTTCGATTTTCATCGATGAATTTTTCTCACTTCTCGGGCCAGAATGGACCAGAATTCTGGGCATGACCGACGCAACACAGCCAGCCGAAAAGGAAGAACAGAAATGAGCATCAGACACAGACGCCTGCAATCAGATTATGAAAAGATCATCGAAACCTTCAAAGAGGGCGGCCGCATTCTGATAAAGGCTGCAACCGGTACGCCGCCAGAAAAATATCAGATAGAGTTTCTCATCAACAGCCTGGTCATGAAGCCGGATGGCTCTGTGACCGTAAAAAACAACCATATTGCCGAAATCTATCTTACCGCTTCATACCCGCGCCAGCCACCTCAGTGCCGTATGTTGACCCCGGTATTTCACCCGAATATCGCACCGCACGCCATTTGTATCGGTGATCACTGGGCCGCCGGAGAATCTTTGCCGCATCTGATTGTGCGTATCGGCGAAATGCTCTCGTATCAGAGTTATAACCTGAAAAGCCCGCTCAATGGCGAGGCGGCCAAATGGGCGAGCAATAACGGCAAGCGTTTTCCTATCGACAAGATCGACTTTTCGGCCTATTACGAGGCTGGTGACAAGGTGCTGTCAGAAACCCAGGCAAGCACTATCGATGCCAGCAGCACCATGCAGTGTGCCAACTGCGGTGTCGTCGTGCAGGGTTCACAGATCGTCATCTGCTCGTCAAAGCACCCCGTCTGCGCCAGTTGTGCGATGAAATGCCAGCTCTGCGGTCGCGAAATCTGTCTCAAGTGTATTACCAGCAAATGTTCGAGCTGTGGGCGCATGATCTGCGTGCACTGTCATACCAAATGCCGCTCTTGTCAGGTCGATCTCTGTCTTGAACATGCTGCAAAGTGCCATATATGCGCTTCGCCAGGCTGCGATGACTGCACGGTCAACTGTGCTGTCTGCGGCAAGCCAACCTGTCTTGAACATATTCGTCAGGTTCAGGGAACGGACGAATATCGCTGCTCGGGTTGTTCTGCTTGATTTTTTCGTTTTTTTGTTCATATTGAGGATCTGAAGATTTTCGGGAAAGGCGGTAACTTGCATGGCCACGATATTTTGCAAAAAATGTGGAGAGTCGATTGAAATTCCTGAGGGGTCGCGATCCCCGTTTATAACCTGCCCCAAATGCCGAAGCGCAGTTCAGGTGACGACTCAGGCTGCGAAACCAGCAAGTCCTGCAGGAAGCGCGCCAGCACGTCCCCCGGTTTCTTCAGCCCCCCGCCCTGCCCCGGCTGCGCCATCACCCTCGCTGGCTGCTCACACTGCGGGAGGCATGCCGCCTTCTGGGGCTGCCTCTGGCGAAACGCTGCCTGAGCTGATGAAGGCAAACAAAAAAGTTGCCGGCCAGCCATGTGCAATCTGCGCCCGGCCGATCGGGCTGGGTGAGCAGATTCATAACTGTCCTTCATGCCATTCGATCAATCACGACGCCTGCTGGAAACAAAGCGGCGGCTGCACTTCACTGTCATGCGGAGCCGGGTCGAAACCGCAGCGACCGGCAGCACCACAACTTTCTGGTGGCGGCGGTATGGGTGGTATGGGTGGCATGGATGACATGGGCGGCGCAATGGCTTCTTCTGGGCCCGGGCCTTCGCAGGGTTCTGTTCCCTGCCGCTGGTGCAAAGAACCGATCATGCGCGGGGCCAGAAAATGCAAACATTGCAACGAATTTCAGCGCGATGAAGATCGCGAAACTCAGAAACCCAACGCCTGGGTCGAAGACGAACCACTGTCGACCACCGACTGGATCGGAGTTCTCTGCTGCCCGCTGATCGGTTTTATTCAGGGCCTGATCTATGCAGCTCAGGGTAACCCGAAGGCGAAAAGACTTATGCTCTACAGTGCAATTTCAATGGTAATTGGCGCAATACTCAGAGGTGCCGGTGGCGGAAGATAATAATATCGCAGCTCAGCGTTACCGTCAGTTCAGAATAAATCAGCTGATCCAGCTGTTCTTCGCGACTCTGATGGTAACGCTGCCGTTTTTTCTTGCTCCCGCCTACCCCGGCGAAGACCGCGTAGCGCTCGGCAGCTGGCGTGTGCCACCGGTCTGCCCGCATCGTGTTTTATACAATGGCAGTTGCCCTGGTTGTGGTCTGATCAGAAGCTTCACAGCACTCGCCCACGGCCAGTTCCGGGCATCTTTTGCCTATCATCGTCTGGGCATTCCGCTTTTTCTGCTGGTCGCGCTGCAGATCCCGCTGCGACTCTATCTGCTGAAAAAAGGCCCCGATGGCATGTCGCCGGCTGTTTTCAAAATTCTCTATCAGCCAGTGCCTGTTCTGGTGGCACTTCTGGTCATCAACTGGCTCATCGGAGAATTTCTGCTGCATTGACGAAAATCTATTTGCACACTTATTTTTGCTTTTTCGCAGCAAGAAATTTTGCCATATCGTTCCAGTTGATCTGGTTGACCAGTTTTTGCGAGTGAATCGGATAACCAAATCGCTCAAAATGTTCTGACATTTCCTGTTCAGAAAATTCCGGATTCCAGAAGACCATTAATTGAATTGCAGAAGGAGGTAAAGATTTATCCCAGTAATCTGGATTCATTTTCATGACAGGCAAATTGCGATTGTCTGAACAATGCTTAAAGACAATGTTTGACGGATGCCCGGCGTATGCGGGCCCATTAAGCTCTTTTTCAGAAAACGCGGCAAGTTCATTTTTCAATTCTTTCAGCAGCATTCTGTCGATTTCAAGAGTTTGAAAAAGAGAGTA
>CAZFUG010000342.1:0-3268 GCA_964522035.1 uncultured bacterium
GTCACGCAAAGACACCCTGAAAAATCATGAAACCATGCGGCCGATCTACCGCTTCTGGAACCTCTACCGTTCTTTTCTTGATGATCTGAATTTTATCAGCCGCAAGTATGAAGTCCCACTGATCTTCGGGCACAAAGACAAAGTCAGAAACTTTTTTGCCGGTTACGCTCTAGGCATTTCGGCCAAGCTCGCTCAGGTAATCATGGTTTCTGAAATGATGAATTTTCTTGGCCGCCGCGGTGGTCTCGAAGACCTGCTCAATGAAGGCAATGAAGAATATGGCATTCCGGCCGGGTCTTTCAGCAAGGCAGTTAAAAGATCTCTGAGCACAGAAAATCTGGCACAGCTCTATCGCTTCAGAATCTCACACTTCGAAGAAATAAGCACGGCAAACGATGCTGCTCTGCCGCAGACGGTTGCAGACTATCTGCTTGCTCACAGCGATTTTCTCAACACTCTGTCGCGCAAAGTTGCCAGCGACCCCACCTGGAAATTTCTCAGCCGCAGCCTCATCAATGTTTCGCTCGAACTGGTACTGCCGGCACAGCGTGAACTCTTCACATGGGTTGGTGATACCCGTATCAGGCAGAAGCATTCCCGTCTGATTTCAGCCCAGCAGCTTGAAAAATTCGGCAGCATGCTGCAGCCTGGCGATATTCTCGTAGGCCGTCAGGACTACTACCTGTCGAACATCTTTTTACCTGGCTTCTGGCCGCATGCATTGCTTTATGTCGGCACTCCGGCCGAAATCAGCGCAACTTTCGACAATGACCCTGAAATAATCCGCTGGTGCAAAAGATACGATGCCCAGAACTTTACCGGCCTGCTTGAAAAGCGATATAACAAAGCCTTTAACACCTGGAAAACTTTAAACAAGGCAGATGGCAAGCCCCGCTGCATCATGGAAGCGATCAGCGAAGGCATCGTTATCAATTCGTTGCCCGGTGCCCTTCATTGCGACTATGTTGCCGCTGTCAGACCGCGACTGGGCAAGGTTGCAAAAGCGCATGCAATAATGCTGGCACTCTCATATTTCGGCCGCGAGTATGATTTTCAGTTCAGTTTTAACACCGAACAGTCACTTGTCTGCACTGAACTGGTTACCAAAGCATACAGCAGCCAGGTAGACGGTCACGGACTCCGCTTTTCGATGGTCAAAAGCCTCGGCAATTACGGGATTCCGGCTGACTCGATCGTAAAAGACTTTGCCGACCGCCGCGACAGATCAGACCGGCAGCTCGATTTCGTCGCCTTTATCAAGGGCATACCGGCAAAGAAAACTGCGGTATTTGCCGACGAAAAAGAATTCGCCGAATCATGCACCTGGGCTGGCGGCCTTAAAAGCAAAAATACCCGCTGAACTCCTGTAACAGCTCAGCGAACAGTCACAAGTCATTCCGACTCTCTAATCAGAAGCGGCAAGAATGCTGTAACTTCTGCTATCCGAAAGCTATCTGCCACAATAATGTCTGGCGATAAAATCCGCACCATTGTCCAGTGCCCGAAAAATCAGCATTAATGGCTTGAAGATTGTCTTTTCCTGAGCCACATGTCACAGAGAACAAGGCAGTTTGTTGAAAAACCAATAAACAAAACAGCGGTGTACACAAAAAATTACCGGCAAAATAAGTATTTTTTTTCAGAATCAAAACAGAGTTAAGGGCAAAAGTCATGGTCTGAAGCTATTTTCAGCAGTCTTTAAAAATTTTATACCGGGGGGTTACGGGTTTCGTTTTTTATTCTTATAATTCAAATCATTAAAGCTTGAAACCCGCAATCAATAAGAAACCCACGGAGGTATAAGTATGAAAAACCTGTTTAAAGCCCTTTCGGTAGCACTGGTAACCTTTGGCCTCTTCGCCGGCTCCGCTGAAGTTTCTTCTGTAATGGCCGCCAAAAAAGACCCCTCATGTTTCGAAAAAATGGCCAAAACCGTTAAAAAGAATGTTAAAAAGGCTGTTAAGAAAACCAAAAAAGCCATCATCAAAACCGGCGCTGCTGCACAGAATGCCGTTGTAGACTCAGCCGTAAAAGCAAAATCAGCCATCACCGGCAAAAAAGCCAAGAAAACCTTCGTGAAGGGCCACTACAAAAAAGGCAGCAAGACCCTTACCAACGGTCACTTCCGCAAAGTAAGCAAAGGCAAAAAAGCCTGATTTAAGAAATACCTGAAGTTTACAGACGGGCTCCCGGGTAATAACGGGGGCCCGTATGCTTTTAGAAAAGTGGCCGGCGCCAGAGAACTCTGTTAAAATTTATGGCAGCGGTTATAAAATGAATAAAAACTTCATCATATTCTGGTTTCTGCTTCTGACAGTTACGGCAGCGGCGCAGAATCTGTCATCTGGAATTTACTCGCAAGGCATGCAGCTCTACACGGCCGGCGATTTTGCCGGAGCGGCTGAATACCTTGAGCAGGTCGTGCAGATGGAACCCGCGAACGACCTGGCAAGATATTATCTGGTATTCAGTCTGAGCAGCAGTGGTAAAAATAAAAAAGCACTGCAGCATGCGCGAACTCTCGCCGAACGTTTTCCGGGGCAGCCACAATATCGCGCCATCGTGCAGCAGCTTGAGCAGCAGCAATTCTCGCTCAGTCGACCGGTACAGACAAAACCCGAAAGCAGCGAAGCTGTTCAGGAAACTGCGGAGACGGCCAACCTGCCAAGACCTGCCACACCGCCCCGCAAAGTCAAAAAAGCGACTGAACTCGACCAGGCCCAGTCACTGATCGACGAAGAAAATTATGCTTCAGCCGCCATGATTTTGCAAAAAATAACCGATCGAGAGCCACGCAATGCACGCGCCTGGCATCTGTTCGGCGTCGTCGCTTTCAACCAGCGTGATTACCAGCAGGCGGTCAAATGCTTTGACAAGGCAACCGATAATGGTGACCGCGAATTCGAAACCAGTTTTCTCGCCGGATCGAGCTGCATGTCTCTGCAGCAGTATGATAGAGCCGAAAAACACTTCAAAAAGGCTCTCAGTATGCAAGACGACATTTTCTGCCAGCTGAATCTCGCCGAGATTTATCTGCGCCGAAAAAAGTATTCTGAAGCCGAAACTGCCTTCAAAGCTCTGGCAAAAGACCACCCCGAAATACAGGACGCAGCAGCCGGTCTGGCCGAAATTCAGTATGTCAGAGGTTTCAATGCTTCGGCCACCGAAGCGGTTAACCAGATTCTCTCGGCAAAACCGGAAAACGCCAGAGCCAGGCTGCTTAAAGCCCGCCTGCTCATGGAAGACCGCATGTATGCTGAGGCGGCAG
>CAZFUG010000342.1:3278-4703 GCA_964522035.1 uncultured bacterium
CGTCAGAAGAGGAAAAAATAGCGGTTCAGACAAGCCCCGGCAATAATGAATTCCGGGCTCTGCTGGCTCTGGCACTGATCAGAAACTTTCAGGTGCCACAGGGTCTCGAAGAAGCCAGAAATATTCTTAAGAGCAACCCGGAAAGTATTTATGCCATGCTGGCTGAAGCCGAAGGATTGATCGTCAGCGGTGATTTATCAGGAGCCACCAGAATCCTTGATCAGGCTGCAAAAATTGGGCAACGCCCCGAAATCAACCAGCTTTTAGCCTCTGTTGCCGTCAGTCAGAACGATCGCAGCAGCGCCAGACAGCACTACGAAAAATTTGTCGAACTCTCAGGCAATTCGCCACGCGCCATGCTCGAATACGCCCGTTTTCTCGAAACATCGGCACCCCCTGAAGAAGCCAGCAACGCCTATAAAAATTTACTCAAGAAACACCCGGGCAGCGGCTTTTCTGCAGAAGCCGGCACCGCCATAGAACGCCTCGCCACTGCCGAAAATCTGCCGGTCAGAATTCAGACTCCGAGAATTCCAATCCCGGGGCTGACGGCGCCATGAAGATAAATTTCATACAGACTGCAATTATCTCACTTCTGCTGCTTTCAATGTCGACAGCAGTTGCGTGCAAGGCCTGCGACAGTTCGATGCTGGCAATTCTCACAGGTTCGAGCATGCAGAAAGAAATAACCACAAAAAATCTGGCTATCTGTCAGAAAATTCAGCAGACCGGTGATTATCTGAATGGCTTCAATATTGCTGCAGCACGCAAACTTCACCACGAGGTCATGGAAAACTGGCTGCAGACGGCTACAGAATTGACAACTACTGCGGCGCAAAATGCAGGCCCTGATTCAGGAAAGATTTCCGGGTTGCTGATGAGTGTCTCCCGCGATCTGGGCAAAGTGCGCCGGCAACTCGACGAAGACGACATGACACTGATCCATGAAACGCTTGAAGCTACAATCACCCGTATCTCACTTATGAGCGCCATGATAAACGGGCACGAAAAAATGCGTAAATTTCTTGCTATCGAACTGGCAATTTTTTCGCTGCGGCCCTTTTTCAATGATCTGACTGAACTGCGAAAATTAACCGGCAAAAATCTTCTGCAAAAAGCCAATGCTGAATTCCGGTTGCTGCCTGCAGTTTCAGAAACGGCAGAGCTTGAGCGGCTCGACGCATTGTTCGCTGATTTCTGTTCCAGGCTGAGTACTGACGAAAAACAGCTCCCGGCTTCGGGGCTCGCGGCATTTCAAAGCTTGCAGAACTATTTTATCAATTTCAAACAGTCGCTTCTCAACCGCAAATTCTTCAATCAGCCGTAAAAAAGTTTTTCATTGCCGCATCGTCTCCCGTCTTGTTAGGATAAAAGAGAGAACAGATGGGAGGTACATTCAGGTGCTGAGAAAACTTCTGTTGATTT
>CAZFUG010000343.1:0-4649 GCA_964522035.1 uncultured bacterium
AAGGCGGGCTTTTTATTCACAAAAGCAACCTGACTGATAGACCGGGCCGCCGAATCGGGTAAACCGATTTTGATTTTACAGTCATCAATAATTGCAGCGCCGGGGTGATTGACTGTAGAGAAATTTCGCAATACCCTGCTGATGGTTCTTAAATTTTTTCAGGAGATGTACAATGAAATTAAAGATGCTGGTTCTGGTGGTTATGCTGGTTATGGGTTGCTCGGCTCTTTTCGCCGGAATGATGCCGGCCGCCGAAGAAATGAAAGCTTTCGACGCCATGGTCGACAAGGTAATGACTGCTTACAATGACGGCGATTCAAAGGCATTTTATGCTGATTACGCTGTGATGATGGCCGCTATCTGCACCCCGGAGGCCTTCAAGGCTCTGTATGTCGACAGCTATATGAAAACCTTCGGCAAATACGTGTCGAGAACTGTTATCGAAGCTGAAACCGTAGTTGTACCGGATGTACCGAATGGCCTTCTGGTTTATGAGGCTAAATTCGAAAAGAACGAAAAAGTAAAACTCTCTGTGAATCTTTTCAAAGAAAACGGTGCCTGGAAACTCCAGCAGGTAAGCATTCAGGCTATGCCCTGACCGCTGTTTACGCTTTTCAGAACCGTCCTGGCAGCAGGGCGGTTTTTTATTTGCGCTAAAAAAAAGAATCCGGGATTATTCCCGGACTGAAAAATAAGGAGGCAAACAAATCCATAACCCTTTTCGACCGCAAATGAAGTTTCTTTAACGAAAAAATACCCGACAAACGCGTACAAACTCAGACATTCGCAATCGACGAAAAGCACGAAAAATCTCAGGCGCCTGCCGGCAGACAAAAAATAATTAAAAATATTTTTCGTTTGTAGCAATAAATAAGTTATCCGGTCGAATCATCCCATCGTTATGCTCTGTTTACAGGTGAAGACGGGATTCTAATTGTTGATCGCCGTGTCTGTAAATGCTGATAGAGGGCATACTGACCTGCAATTCATCACGAAAAAATTGCCATCTGGGGAAGGTGAGAAATTTTTCCCTGCGATTTTTCGGCAAAATGATTGAATGCTGAAAATTTCCGCAAAATGGTTTGCGGGTCGGTATATAATAAAATCGAACAAAAACGTTGCGGGAGAAACCCGATGGAAAAACTTTTTCTATTTGAAGATGACCTGATCATCGACCTGAGTGAAGACCAGTCGCCGGGTCACCTCGATCAGATCGAACTGTTCTACGAAGATACCGACAGCCTTTTCGACTCGATCTCAGATGTCATTGCCGACAGCCAGCTGGCAGTGACCTTTGCCTCGGTGCGCGCAGAACAGTTTCCCGCGCCCGCTGACCAGGCAAAAGGCTGGTTGCTGCACTGGCCCGATCATCAGAAAGGCCTGACCTGCGTCGTTAGAAGTGACGGCAATGGGCAGCAGAATTCGCTGGTGGCGGTTTTTCCATTTTTTAACGACGGTATTCAGTATCATTGCCGTGTTAACGGCGTGCGACGGTTTGCCAATCGGTTTGAAGCGCAGATCGATGCTCTGGTTGGCGATGACGAGCTGCTGTCGCTGACTTTTTATGATGGTCATTACCTCTCTGACCGCAATGTTTACCGTAAAAATGCCGCTTATCGCTTTGTGCTGCGGTCATTTGCCTACCATTTTAATCTGCAGTCGCCCGCTGACAGCGAGTTTTTTTCTGCCGTCTTCAATCGTGAAGACCTCGGTGCCGATCATTACGAGCTGCAGGGCCCGGTCCGCAAGGTCGAAGAGATTGCCGGGCCGTTTCTTGGCCAGAAAGCCTGGAACGTTCATGTCGTCGTTGCCAACTCTGAAGATGGCGAAGAAATGCTGCTGCCAGTGATTATCACAGCCCGCCTTCTTGGTAAGGGGGTTCTCCCGAAGCCGGGCGATTCGCTTCAGGCGCTGGTTTGGCTGCAGGGCCATCTCTGGGGCGTCGAAGAAGACTCCTGAGGTTTTTCTGATGCTTTTATCGGTTATTATTCCGGCATTCAATGAAGCAGAAAACATCGCGGCCTGTGTCGCCAGCGTGACTGCCGCTCTGGCCGGCCTGCGCCAGAACGCTGAAATTATCGTTGTCGATAACAATTCAACCGATAATACAGCCGATATCGCAGCCGCCATGGGCTGTCGCGTAGTGCATGAGCCTTTCCGGCAGATTGCCCGGGCGCGTAACGCCGGGGCAAAAGCGGCTCAGGGCCGATATCTGATTTTCCTCGATGCTGACACCGTTTTGTCGGCTCCTTTGCTGAAAGAAGCTCTCAGATTGCTGCAGACCGGCAGAGTTGCCGGCGGTGGCGCCAGGGTTGAATTTTCAGCTCCGACAGGATTTTTTGCCAGAGTTCTTTTGCGCTTCTGGCAGGCGGTTTCGCGGGGCGCCCGTTATGCCGCCGGTTGCTTCATCTTCTGCACTGCCAAAGCCTTTAAAAGGGTGGGGGGCTTTGACGAAAAGGTCTATGCCTCTGAAGAGATCGGTTTTTCAAGACGCATGCGTGCCGCTGCCGTCAGAAACGGCCAGAAATTCGTAATTATCGACCAGCCCGGCGTCAAAACCTCGACCCGAAAAAACCAGCAGATCGGCCGCATGATTCTTACCATGCTGATTATTGCTCTTTTCCCGCCCGCAGTCAGGTTCAGGGCTCTCTGTTTTTTCTGGTACCGCTGTCGGGCATAAAATGTACAGCGTTTTTCCTTAATTTGCCTGCAGGCAGCAATAATTACCGATGGTGGCCGGACAACTCAAAATATAACCCCTCGATTTTGCTGAGTCCGGAGTAACGCAGTCCTCATCCGCCACTTCCAGACTTGTTCTCGAAGATTATAGAGGCGATAGCTCGGTTAAGACTCGAAACAAGCCAATTTTAGCCTGCTTGCCCTGATAAGGGGTACCCTTGTATTGACGTGTAACACAATATTCTTATAATGAAAAAATAGCCTTAAGCTTTTGGGGGTAATCATGAAGCAGAAATTACTGGCCATCGTTGTGATTTTTATCGCGTTTTGTCTGCCGCAGCTCTCTGCGCAGAATGCTGCTGAATCAGCGGCACTCAAAACCGTTTCTGCCGAAATTGCCGATGCCCTTGAAGGCAAATCTGCTTTTGTCAACTCGCTCGGCCATGTCTCAACCTTCAGAAGCGAACTTAACAAGGTTCTTCGCCAGCATGGCGAGCCGGGCATGCCAAAGCCCCTCATGTTCAACGGCAGGCCCGCCAAGATTCTGGTGCCTCTCAATCTCAGCGATAAAAAGGTCGGTGGCTTCTTTCAGGTTTCGCCTGACGGTAAACGCATCATTTCCTACCTCGTCTGGGACAAAAACTTCAAACCGCTTTTCGTTGTTGACCGCGATAAATGGGAAAAGGCCGCCGATGCCGCAGCCCTGCCCGAGCTTGCCGAGCTGATTCCGATCAGTGAAGGTCACAGCGCCGGCGTTCCGGTTGACCCGGCCGATCTGACCGACATGTTCATAATTGACTATATCAATATTCTGCCAAGCAAAACCCAGGAAGAACGCAAAGTTCATACCGACAGTAATGGCCTTAAAGCTCATCTCGGCCGCCGCACCGGTTCTTCAAAGTGTCTGTCTTACGCAGCCAGCCTGGCCAGCGACTGGTGGCACATCGCCCAGGGTAATAAAATCGGCAGCTACGATTCTTTTGTGAACGGCGCCCGCGAATTCGGCACCAACCCGCGCATGATTGAGAGTCTGTATTTCAATTTCCCCAAATGCCCTTACAGTTTTGTTAAAGAAACCGGCCTCGACCGGGTCACCGGCGAGAAGATTCCCTACTCCCCCAAGCACTACGCCTGGATCATGTCAGCAGTGAAGCTTCCTGAAAAAATCAATGATCCGCTGAAAGGTGATATCAGCTACAGCCTGCCGAAAAGATATTTTGGCATGGATCTGCCCTTCATGAACTCCTTCGACCGCAGCCGCGGCAATATCGAGCAGATTAAAGAAGACCTGCAGCGCTACGGCATCATGTATGCCCAGCATACCTCAAGACTTTTCAGTGACAAGGTTTCGCTGATCCTGCAGGGTGTGCATGCCGTTAACATCGTTGGCACGGCAAAGCTCAGGGGTGAACCTGTGGTGCTGTATTACGAAACTTTCGGCAAAAATCACCGTGATTATCTCGAAGACAGCTTTTATGGACCGGCCCTGCGCGCCTTTCCGGTCAAATTCTTCTATCAGGGAATCGTGTTCCCGCATCGCATTCTTTCCGATGTGACTCTGAGCCGTGGTCAGGCCGCAATAACCTTTAAAACTGCCGCCGGCAAGGCTATTGCTCCTGAAAAGGTTGCGGTGAAGATCGACGGCAAAATCGTTAAAACCCGGGCGGCTCAGAAGATCAATCTTGATATTCCCGAAGAATGTGTTCTGACAGTTGAATACTCACGCCGCTATTTCCATACCCCCGAAGAATCTGAAGGCTATGTGCGCAATTACCTGATCAGCAATGGCCAGATGCTCGAAATCAGTCAGTATGAAGCCATTCTGAAAACTCTGGCCGAACGCAACGGCGGGTTGTTCAAAAAGATTCTCGGCAAAGACGACAGCTACACCGACCATCTGATCAAGCTTGCCGAACAGACCTGCAACAATCTTAAGGCACAGGCTACCGGCCTTGCCCGCAACCAGGGTC
>CAZFUG010000344.1:0-4633 GCA_964522035.1 uncultured bacterium
GCAGTGCTAAACTACACATAAAAAACGAGTCTTAAAACCCGGTGTTTAACAATCAGAATTCAAACCGCGCCAAAGATTACCCACATAAAGGGAAGCAAAAAGAAAAGCAAACCGGCTGCCGATATCGACAGTTTTATTGAATCTTTAAGAGAAACGCCCGACGGCGACCTTTTCAATCCCTGGTGGCAAAATGACCCTGAGAACGACGACTACACTAATTCGAGCGAAATACGCAGACATCAGCTGAAATTTTACCTGCAGGAACGCCTTGGTCGAACCCGGTTTTTGCTGATCGGTGAAGCACTCGGCTATCAGGGTGGCCATTTTTCAGGCATCGCAATGACATCTGAAAGAATGCTGCTCGGCAAACAGGCCGGCAAAGGTATTTTACCAGAACACATTTTCACCTCTATGATGCCCTGCCGCACCAGCAAGGAATCAATCAAACCAGACGGGTTTAACGAGCCCACAGCAACGATCGTCTGGGGTCACCTGCTCGCTTCTGGCATCAACCCATACGACTTCGCCATCTGGAACGCCCTGCCCTGGCACCCATGGAACAAATCCCGCGGCATGCTGTCGAACCGCACTCCTACCGACAGGGAATTTGCGGCCGGGCATGCAAAACTTGCAGATCTGATAACCATCCTCAAGCCCCGACAGATCGTCGCAGTTGGAGAAAAAGCCGCAATCCAGCTGAACGCCATGGGCCTGGAATTTACCAAAGTAAGGCATCCGGCAAACGGTGGTGCGGTAAAATTCAGAGAGCAGTTTTCAAAACTGCTGTAATTCAGGAAGAAAAACTTTTGCATAGCAAGTGGCTGGCAATTTTTCTGGCATTCCTGAGTTTATGGTTTTGAGAGACGCCAGCGCGAATCTCAGCCACTTTGCGATTATGCGATGAAACATTTAGTCACACAAGACAGCCGGCAATAAGCACCCGAAAGGCTTAACTCAACTGCCGCCAAGAGATTTTTTGATGCGCTCCGGCGTATTCTTTATGTAATCGGTGAAGCGATCCCAATGGTAGATATAAATTGTTCTCTGACCAGGCATTCCTGATGCGTTGGTGTAAGCTTCAGTTTTAATTTCAAGGGTATTGCTGCTGACAAAACAGTAATAAAAAACACACGCCAGAACAAAGATAAAAATTACCGGCTTGAAAAATGCGTGCATATTACCTCAACTTTTAATACCTCTCGTGTCTTCTGCCACAAATATACCCTCCCCTGCCATTATTTGCAACGGCGCCTGTGAAAGCTCAAGACACCACAGGCAATACCTGAATTGGCAGAAATGTTGTTTTTCTATTGTGGTTGCTGTCTGGGAATGATATTTTATCGTCGATGCGGCTGTAACGTTGCAGCATTTTCAAAATAATTTTCTGGTGGTTTTATGGCTATTTATCTGGTTCAGCATGGGCAGGCAGTCTCCGAAGAGAACGATCCGCAGAGACCGCTCGCGGCCATCGGCATCAAAGAAACTTCACACATCGCCAGCATTGCCGAGTATTACATGGTGCCGGTCGAGCAGATTATTCACAGCGAAAAACTGCGTGCCAGGCAGACAGCAGAAATCTTCGCCAATAAGCTCAAACCGGTGCACGGACTGCAGCAGCTTTCCAGCATGAACCCAGACAGCGACATCACGCCGGTTGTCGAAAAAATCAGAATGAGTGACAACCTGATGCTGGTCGGACATCTGCCGTTTCTGCAAAAGCTTCTTTCATTTCTTATTACCGGCAGCTGTGACCACCAGATCATGAAATTCCAGTATTCAGGCATCATCTGTCTCGAAAAAGATGGAAAATCAGACAGATGGCATATTAAATGGACTCTTTCAAGACACATCAGCTGAGCAACAAGCAGCAATTGCCCGAAAACTCTTAATTAAACAAAACTTTCACAGGAGTCAGAAATGCATACAGAATATCATTCATGGCACAGTCAGCGCATCGGTCACGAAATGCGTCTCAAGGTCTACGGGCACTATGGCCGGCCATTGCTGGTTTTTCCATGTGCCGGCGGCACTTTTCATGAATTTGAAGATTTTGGCATGCTCGACATCGTGCGCGAGCACGTTGAGCAGGGGTGCCTGAAAGTTTTCTGCGTCGACAGCATCGACAACGAAGCAATTCTGCGCAAAGACGGCCACATGGGCGACAATGTCTACCGTCATGAAGCCTATGATGGCTATATCGTCAACGAAGTTGCCACGTTCATACGCAATCACTGCCAGAGCAACTGCAAAATTGCGCTGACCGGCAACAGTATGGGCGCCTACCACTCAGTCAATTTTCTGCTCAGACACCCCGACGTTTTCGATGCCTGCATTGCCCTTGCAGGGATATACTCGCTCAGACAGGTTGTCGGCGATTATTTCGATCAGAATGTCTATTTCAACTCACCGGTTGATTATCTGCCGAATCTCAATGACCCGTGGTTTCTCGATCAGATCAGGCAGGCGCGCATAATCATCTGCACCGGCCAGGGCGCCTGGGAATACCCGGAAGACACATACCGTCTCAAGCAACTGTTTGAGGAAAAGGGTATTCCGGCCTGGGTAGATCTATGGGGGCACGATGTCAACCATGACTGGCCATGGTGGAAAATCATGCTTCCGCATTTCCTGCCGCATATTCTCTGGTAGACATTAAGAGAGACACCAGTTGGCCCAGGTAAAAAAGAAAAACGATTCGGTAGAACTCAGGCAACCTGATTATGAAGCCTATGCGCGTTTTTACGATCACTTTGAGCTTGACGGACACAGCGAGTCGAAAGAGCTCAATGTCTTTCTCAACGAACTATTCAGCCTGAACGGCGTTAAAACCGTCGTTGACTTTGCCTGCGGCACAGGCGCCCAGAGTATTGGACTCGCAAAAGCCGGGTATCAGGTCACTGCCTGCGATCTTAACCCTGCAATGCTGAAAATTGCAAAAATCAAAGCGCGCAAAACGCCGGTAAAATTCATGGTTGGCGATATGCGCTCCTGCGACCCAGGCTCTTTCGATGCCGCAATCTGCATATTCAATGCGATAGGGCATCTTTCCAGGGCCGATTGCCGGTTGTTTTTTGCCAACGCCCTGCAGCACCTCAACCCCGGCGGACTTCTCGTAGTCGATATTCTTAATTTCAAAGCAATGGCAGCCGGCATATTTCGCGACTACAAATACATGAGTCGCGAAGCCATCGTCGATGGCATGCTGGTGCATCACGTCAGAAACTGCTCTTTGAGCCGAAAAACAGCCCAGATCACAGTTAAATCGGCCACACGCTGGCAGGATGGCTTCAATCCCCCCCAGGAACTCCACGAAGACTGGCAGATGCAGATTTATAAAGACGAAGAGCTCCTTGCCATGCTCAAAGACGCAGGATTTGCCGACATCCAGCTGTTTGGTCCGACCGGCAGCGATTTTTCTTCAGACACTTCAGACAGCATTCTGGCAATATGCCAGAAAAGCAGATAGAAAGGAACACACAACAGATGACAAAAGCACGCGCACGCCATATTCTCGTCGAAACAAAAAAAGAATGTCTCGAACTTCTTGAACGCATCAACAAAGGTGAAGATTTTGCCGCCCTGGCCGGCAAGCATTCGAAATGTCCATCAGGCAAAAAAGGCGGAGACCTTGGCGAATTTTCACCGGGCATGATGGTCAAGGAATTTGACAAAGTAGTTTTTTCAGGTAAGATTGGCGATGTATATGGGCCGGTTCAAACTCAGTTCGGCTTTCATCTTATAGAAATCATAAGCCGCAGTTAACCCGAAGCCCCGAAAAGAACTTTGAGGAAAGCACATGAATATAACAGTATGGGGTTGCAGAGGCACTTTACCGACACCGGGGCAGAATTCTCTCAAATACGGCGGGCACACCACCTGTCTTGAGATACGCAACAAGGCGGGGTTTCCCACCATTGTCGATGCGGGTTCCGGCCTGAGAAATCTCGGTAAAAAACTTCTGCAGGAAAATGGCAGCAATGAAATCTGCCTGATTCTGACCCATTCGCACTGGGATCACCTCATGGGCTTTCCGTTCTTTCTTCCGGCATATTTCAGTCGCTTCAAGATCAACGTCTGCGGTATTCAATCAGCCCGTAACTATATGTGCCAGGCTTTGGCGCGACAGCTTGAAGCACCGTATTTCCCGGTCGATTTTGAACAACTGCGGGCACAGTTCAATTTTGGCTGTAGTGGCCCCGGTTGCGGTTCATGCCAGCACATGAAAGTCGAAACCATTGAGCTCAGTCACCCCAACGGCGGTTTTGGCTTCAAATTCACAGAAGCAGGCAAACAGTTCGTTTTTCTCACCGACAATGAGCTCGGGCACCGCCATCCAGGCGGCCTTCTTCCATATGAATACGCTGACTTCGCCAGAGGCGTTGATCTGCTGTTTCATGATGCGCAGTATACAGATACAGAGTATGAAAAAACCAAAACCTGGGGGCATTCGACCTACAACCAGGTTTTAAAACTGGCCATGGATGCCAAAGTCAAACGTCTGGGGCTCTTTCATCATGATCCCGATCGCACTGACGCTGAACTTGACCAGATAGTAGCCGAACTGCGGCAAAAAGCCGCAGCAGCCGGCAGCAACCTTGATATTTTTGCTGTTTTCGAGGGCATGCAGATAGAA